>JBBRTY010000134.1:0-11791 GCA_038248285.1 Aggregatilineales bacterium
CCCTATCGTCTCATCAACGTAAATGTAGGGGCGGATTAGGCGCTCGTGGAAAAATCCCCAACCCCAAGAGTCGCCGCGCCGAATATCCGCCCGTTTACTGTTATGAAATCATAGCGATGCACCAAAGTGAAATGCACCCGAATTCTTGGGCAAGCGCAAAGCTCAACGTATGGTGTCCGAATTCGCTATCGGACGACGACAGCAAGACCTGTTTCAGAGCCACATACTGCCCTGTCAGACGATCCAACGCGCGGTGGACGGTGCCCATCCCCCCTTGACCGAGTTGGTCCAATAAGAGATAACGGTCGCCCACAGATTGGCGGCTAAGATCAAGCATCATGCGCATTCACCATTTTTATTGCGGCGGCATAAAGATGAGCATGACTTTAAAACTAAAATGAGATTGATGCAATATTTCATCAGGCTGGTGAAAGTGATCGTCATGAAGGCACCGTGCTTTAGGTGAAGCGTATTTCTGTGCCTATACCTTTTCCACAGACTGATTTTACACATTTCTAACAACCTTAAGAGTCATGTGAGCGAAATAGACCCTCGTCCACTTTTCGCTTATTATAGGTTTTGTATCCAATCTATTGTGGAGTTTGTGGCATGAACCGTCCCTTGCGTGTTATTTTGGCGTTGGTCGCCCTGGTCGTCGTTGTGGGTGCCGCCGCTGTCATTTTTATTGTCGCTACCGGCGGATCAGGGGAAGCAAGTACCGAGATCACCAGCGAAAGCGTTTCCGCCGCCAACAGTGCCACCATCTTTGCCATCGTCGCCGACGATTCGGAAGTGCGTTTCGTGCTGGATGAAGACCTGCGTGGCGTCCGAACCACCGTCACAGGCGTGACCAACCAAGTCGCGGGCGAGATCGCCGTCGATTTCAGCGCCCCCCAAAACAGCGAAGTCGGACCGATCCGCATCAATGTGCGCACCCTGGCGACTGATAATGATTTCCGCAATCGCGCCATTCGTGGACAAATTTTGCGTTCGTCCCAAGACGAATTTGAATTTGCGGAGTTTGTGCCCACCGCTATCGAAGGCTTGCCCGAAACCGTCACCGTCGGCACGCCGATCACCTTCACCGTGACGGGTGATTTCACCCTCGTCGGCGTCACTCAACCCGTCACCTTTGAGCTGACTGTGACCCCCGTCAGCGAGACCCGCCTCGAAGGTACCGCCCGCGCTGTCGTCAACCATAACGACTTTGGTATCACCATCCCCAGTGTGCCCAGCGTCGCCAATGTTGATGAAGCAGTCGCGCTCGAACTCGACTTCGTGGCGGTCGTCGCCACTGACGCTACCGAGACCCCTAGTTCCTAGCCTCGTCTCGTCCGATAGCGTGCCCACCCCAAAACGATTACACTAGGGGTGTGGTTTTGCGTGCTATAAGGAGAGACGACTCATGGATTTTCTTGGTGATTTGATCGCAGCACCCTTTATTTGTTTGGGTTGGCTGATCGTTGGGGCACTGGCAGGTACCATCGCACACAATGTTATGAAAAGCAGCGCGTCGTTGATCGGTGATATCATCATCGGCTTGATTGGGGCAGTGATCGGTGGGTTCATCTTCAATATTTTGGGGATCGCCCGCGCCAATGACGGCTTGACTGGCGTCATCGTCAGTTTGATCGTGGCTACGGTCGGTGCCATCGTCATCATCGCCGTCGTGCGGGTATTCCGCGGACAGCGCGTCGCCTAAACGGGCGTATTCAGGGGGTCGGGAGGCAATAGCGCCCCCCGACCCCCTAGCGGTTATTCGAGGTCGCTAACCTTCAAGCGGAAGGTATTGTTCCAGGTCGCCCCGCCGGGCAGTTCCAGAGTGAAGATGTGCAGCAGCACCGTCCCTTGATAGACGCGCTCATAGCCCCCCTCACTCATCGACACGGGTTCCAGCGGGAAGCACCACAACACCCCCGACTTGCCCGACTCGACGCCGACTTCAAACTGGCGGATCGTCGTCCCAATGCGGTAGTGGCTGACTTCTTCGGTCGTGTTGATTTGCCCCAAGCCACTGACAGCGCCAGTCGGCAACGCCAAATAGCAAGATTCGGTATCGCCGCCATCCAAGCCATAGGCGGTTTCCACGCCAAAGCGCAAACGAATCGGCACGGTGGACAAGTTGGTCACCGCATATTCCACTTCAAAGGCGCGCTCTTGTGCCGCCACCGTGAATTGTTTTTCCACCCGCACCGGCTGATGGACACCGTTCACCCACACATGCCCATCGCGTTTGAGCGCGATCATGCCGCGTTCGGCGCTCGCCGTCACATCGACCGCATACTCGCTCAACACAAAATCGCCTTCTTCGGCATAATCCACCCGTCGGAATAGATCGACGGTGGCATTGGCGCTCAAGAAATGATCGATGAACGACCCACGCTGATGCCAATCAATGATCAAGTCGCGCTCCAAACCCAGTCGTTTGGCGCGTACCGTCGTGGTATGCACATTTTCGATGGCATTCCACGCGGACATTTCTGGCGTAATCACGGCGTTGCGCGTCGCAGCATCTTGCAGGGCAATATGATAGCCCTCGCGCCGACGGGTCATGATATTGAGCAAGTTATAGCGACTGGGCAGGTCATCCCATTCGACCAGCGCGCCACCGATGGCGGGCGTCAAGACGAACGAGAAGGGGTTGCCCATGATCACCACTTCTTTGTAGCTGTCGAGGTCGATATCGACCTGTTGGATGCTGAGCTTGTCGTTCAGAAACAGGGCTTCCGCCTTGAGGATATTGGCGTAATTTTCCGCGCGGATGTGAAACAGATAGGTGCCGCCAAAGACGCCATGCCAATAGGCACAATTGCATTGCGACGCCCATAAATGTTTGAGCGCCTCGCGCTTGATGCCGCCTTCGGGCAAGGCATGGACGCGCTCGCTGGTGAACGCGCCGCGTTTTTGCATCTGGTTGACTTCGGGATATTTCGTCAAGAAGCCGCGCCAAAAGCCGCCGCGCATATTGTGCAATACGCGCCGCAAGTAATCCGCGCGTCCGGTATCGCTCCATTTCTTGATGTCGATCTCGCGTTCCATATCGCGGCGGAACGATGTCATTTCATACATGCGTTCAGCAGGGAGCGCCCACTCGGTCATTTCCAAATAGGATGCCGTCGGCAGATAGGCACGCCCGCGCGCCGCGAACTGGCGCATATAGTCGCCGGGGGTGATGGTTTGCAGCCAACTGGAATTGCTGGCAAGCGCGGCGAAGAAGCGATCCATGTAGCCGTTGGTCCAACACAACTCCCACGTCCCTTGCCACATGCCGAACTTTTCACCATCATCGCCCATGACCGCCAGCGGCGGCGGGGTGGTCGGGTCGCCGCTCAGTTGATCCGACTTGCGCCGCAACCACCCGATGCACTCATCGACCGAGCGCCACGGGAACAGGTAACGCATATCTTTGGAGGAGGGGAACAAGTTGAGCGCCCGCCCTTGATCTTCGGTGACGTAATAGCCAAACAAGGCGTCGTCGTCGAAGCCCGCAAAATTGAAATGGGTGTCATCAACGATGGCGTATTCGATACCGGCTTGGTTGATGGGGCGCGCCAGCGATGGCTCCCATACCCGTTCCGCCAGCCACATGCCCGTGGGCGCACGCCCAAAATCATCCTTCACGGCGTCGTTTAACATCGTGATTTGCCCGATTTTGTCCTCGTCAGACAGCATCGTCAAGATCGGCTCATAATAGCCACCGCTCAAGATCTCCAACTGATCGCGCTGTACCAGTGTGCGCAGGCGCTCATAAAAACCGGGGCGATTCACCAAAATCCAATCGCGCAAGGGTCCCGTAAAGTGCATGGCGACGCGGATCGTTGGATGCCGTTCCAAAAGCGCCACCAACGGTAAATAGGCTTTTTCGTAACCTTCGGCGAACACGTTTCCGAAATTGCCGACGGGCTGATGATTGTGAAAAACGAGCGATAGATACATTCTGTAGATCACTTTCTAGCCAAGAATACGCTGTAATTGAGTCATAGAAGGCTGGGTTAGGATGAAAAAACGAAAGACGGGTGAGATGAGCAATGTCCTCAAAATAACGTGAGTTGTATCGGCGGTGCATCTTGATCCGGCGGTGTGTCCTGACTCGGTGGTGATGACGCCGACGTTGGGGGCACGGCACTTGCCAAACGCCGCGCGCGCTTGCTCCAAGACTTCCAAAATCCGGTTAAAATCAGCTTGCATCTGGGGTTCAAGGGGCGGGTTACGCAAGATTGCCGCCGGATGAAACAGCGGGATATAGGCGCGCCGATCCTCAAAGCGGGGTTGCCCATGAATTTGGGTGATCTTGCCAGTGGGGAAATAGCGCGCCATGCTAAAACGCCCCAAGGTGACGATCACCAACGGATCGAGGACTTCAATTTGATGGTCGAGATATGATTTGCAGGTCGCCATCTCTAGCGGGAGCGGATCGCGATTGTCGGGCGGGCGGCACTTGACGACGTTGGCGATGAACACTTGGTCGCGCGTCAAGCCGATGCTTGCCAATTTTTTTTCGAGATATACGCCCGACCGCCCCACGAACGGCAGCCCTTGACGATCTTCTTGTTCACCGGGACCTTCACCGATGAAGAGAATTTCGGCGTGTCCATCCCCCGCCCCCGGCACGGCTTGCTTGCGCGTTTTATGAAGGTCGCACAAGGTGCAGGCGCGCACTTGCGCGGCAATTTCATTGAGTTTTTCGACCCGCCCATCCGTCATTGTTCTCGCCTTCATGACTTTTTATGGTGCAATGACCCACGTCATATGATGGGGGCAGTGCCTCTATCGACATAGTGTTCAAATATAACACAGGACGCCCTGAAACTTGGTATCGTTCCGAAGGCGAATCGTAGAGAAGCGGTATGTTTCGCGTGGTGTGACCGTTCCCCACCCGTATGTAAGGTTTTTGGGAGATCGATTATGCTGAAAAGTATGGTGAAAACGCACAACAAAAATAGTTATTCCGAAAAGGTCATGATCATGAAAAACACCTGTTCCCTCCATTGGAGTACCATCGTCTTGCTGTCCCTGCCTTTGGCGTTGATCATGACCACCGCGCTGCTCTATTTTTTAGTGTTCGTCCTGCGCATTGATGCCGCGAGCGCGGCACCGGCTTCCGCCACCCCCCTCGCCCCCGTACAAACCAATTGGATCGATCAGCCGATGAGGGCGCTCAATTGTGGCGTGACCCCTACGGATAGCGCCGAAACACTGGTGCGCAGCGCCCCCGCCGAACGGTTCGCCCCGTTTGGGACGCTCAGCGAAGGTGCCAGCTTGATGGTCTTGGGGCAAACGACCACCCAACCTGTGTGGTACGCTGTCGGCTATGCCGAGCGGCGCGGCTGGGTAGCAGCGACCGCCGGACGCTTAGTTGGCGAATGTGCTGCTTTGCCCAATGTGCGCAACCCGCTCATCCCCGATGCCCCCATGGATATTGCCGCTTTCGTAATTGAGGTGGATCGCGATGGGGGGGCGGTGTTTCGCGAGGCGCTTAGCACCCCCACGGGCGATGGCGAAGATTTGGTGTGGGTGCGCTTGATCAACCTGTACAGCCAGCCCCCCGACAATTTCCGCGTGCTAACGATGACAGTACGCTGCCGCAATGCCACCGACGATAGTGGCGGGATCGATGCGCTTCGGTGGGGACTGGCGAATAACCCGACGCTTGGCTGTGGCGACTCGTTCACTTTCCCCTTCATTCATGGCGATTCGGATCGCCCACTGCTGATCCGCTTGCCGTCCAGCAACCATCAGGCATATCTTGAGTATGAATTGGTGATTCAACAGGGTGACACCATCGCCGCTCCTGCGTTACAATCAGGGGCATGATCACTTTTGGCTGTCACACTTGGTCTTTCCCCGACCTGACGCTCACCGAAGCGCTGGGCACCATTGCCCGGCTCGGTTTTCGTTATGCCGACATCGGCAGCGGGCAGGGCGTCAACCTCGCCCAAGCCGCCCAACAACCGCGCGCCATCGCCACTGACATCAAAAACGATCTGGCGCTGTATAACCTTGCGCTGCGTGATTTTTATTTGATGCTCCCTCGTATCTCGCTCGCCGATGACGACCGCCGCGAACGCGAGATCGACACCTTTGTCTCGTTGCTGCCCTTCATGCAGGCTTTGGGGGTGCCGGGTGTGACCATTTCACCGGGCGTCAGCCACAATTTGACCGAAGACCCCGCCGCTCAAGCCCGTACCCTCGATTCGTTACGGCGCATGACCGCCGCCGCCCAAACCGTCGGCATCGCGCTGAGCTTCACCCCCCATGTGGATTCGATGGCGACCACGCCCGACGCTGTACGCGGGCTGTTGCAGGGCGTCGAAGGCTTGGGGCTGACGCTGGATTGGGCGAGCCTGAGTTATTATGGGGCGAAATACAACGATATAGCAGCGCTCATCACCCGCTGCCGTCACATGCAGATGCGCGGTGCCGGGCGCGGGCAATTGCAGATGACTTCCGAGAAGAGCAAATTCGATTTGCGGCTGGCGGTCGAGGACAGCGTGATCGCTAATTATGACGGCACGATCAGCCTGTTGTTGATCCAAGCGGCGGGGCGGCACAAGACAGCAAAGGTGAACGCCATCGCCGAGATCAGCGCCCTGCGCGCGCTTTTGCGGCAAGCGCGCGATGAGACATTGGCGAAACGGCAGGCATGAGGGGGGCTGCCCCCTAGCGTGGCACCCTAGCGCCGTTGCGCACGTTTATTGGTTTCGGGGTCGCTCTCCTCTTGCCTCGACAACAACTCATCAAGGCTCATCCGCCCCAAACGGCTGTCATCGACCAACGCCTGAAGCTCATTGCTGATCTCGCCGTCTTCTTGGATGTGTTGGCGCAAAAGACGGCTGCCCGTCTCTCGCCAGTCCATCGGCAGCACCGCCAGCGGCACGCCATCCACCACCACCCGCAGTTCCCACGCTCCCTCAAAATCCAAGACATCATGGATCGGCAACCGCGCCGCTGGGGTCACGAGGTTGGCACCCTTCGATAACGGCGTCTCGGTCTCATGGATGAAAACCGCCTCGCCGACGGCATCGTGAATCTCAAAGCGGACGCGCCCCCGTGCGATCAACGGCAAATGAATTTGCACGAAGGGCTGAATATAATCGACATCATCGGGGATTTGGGTGGTGCGATGGATGCGCGGGGCACCGTCAGCGCTGAAGCTCATCACGCCAATATCGATGGGATAGACCTTCGCGCCGTCCAGTTCTATCCCAGCACGCCGGGCAGCGTCCAGCGCATGATCGTAGATGTGTGGTTCACGACTGCTGACCCGTGATTCGTCATCATACGCGCGATCGCGCGCGTCTGTCCTGCGGGGACGCTCGGTGGTCGATGCCTCAAATTGGCTGAAATTGCGCGCCAAAAAGAAAAAACCGACCACCCCCAACAGCAAGAAGAAGGGGGCAACGCTCGAAAACGAACTGAGTCCGATCAACAGTAAAATGAAGCCCAAGAGAATTTCGCCCAACCGGCGACCATTATTTTGCATCGCTTAGCCTCTCGTTCCGGGCTGGCTCCGCCCATTTTGCCCATGTGCCGCTTTACTTTGGGCGCGCAACAACTCCTCCAAACTTTTGGGTACATCTTGGCTGTCGTCGTCTGCCTGTAAGCGGCGGGGGGCGCGCGGGGCAGCCGCTGCTTGGGCGGCGGGAGCTTGCGAGTCGTCCTCAAGGTAACGGAAACGATCCCGCACTGAAGGCGAAAAAGCGAAGCCGTGCAACCCCACCAAGTTGCCATCGACAAAGACCCGCAGATCCCAATCCCCCGCCGGCAATGCCTGACCGCTACTCGCCAGTGGCAGGTGGTGATCCGCCAAGATGCTGTTTTCGCCGTCGCGCAGATACGAGCGCATCTCGTGGACGTAGCGCGTCTCGCCCTTTTGGTCGATCATCTCGAAGCGGATCAGGACATGGCGGTCGGCTTGGGACGGTTGCACGCGCAGGGTGATGTACGGGCGTGCCCCGTCATCATCGCCCGTCACCGAGCGGCTACGGCGCATCACGATACCCTCGCGACTCGATTGGGTGACGACCAAGCCGACATCACTAAGCGCCAAGCCGTTGTTAAACGGGGTACCTCGTCGCCGTGCCCGATCCGTCGCTTCGCGCGCTTCAGGACTCATCCGTGCGGCAGTCAGCGACGCGCGCGAACGGTCGATCAGTTGGGTGGGCTGTACCTGTAGGGTAGACAGGATGAAAGCGGTGGCGTACAAACCGATGAGCGCCAGCGCTACTTGCGCCGTCGCCACCCCCGACAGGATCACGATGCCGACCATAATACCGAGCGCCACCAACCACGGCAGATTGCGTCTACGAAATTGCATAGGGACACCGACTTTTATCAACACTATTGGGCTGACCCTGTGTCAGCGTTCAAGACTATATTGTATACGCAAATGGGGCGTATTTCGGTGCAAGCGACCCCACCCGCGCCCCGCGTCTTGCGGCGGCGCAGGCATTGTTTAAGCGCGTGGGTGCCGCCTATGATGCGGGGGTGGCGACGCTTACTGGGGATGATTAGCCGATGTCACGTATTGCCACCACGGTGAAGAAATGGCGGAGTTCGGCGCGCAGGGTTTGGCATTCGGCGGGTTCGTCGGTCATCATAATGGGCATCAACAGGGCATCGGCAGGCATGTCATCGCCCATCATGGTTGCCATTTCGTCGTCCGTCATCGGCAGCATCGTCATCAGGTCCGTGGCGGTGGCTTGATTTATCATCGCCGATGCGACCATGCCGTCGTCGCCCATCATTGTCGCCAGTTCCGCGAATATGGGCGTATATTGCCCCTTATCGAACTGTTCCAAATCCACCTCGGTGAGGGTGCCGAAAGGCGCGAAATTGTAGTAAGTGCCTAAATCCATCAACTGACCGCGTAGCCCAGCGAAGTTGAAGTAATACTCGGCGATGTAGAGCTGTAGGATCAAGTCTGAGTCGCAGGTGACTAAATCGTCTTGGGCAGCGACTGGGATCACCCCCCCGCCTACCATGATTGCCATCAAAAGAATGCTGACGAGTTTCCGAAATGAACGCATGATCGATCTCTCCTGTAGGGTGATTAGCCTCTCTGACGCATTATAATCGCAATTGATTGCGAGAGTCTAAACGCGGGCGCATCCTTTATAATAAAGCCTTTTACCGTCCCCACAGCAGAAAGATCATCCCATGTGCGGTATTTGTGGCATCCTTGACCTTAGCGGACGCGGACGCACCAGCATCGGCGCAGTACGCGCCATGTGCGACGCTATCCGCCATCGCGGACCCGACGGCGAAGGCGTGTATGCCCCGTCGCCCCAACCGGATATCGCGCTTGGGATGCGCCGCCTTAGCATCATCGATGTGGGCGGGAGCGATCAGCCCTTGTATAACGAAGATCGGTCGATTGCCCTCGTCTTTAACGGCGAAATTTATAATTATAAAGAACTGCGCCGCCTATTGATCACGCAAGGGCACGCGATCCGCACCGACGGCGACGGCGAGACGATCATCCACTTGTACGAACAATACGGCACCGAGTTATTCCCCCATTTGCGCGGCATGTACGCCTTCGCCTTATGGGACTCCCGCAAGGAGCGTCTCGTGCTGGCGGTCGATCACATCGGCATCAAGCCGTTGTATCTGTGCGAACACGACGGCGTGTTGCACTTCGCCAGCGAGGTTAAAGCCATTTTGACCGATTCCGCCGTGCCGCGCGCGCTCCATCTTGATGTGTTGGACACCTACTTGTCGTTTGGCTACATGATCGGGCGCGAAACCTTGTTCGCCGGGGTGCGCCGCCTGATGCCCGGCACCGCGCTGATCATCGAGCGCGGGTCAGACGGGCAGTACAGCCAACATGAACACACATTTTGGGAATTTGGGCGCGATCATGTCGGGGCGGTGGGTGCGCGCGATGGCGAAAGCGTCGCTGCCATCATCAATGAAACGCGCACCCGTCTCGCCGACTCGGTACGCTTGCATTTGCGCAGTGATGTGCCCTTGGGCTTGTTCCTCAGCGCAGGCATCGACTCGGCGGCGATCTTGGCATTGATGGCGCAAGAGGGGCAGGGCGATCACCCCATCGAGACGTTCACCGTCGGTTACGACATGCCCACCCGCGATAACGAACTGGAAGGCGCACGGGTGATTGCCGCGCACTTTGGGGCACATCATCACGAACTGGTGATCAGCGCCGAGGACTGGTGGCGCGGCTTCGAGACTTACGTCTATCACCACGACGAGCCGAACGCCAACTCGTCGGCGGTGTCGCAATTGTTGTTGGCGCAAGAGACGGCGCGCCATGTCAAGGTAGCGCTCACGGGGTTGGGCGGCGATGAGCTGTTCTCCGGCTATCCGTCGCACGCCTTACTCGCTCAGATCATGCGGGCGCGGCGCGGTGGGGGGGGGGGCATTGCCTCCCTTGCGGATGTGCTAGGGGCGTTTGAGGGCAGCTATCCGGCGATGAAGCGCTACCGCTATATCGGCGCGCTGCCGACGTATCTACCCCAATGGCGCAACCGCTTCTTGCCGCGTGATGAGGCATTGCGCCGCACTGCCTCATTTGACGGCTTAGCGTTTTCCGACACGTTGCGGCATACCCTGTATGGCGCAGATCTCAAAGCGGCATGGGGACGGGCGCACCACAAAGAGACCACCTACAGTGACATCATCGCCCACTCGTTGCGCTATGATGTCGATGATGCGGCGCAGGCGTTGGTGATCAACACTTGGCTGCATGGCAACGCCTTACTCTATGCCGACAAGATCACGATGGCGTATTCGCTGGAAGCGCGGGTGCCGTTCTTCGATCCGGTGCTGCTCGATTTCGCCGCCCGCATCCCGCCGGAATTGCGCCTCAAGTCGAACAAATATGTGCTGCGCGAGGCGATGCGTCCATTGTTGCCGCCCGAAGCGGTGGAGCGCCCCAAGAAGCCATTCGAGACGCCGATCCTCGGTTGGTTCAACGGCGCGCTGAGCGAACGGATTCAGGCGCGCTTGCTGGATCGCGATGCCGCTATTCGTGATCTGTTCGATGTGCCGGCGTTGGAGGGGCTGGTACGAGGGCATTTTAGCGGGCGCGCGCCCCAAGTGGAGGTGGTGTTCCGCTTATTGACGTTGGAGACGTGGCTGGGACGGTTTATGCGCGGGGGGTGAGGGACAATATATCGAGAGCCCCCGCGCCGTATGTGTCCGCCCGTTGACCCTGCCGTACACATCGTTGCGCGGGCTTAATCTTTTTCCGGAATTCCCCACCGCCTCCGCGTGTTGCCTCTTATTGCATCAGCCTTCAAGGGTGCATTTCAATTTGGTGCAAAATGCGCTCGTCATGTTACAGGGGAAGATGTAGGTTCAAACGGGCGGACATACGGCGCGGGGACGTATCGGGCGGGCAAGGTCTCGACAAGCGCCTAGTCCGCACCCTACGACGCACCCCGTTGTGGGCACCGATCAAAGATGGGGATGGCGATGGTTTTTAGGGGTCGCCGACCTGAATGGTTTCCTCATTGCGAATCGTAGGGTGCGGACTAGGCGGCATCCTCATGGTCGGGATGAGTTTTCCCGCGCTATGGAATACAACCCCCACGCCCGTCCCGCAGACCCCGACTCCTGATGTTGTCGCGCTTGCCAGCACCCCCGTGACTCGCAATCAGGACTGGACGCCCATCACACAAGCATTTGACGGTGTGACGATGGTGTTGGTGCCAGCGGGTAGCTTTGAGATGGGCAGCACGCTCGCCCAAGCACAGGATGCCTTTGCTACTTGCCAAATCGAGACCGATGACGCTTGCAACGCAGGCTGGTTTGAAGCCGAACTGTC
>JBBRTY010000135.1:0-11696 GCA_038248285.1 Aggregatilineales bacterium
CGAAACGTGGATGTAGGGGTGGATTAGGCGCTTGTCAATCGTTCGTTAACATGAAGGTTCGCGCGCCGAATATCCACCCATTTGCCGCCAACGGTCATTTCTCCCTTTATTACCGACCGTTTTTCAGCCTGAGCAGTTACCATTCGGCTATTCAGGTGGAGTCGTCACGCCCGGCACATCTTTCCAGATAAGCTTGAGATCAAGCGACGCTCCCAAGCGCGGGGATACCAACGTCTCATCCTGCGTGAAGCGATGATAGGTGGTGTATTTGCCTTCGGTGAGGGTGAACACTTCGATGCGGCGCGTTTCGGGATCGACCAGCCAATACTCACTGACGCCATGCCGTTCGTATAGATCAAACTTGCGGGTGCGGTCTAGGGTGGCGGTGCCGGGCGAAAGAATCTCGATGATCAGGTCGGGTGCCCCTTCCATATACTTGAACAGAAGACGGCAGCGCCCTTCTGCTGCCACCCAGACCACATCTGGTTGGGTGACATTGCCATCATCTAAATGGAGATCCACCGGAGCCATAAAGACGATTCCGTCTGGGATCCTTAAATTAAGATGGGTAAAAAAGAGACCCGCCAACATTTGATGAAATAACGTGGGTGCAGGGGACACGATGATCTCTCCTTCGATGAGTTGCATCGGCTGAGTCGTCTCTGGCAACGCAAGGAATTCGAGAGCGGTCGTGCGCGTCTGGGTGATGTCAACCATAAAAACGCTCCTCACTTTTCTAAAACCATTATAACGAGATTTCGTCATAAATTTGGACTTGGGAATGCCTTTACGCCTTCACGACAAAATTCCTGCGCCCTTTTCTTTCTTTTGACCCCGCTTTAGGCTATGCTTCTCTTATACCTATCCCTAACACGAGGTGACGCATGACGAACGACCTAACCCTGACCATTGACGGCATCGCTGCCGGGGGGCGCGGCGTCGCCTTTCATGATCACAAACCCGTGTTCATCCCCTACACCATCCCCGGCGAAGTCGTGACGGCGCGTATCACCGCTGAAGGCGAGCGCCACTCCGAAGCCGAGGGCATCACTTTGATTGAAGCTTCGGCGGATCGGGTTTTTCCGGCGTGTAAACATTTTGGTGTCGGGCGCTGTGCCTTGTGCCAATGGCAGCATATCGACTATGCCGCTCAACTCCTGCTGAAACAAGACATCCTCGCGGATCAACTGTCACGCTTAGGCAAGCTCAGTGACCGCGACATCGAGCGCGCGCTCCGTCCGGTGATCCCCGCGCCGCTGCTGTGGGGCTATAACCACCACATCAGCTTCAGCGTGATCCCCCCCGAAGGGGATCCGCCAGCACTGGCGGATCACGCAGATGAGGATGACACCGAGGACGCCTATGGGGGGCAATTCATCGCGCGGGGACGACTCGGCACTCCCTCGACCGATGAAGGACGGATGATTACGCTGGAAGAGTGCCCGGTCACCCATCCCGATGTGATGACGCTGGTCGAACAACTCCAACTCGATTTGACGGGGATCAAGCGGGTGCGGTTGGAGATCGGCAGCGACGGCGCGCTGATGATCGTGCTGAGCATCATCACGGAGCAAGATGAGCCAGAACTGGAAGCCGACTTCCCCGCCAGCGTCAACCTGTTGCTGCCGGACAATGAACCGATGAACCTGATCGGCGACTCGCACAGCCGCTTCTTGGTCAATGGGCGCTGGTTCCGCGCGACGGCGGGCAGTTTCTTCCGTGCCAACGTCGGGGGGGTGGGCATCCTCGCCAAAACCGTCAGCGACCTGCTGGCAGCGCGCACGACCGACTCCGTCCTCGATTTGTATGCGGGCGTGGGGGTGCTAAGCGCCGCCGCCGCCGAGCGTGCCGCCCTCGTCACGTTGGTGGAAAGCTACCCACCGACGGCGACCGACGCCGACGAAAATTTGGCGGACTTGGAACATGTCGAGGTGATCGAAGGGTCGGCGGCAAATGCCTTAGAAGACCTTGAGGACGAATACAACAGCATCATCGTCGATCCGCCCTCGGCAGGGTTGGGGGATGAGATTGTGCGCTTGATCGGGGAACGTGCCCCGGCACGGTTGGTGTATGTGAGCAGTGATCCAGCGTCCTTGGCGCGCGATGTCAAACGGCTGGCGACGGTCGGCTATCGGCTAACGACCGCGCAACCCATCGATCTCGCGCCGCAAACTTATTATTTGGAGACGGTGGCGCGCTTTGATCGGGTGGTGCCAAGCGGCGGCAAGACAGCGACAGCGGCGGCGAGTCGGTCGGGGGCGAAGGGGCGGCGACGGTGAGTGCGCTCCGTCAGAAATAGGGAAATGAATGGGAAGGCAGGAAGAAAAACATGTGACTCGTAACTGCTCAGGCTGAAAAACGGTCGGTAATAAAGGGAGAAATGACCGTTGGCAGCAAATGGGTGGGATCGGCGCGCGGACTTTCATGTTAACGAACGATTGACAAGCGCCTAATCCGCCCCTACATCTACGTTTCGAGGGGTATTTTCCTGTTTTTCTTCACGTCTTCATGCCTCCCTATTTATTTTATTCTGGTAACTGCTCAGGCTGAAAAATGATCGGTAATAAAGGGAGAAATGACCGTTGGCGGCAAATGGGCGGATATTCGGCGCGCAGCCGTCAATGGTCAGGAAACGATCCCCATGCGCCTAGCCCGCCCCTAAGACGCTCCCCGTTATGGTGCTTCGATAGGTTCGGTGTGAATCGTGACGCGCGTCAGGCGGGGCAACGTGGAGCGCAGCATCGCCTCGGCACTCTCGGCGATCTGATGCGCGCGCTCTAGGGTCAGTGTCCCCGGCAAGGTGACGTGCAGCGTCAAGGCACAGCCGTTATCAAGCGGCACCGCCCGCAGATCGTGCCAGTTCAGCAACGGATACTCGCGATCCAACAGCGTCTTGGCTTCTTTTTGCAAGCGGATACACGCTTGCGCCAACAACCCGTTGATCTGTCCTGCGCCCATCGGCTCGATATGCGTGATGATCTCGTTGATCTCCGGCAATTGCGCGCGCAACTGCAATTCCAACGTCGTCACCTGCTCATGCGCCTCGTTCAAGGTCTGCCCCGGCGCAACCTCAACGTGCATCTCCAACAATTTTCCGGTGCCGATCACCCACAGGGTATCGGGCACTGCCGGACGGTCGATCATGCGGACTTCATGCACCGACAAGCCGAGCGCATCGGCGGCGGCGCGGGCGATCAGCGCATAATTGGGATGGGCGGCATCGTCGGGGGCTTTGGTCGGCACAAAATGAATCTCGACCTCATCCAAGCCGGGCAGCTTATCCGCAAACGCCGTGCGCACCGCATCAGCGATGGCGGCAGTGTGATCCGTCGTCGTGGCGGGTTCAACGGCGATATCAATATCAATGAAGGCGGCATCCAGCGTGCCCCGGCTGCGCACCCGCACCACCTGTTGCACCGACGGCACCGATTCGGCGATGGCGGTCAGATGCGCGGGGGCATACGGGGCGGTATCGACCAAGACGCCCCCCGCGCCTCGGATCACCGACCATGCCGCCCGCCCGATCAATAGGACGACGACGACCGCAGCGGCGGCGTCCGCCCACCCCACCCCCATCGTGACCAGCACCATACTGACGAGAACCGAGACCGTCACCCACACATCGGCACCAGTATTGGCAGCATCGGCGATCAACAACTCGGAATTGAGTTCCTGCCCCTTGCGGCGCTCATAGCGACTGACGAAAATGTTGATGACCAGCGTTGCTCCCATGACGCCAAATGCCGCCCCTGTCAATTGGGGCGCTTCGCCGCCAAACAACCGATCCGCCGCACTGGAAACGATCTCCCACGCGGTGAGCAACAGCAAAATGCCAAGTGCCAATGCCGCCACCGTTTCAAAACGGCGGTGCCCATACGGATGATCATCGTCGGCGGGTTGGGCGGCGATGCGGTTGGCGAACAGCGCCAGCACATTCGAGAGGGCGTCGATCAACGAGTGGATGCCGTCGGCGGTGATGGCAATCGCCCCCGTCAAAATGCCGGTGACGATTTTGCCGACCGCGACCAAGAGATTGAGAATCAGCGTGATCCGGAGGACGGTGTTGACCTGTTCATACTTTGGAGTCACTGACATGCGTTGCCTTTCTTGAATCGATAGCCGTATGTTCATCGTATGCCGAGAAGGGGGGTTTTGACAGAGTTAGGGCTTTAGCCCGCCGCAAGCCTCGCCCGTTTTAGCGGGCGAGGTTAGGCGTCGTCGGCTTCAGCCGCCTAGCAATTCTGTTGATAGAGTGTATACTTCGAATAATGAATTCGACAGCATGACTATGGACTATCAACGCGACGAACACCGTATTCATCTCATTGTATACCATTTGGTGTGGACACTAAAACGGCGAAAGGCTGTTTTGGTAGGAGATATTCAAGTGGAATGCGAACGTTTAATTCGTCAAACATGTGAAGAACACGGGTGGACAATTCTTGAATTAGCGATTCAACCTGATCACATTCACTTGTTCGTGCGAGTCTTTCCTACAACATCGGCTGCTGATGTCGTTCAAAAATGTAAAGGGGTGACTTCACGGTTTTTACGTCAACAATTCCCCACATTGCTAAAATTACCCTCATTATGGACCGGTAGTTATTTTGCCAGTAGCGCCGGAAATGTTTCCTCAGAAACGATCCAAAAATATATCGAGGCGCAAAAACATCTGTAATGGGACTGAAAACCTTCAAATATCGCCTCTATCCCAAAGCGCGACAGGAACGCAACCTGTTGAATATCTTGGCGTGTGCCCGCAACTTTTATAACATGTGCCTCGCGGAACGGAAATGGGCGTATCGGGTGGAGGGGCGAAGTGTCTCTCATAAGCAACTTTTGCAAATGGTCAAGCATTACAAAGCCACTTTTCCCCAAGCGGCGGCAGTGCATAGTCATATTTTGCAAATCGCCGCCACGCAGTGTCACAAAGCCTTTGAACGCTTTTTTGCGCGCGTGCGTGAGGGCACCAAAAAAGCGGGCTATCCTCGTTTCAAAAGCGCCCCTCGTTTTCGGTCCTTCGGACTGAAAGAATATGGCAACGGCTGGAAAATCGATGGGCGCAAACTCCAGATATCGGGGGTCGGGCGGGTGTCCGTCCGTTGGCACCGACAGTTACAAGGCAAGCCCAAGACGTTGCGCGTGATTCAGCAAGCGGGACAATGGTTCGTGGCAATTGTGTGCGAAGTTGGCGAGACCGCAGCGCTGCCGAAAACGGGGCAGATGGTCGGCGTCGATTTTGGGATTGCGTCGCTGCTCACCACCAGCGACGGACAGAAAATCGAGCATCCCCACCTCTATAGAAATGCTCAACGGCGTTTGCGCATTTTGCAGCGTTCGCTTGCGCGTAAAGTGCGTGGCGGAAAAAACCGTCGTAAGGCGTTGGTACGCTTGCAACGGCAGCACGAGCAGATCGCCAACCAACGGCGCGACATCGCCTACAAAGTCAGTTTTCGCCTCGTGCGCGCTTACGACCTGATCGGCATGGAGAATTTACGCATCAACAATATGGTGCGCAACAAACGTTTCAGCAAGAGCATTTTGGATGCGGGTTGGGGTATCTTCAAAAGACACCTCACGAACAAGGCTGTGAGTGCCGGTCGTGGGCTAGTTTTTGTCGATCCCGCCTATACCTCCAAAACCTGCTCAAGCTGTGGCGCGCTTTTTGAACACCTCACATTGGCAGACCGCTGGGTGGATTGTGCCTGTGGTCTGTCTTTAGATCGTGATGTCAATGCCGCGATCAATGTGTTAAAACGCGCACATCCCCGATGGGTCGCATCGGTGAGCGATAACGCAGCGCCTCTGTCCCCGCCGCTTGACGGTGAGGATAAGCGCATACGTCGTTCAGAAGCTACGCCGCTTCAGCGGCTGTAGAGCGTTCACAAGCACCTAGCGAAATGTTCGTGCGGACGAAAAAATAAAAAACGGCAATCTATGATTCACTCCCCTGAACAGCTTCTATTTATTTTGCAATAGAAATTCTCAAGACCCCTCAATTATTGGGGGGAATTGCCCTCCAGCGCCACGCACTCATCCAGTGCTTAGAGACGCCGTGTTATACTGCTGCGTATATACCTACAGAGTGTGATCCTACGCAGTCATGAGTTGTCATGACGTTTATATCACCACAGGATTCAAAGGGAGATTTTTATGGGCATTAGTTCGTTAATCGGAACGCTGTCGTTCATCGGCTTTCTGGCGTTCTTAGGTGGCGTTGCGCTGGTCGTGTTGTCCGCTTCACAAGGGCGTCCCGTCCGCAGTGGCATCTTGCTGGCAATCATCGGCTTGGTGGCGGGCGTGGTCTTTAGCCTGATCAGCCAAGGGATTTTGATTGTCCAGCCGCAACAAGTCGGCGTCGTCTTCAATACTTTGTCCGGTAATCTGGAAACGCCTCTGCGCGCCGGCACGCACATCATCATCCCTGTTGTCCAAGAATACACGCTCTATCCCATCGAACAACAGCAATATACCATGTCGGGCACCGTTGCCGAAGGCAACCGTAGCGGTGATGATGCCGTGCGCGCTCGTACCAGTGATGGTCAGGAAGTCGGCTTGGATGTCACCGTCTTGTACGGCATCAACCCCGACCTAGCCAACACCGTCCACACGCGCTGGCGGACACGCTATCCCGAAGATTTCATTCGCCCGACCGTGCGCGGTCTCGTGCGTGATATCGTATCGCGCTACAACGCCACCGAAATTTATGGCACCGGTCGAACCGAGATGGAACAAGCCATTCAAGACAACATCGAAACCCGCTTCATCGAAGAGGGGCTGACCTTGACCGACCTGTTGGTGCGCGACATCGTGTTCTCGGAACAATTCTCGCTGTCGATTGAAAATGCCCAGATCGCCCAACAAGAAGCGCAACGCGCCCGTCTGGTCGTGCAAACGCGCGAGCAAGAAGCCGCCCAAGCCCGCGCCGTCGCCCAAGGTGAACGCGATGCCGAAATCACGCGCGCTGAAGGTGAAGCGCAAGCCATCGTGTTGCGTGCCCAAGCCGAAGCCGAAGCGTTGCGCCTCGTCAGCGAGCAAATCGCCGCCAACCCGTCGCTGATCCAGTATCAATACATTCAACGGCTGGCACCGAACATCAATTTGGCGCTCATCCCGTCCAACAGCCCATTCCTGTTTGACTTCGAGAGCTTGGCAGAAGCCCAACCCGGGTTTACCCCGCCGGCTGTGCCCGATGCCTCGACCTTCGATTTCTCAGAAGCCGCACCGACCCCGGCACCCGGCTCGTAATTCACCATAAAAAAGGAGGGGGCGCAATCCGTTGCGCCCCCTCCTTTATATTTCCGAAGTCAAACTTGCGATCAGCCCTTGCAAAGATCGATGCTCGCTTGCTAATTCGCCCGCCTGTAAACGCCAGATTGTGCCCCCCATACGCTCCAAAATTTGTACGGTGATCGTTGCGGAATCGGCGTCAGGGCTGATCGCAAAGCCCGCCCGCTCTAGCGCCCGCCGCGTCCATACCGCTGCCACCCCATCCTCCCCCATGTTGCGCACATAAATCTTGCCGACCCCTTCGGCGTTGACCTTGAACGCCCCGGTGTGCCGGTCGAAGATCACGCCCTCGCTGCGGAATGCCGTCTCGAAGGCACCGCTCAACACGAGGTCTTCGGGTGCGCCGCTCGCCAAGACGCCGCCCGACAGCAACCAAATCCGGTCAGCGGTGCGCAATGCCAAATCCAGTTCGTGGGTAGAGAGCAGCACCGTGCGCCCGGTCTCGTGCGCCAAACGCCGTAACAACTGCATGATCTCGACGCGGCGCGGCAGATCGAGGAAGGCAGTCGGCTCATCCAACAAGATCACTTGCGGCTCTTGCGCCAACGCGCGCGCGATCATGAGCTTTTGGCGTTGCCCGTCGCTCAGTTCCATTACCGGACGCGCCGCGATATCTTGCGCCCCGACCGCCTCGACCGCCCACCGAATCACCGCTTCATCGTGCGGACTGAGGCGTCCCGTCCAATCGGTGTACGGGTGCCGCCCCAATGCCACCAAGCCATAGCCGGACAACATGCCCACATTCGGGCGTTCCGTCAAGACGACGCCCAAGCTGCGCGCCCGCGCGTTGGCGGTCAGCGCTGCCAGTGGCGTCCCGTTGATGGTAATGGTGCCGGTGAGGGGCGGTTGCATCCCCGCCAACGTCCGCATCAAGGTCGATTTGCCTGCGCCGTTGGGTCCGATCAAGCACACCATTTCGCCCGCCAGCAAGCGCACATCGATGCCCTGCGCCACCGTCACGGACGGGGGGCGTGCCCCGGCATAGCCGATGGCGATCCCCTGTGCTTCGAGGATGGGCGACCTCATGCCGCGAATGCCCGTTGCAAGTTGCGTTGCCGCAAGATCACCCAAATGACGACGGGTGCCCCAAACAACGCCATGATCGCGTTTAGGGGTAGGATCAAACCGCTGCCCGGCACCTCGGCGATGAGCGCCGCGATCAAGGCGACCGTCGCCCCCATCAAGATCACGCCCGGCACCAAAGCACGATGATCAGACGAATTGAAGAGGCTGCGGCACAGGTGCGGCACGGCGATCCCGATGAAGGCGATAGGTCCGCAAAACGCCGTGACCGCACCCGTCAAGATCGCCGTCGTGGTGATGATCGCGAGGCGGGCGCGGCGGGTATCCATGCCCAGACTGCGGGCATAGGTTTCGCCCAAGAGCAAGGCATTGAGGGATTTCGACAACAGCAACGCCATGCCCAGCCCGATCAGGATCGGCAGCGCGAGCGACGGCACCTGATCCCAAGTGACGCCGTTAAACGAGCCGAAGCCCCAATTGACGAAAGCTTGAATCCGTTCTGGGATGCTGAAATAGAGCAGGAGGCTGACCAGCGCAAACGTCAATTGCCCGATCATCAAGCCGAGGATGAGCAACGTTAAACTGTTTTCGACCTGCCGTGCGATCAGCAAGATCAGTCCTAAGGTGAGCGCGGCACCGACGATGGACGCCAGCACCAAGCTGACATCCCCCGCCAAGCCGATGCCCGCCAAGACCGTCGTGCCGACCGTCCCCGCCGACAACACCACCAATGCCACGCCCAGACTAGCGCCCGAATTGATGCCCAACACATCGGACGACGCTAAGGGGTTGCGAAACAAGGTTTGCATCATCAGCCCGCTGACGCTGAGCGCCGCCCCCGCCAACGCCGCTGTCAACGCTTTGGGCAAGCGAAATTTGAGGATGATGTTCGTCCACGAGGCGCGCTCGGCTTCGCCGCCTAACAGCACCGTGATAATTTGTTGAAGCGGGATGCTGACCGAGCCAAGCGCCAAACTGACGCCAAAGACGATCACCAGCGCCAGCACCAGCACGCCCAACAACGCCGGACGCAAGCCCAACCCCAAGCGTGCGGGAGCATCGGGCACCGACTCTGTAAACGCGGCGGCACGCGGGGACGGACGTAAAATGGGTTCAGCCATGTTCAATACCTTTTGATTGCAGCAAAAACGTAAGACGCTTGTCTAGGGGCGACCCCAATGATTCTGTTGAAAAAGGGTTTGAATCGGCGGGCGACCCCATTGGGTCTCGTAGGGGCGACCCAATGGGGTCTTGGGCGTCAAGTTAAGCCTTAATGAAAGCATCCCCACCCCGTCTGACCTTCGGTCAGCGCCCCCTCCCCACTCCGTGATAGAGGGGGAGAAAACGGCACAAGCACTTTGAAAATCCCCCCTCAGCCATGCAATGGGGAGGGGGCTAGGGGGTGGGGATTGAGGCAAAACAAGAGCCTAATCCCTGTCCTTTACCCTAGCCGCCGGAAAAACACGAATGCGTGATCCGGCAACAGTTCAGGATGAAAAATCGCAACGAGATCGCGCAGCACGAGATCGGGATTGGTGACGCCCAACTCATAATAGTTGTTGCCCCCGTTGGCGTTCTCACTCAGGTTGTCATTCCAGACTTGCCCGTTGGCGAACGCGGCAAAATCGACATAGCGACTATCGACCGCCTCGATATCCGCCAAGGTGCTGACGGCGAACAAGTTAGGCAACCACACAGCGGCATCCAGCGCCTCGGCATAGACCGCCTCAAAGGTCAGTTTAACGCTCACGTCAGGGGCTTGGTCGCCTAGCGCGATCACGCCGCCCGCGTCTTGGATCAGCCGCGCCGGGTACGTCAGCGCGCCGGGGATGCTCCACGCGGTATCGTAGGACGAGAAGCTGTTCCACAATACGGTGGGGCGGGCGTCGGCGGGCACAGTTGCCGCCAATGCTGCCGCTTCGTTATAGCTGGCGGCGATATCCGCATAGACCGTCTCGGCGGTCGCTTCGACATTGAAGAACAACGCCGTAAATTTGATCCACTCGGCACGGCTAAGCGGGGTCGCCTCGCGATAATCAGCGTTCAAAGACGTAAATATGCCCGCATCTATCAAGACCGGGAAGGCGTCGAAGTCGGGGTTATAGCCATAGCTCAAGATCAAGTCGGGGTCGGTATCCAACGCCAATTCGATGTTGACCTCGGTGCCACCGCCGATCTCGACCAGCGTTCCCGCTTCGACCAGCGCCACCACTTCGGGGGTGTTGATGTACAAGCCGGTATCCACGCCCACCAGCCGATCCAGCAAATCGAGTTGAGTCAGGTGCGGTAGTTGGGTGGTGGACATGGCGATCACCGTCCGGGCGGGCACCGCTAAGAACTGCGTCCCTTCGGGGAAATCCGCCGCGTCGGGGGCAGGGGTGCCGCATTGCACCAGCACATAGTCATACGACGGGGCACCGTCATACGCTTCAGCGACGGTGACGACTTTGTAGTTGTTGAAGTAGCTCACGGTGAAGTTTTCCGCGTCGGTGAGCGTCGTCTTGGCGGGGAAGTAATCGACCGTCGGGTCATAGTCGGTCACGCAGCCAGTGGTGAGATTGCCTTCTAAGGTCGTCGTTTGTGCGAACACCGAAACGGTGGCAGACAGCACAAACACACTCAAGCAGAGCATCGCGATCAGCGATTTTTTCATTTTTTAGCGCCTTTTATACAGGATCGGATCAAACTGTAGGCATAGAACGACACCAACCGCGTTCGTCTGCAGCCGCGCGGGGTCGGGTGATCTCAACGTGAAAACACATTGCAGTAGGATCTGCACAGGCAGCACAAAAGGGCGAGCGACAAAGATGGATGATGAACGGCGGGGTGCCAAATAAAAACCCGCCGGAAGGCGGGTTGATGGATGGTAAGCCAAAAACACGCTCGTTCTCCCTTTCGTGCGAAGGTACAGTCGAGTCAAAAGTCTAGGGCAGGTAATCGGGCTTCTGACCTCATAGGATCAGTTACCGTTGCGCGACAGCGCCGGATTCTCACCGGACTTCCCCTGTGTTGTGATGAACGCATGACGTTCAGCACACCCCAGACGTAGAGCTATGCAATTGAAAATGAGGATAGCATGAGACGGCTGCTGTGTCAATGAAGCGTTTACGTCATGGGTGCATTTCACTTTGGTGCAAAACTCGCTCGCAACGACACAGGGGGAGATGTGCGGTTCAAAAGGGCGGACATACGGCGCGGGAACGTAAGGGGTTGGCAAGGTCTCGACCAGCGCCTAGTCCGCACCCTACGACACACCCCGTTGTGGGCACCTAACCACAATAGGGCGGGTTTGTTTTTTGTTGCCAACCCCTATCGTCTCATCAACGTAAATGTAGGGGCGGATTAGGCGCTCGTGGAAAAATCCCCAACCCCAAGAGTCGCCG
>JBBRTY010000136.1:0-11667 GCA_038248285.1 Aggregatilineales bacterium
CTCCACAAGAAGCCGCGCCGCTTTAGCGGTTGCGGAGTGTCACGAATGCGGGAGTGGCAGCGTATTTTCGTCAATGATTCGGCACTCGCCAACTTTTCCCTCGCAGACGACCCACACGCGCGGGCGCTTGCCGAAAAATTGACAAACGAAAACATCCTTGAGATTTTGGAACTTCGACGCGGGCTATCGATTCGCTCCACTTCGTATGTGGGGCGAATCCAACTCGGCGATCTGCAAATCACTATCCAGCCCAAAATCAAACTCAATGTGATGGTCACGTTGTTGCAGTACGCTTATCATCTGCGCGATCTCCAGTCCCCAACAGAGACCGATCTTGAAAGCGGCGCGTTTCAAGACATCCTCATCCATCAGCTCATCACTGAAGCGGCGGAGCTGATGGCGCGTGGATTGCAACGACAGTATTGACGGGTGGATGAGTCGTTGGCAATCCCCAAGGGTCGGCTCGATCTGCAAGCCATTGCGCGACGTGGGGGTATCATTGAAGCATCTATCCCTACCATCCACTATCCCCGCCTTGAGGACACGCTGATCAATCAGGTATTGCTTGGCGGACTCGAACTCGCGGTGGGGCTGACGACCGATCTCCTGTTGCGATCCCGCTTGCGTCGGTTGGCAGTGCAGTTAGAAATGAACATCACGCGGATTCCTTCCCTTGATCTGGCGATCATGAAGCGCTTGCGGGGGTTCATGAGCCGTCAAACGACACATTATGAGCCGAGTATTGCGTTGATCGAGTTGCTGCTGTTCTCTAAAGGGATCACCTTGGAAGCAACCTCAACGCGGACGCTCATCCCCGGTTTCTTGTTTGATATGAATCGTTTTTTTGAACGGTTGCTATCCCGTTTCCTGAATGAGCATTTGCCGGATTATATCGTGCATGATCAATACCCCCTCCGCGACATGATGGCGTATGCCCCAGATCATAATCCGAGGGGGAGACAAGCCCCGATCCCCCGCCCTGACTTTGTGATTACGCAGGGGGGACAGGTAAAACGGATGCTTGACGCCAAATACCGTGATTTGTGGGAGACGACCTTGCCGAGCGGGATGCTCTATCAACTCGCCATCTATGCGCTCAGTCAAGGCTGGAACGGGCAGTCGGTCATTCTCTATCCGGCGCTAGACGATCTGCCCATCCCGCAGGTGATCAATATTCGCGACGTACTGAGCAGTTCCCACAAAGCCCAGATTATCCTCACGCCTGTAAACCTCACCCAATTGAGCCAACTCTTGCGAGGGAACAGTACCGTTGCAAGACGCCAACGGGTGGAGTTTGCCGAACACCTTGTCTTTGGTACTAGGGCATCATCGGCATAACCTATAGGGGAAGGCGTGCCTCCCCTACAAGAAGTTACACTACCAAGGAACCCTCACCCACCATCGGTGATCTGTGCCGCCACCCGGATGATCGCCTCTAGGCTGCGCTCGACATCCGCGTCGGTCGTTGCCCACGAGGACACGCTGATCCGCATGACGGTATGCCCCTGCCACACGCTCGCGCCCGCCCAACATGTCCCCTCAGCTTGCACAGCGGCAATGACCGCGCGCGTGGTCTGGGCATCGCCAAACTCGACCATCACCTGATTGATCACCACGTCATTCAAAATCGGATAACCAGCCCCCGTCAAGCCTTCGGCGAAGCGCGCCGCATAGCGACAGGTGCGCTCTACCAAGTCGGCGACGCCACTACGCCCCAAAGAGCGCAACGCCGCCCACACTTCCACGCCGCGCGCCCGTCGCGAAAAATCCGGCGTATAGTGATACGGTTCACGATTCTCAGATTGCACCAAATAGGCGGATGTCGCCGCCGATGCCGACATGGAGGCTTTAAGATCCGCCGGGTTGCGACAGATCACCAGCCCGCAATCGTAAGGGGTATTAAGCCACTTGTGCCCATCCGTCGCCCACGAGTCCGCGTCAGCGAAGCCTGCCATCAGATGGGCGCGTTCTGGGGCGGCGGCGGCCCACAACCCAAAGGCACCATCGACATGCACCCATGCGCCCGCTGCATGGGCGTGGGCGATGATGGCGGGGGCAGGGTCAAATGCGCCCGTGTTGACATTGCCCGCTTGGATACAAACGATGGTCGGACCGGACAACGCTGGCAAGGCGTCGGCGCGCATCCGCCCTTGCCCATCGACGGGGACGCGGATCACACGGTCGCGCCCCAAGCCCAAGAGTGTGAGCGCCTTCAAGACACTGACATGGACTTCATCCCCGACGATGACGGTGATCGACGGGGCACCGAACAGCCCTTGGGCTTCGACATCCCAACCCACCTGTTGCAACACGCTGTGACGGGCGGCGGCGAGCGCCGTGAAGTTGGCGGCGGTCGCGCAGGTGACGAAACCCACGCCCGACTCGGCGGGCAGGTGCAGCACATCCAGCAACCAAGTCATCGCGACGGCTTCTAGTTTTGCGCCAATCGGGGAGGTGGCGATCAACCCGCCGTTTTGATCCCATGCCGCCGCCAGCCAGTTTGCCGCCAGCGCCGCCGGTACCGAGCCGCCCACGACGAAACCGAAGAAGCGCCCGCCTGCCGAGGCATTGGTGGCAGGGGAGCCGATCTCATCGAGCAGGGCGATCACGTCGGCGGGATCGATGGGCTGTTCGGGGATCGGCTCGTTCAAACGAGACAAGTCTTGGAGCGCTTGGAGGGTGGGGGCGACTCCGCGATCATCAAGGGTTTCCAGATAATCGAGGGCACGGCGGGCGGTCGATTCTAAGAGATCGCGATACACCATGTTTCAGCATCCTCATTCATAAAAGCGATATATGAGGATTGTGACGGGTGTCGGGTGAAATGTCATGCACCATCGCAGTCCAATCGTGAGGGAAACGAGGGTGAGGCGAGATCATGGGCGCATAGGGGGCGAGAATCGTCCCCCTTATGCGCTGTTTTTATACGGCTCAGCCCGCCCCAAGGGGGGCGCTGATAGTTACCACTTGCTCGGCACTACGCCCGAAGAAGCCAGGCATTGCCCCGGCATAAGCGTGGGTGGGCATCGCCTGAAATTGCCCCGCTACTATGCCCCTTCGCCCATCTTCGTCACAATGGCGGCAATACGTCGGTCGCGGGTTTCTTGCGTCTTGGCGTCGTTGACTTGACGGACGAACTCTTTGCGCTTGGAAAACGCCAACGCATCAAAAGCCGCCCGTGCCCCGGATTGTGCTGCCAATGCCATCGCGAGGTCGTCCGGCACCTCTACAATGCGCGGCTCCAAATCGAGTTCCAACGTGACCTCGATGGTCGCGCCCGGTTCCACACCTGCTGCCTTACGGTTTTCCGCGCTCAACGCCAGCATCGATACCCCCCCCATCACCGCGACTGTGGTTTGATAGGTGTAGTCGCCAATCGTCACCTTGACGGGCGGCTTTTTGGTGCTGGCACCCAATGCTGCCATCACTTCTGGCGGCACTTGGAGACCCGTTGCATTCACTTGATCATCTTTCACAACAGTGGTGCTATAGGTGACACTCATAAAAACACTTCCTTTTATAAGGTACTGGCGGCTTGCTGGAGGAGATGGCTTAACAAATCACCGTCCAAGGGTTGCCCCTCGCGAATTTTGAGCGTTTTCTTGTCGTCGCCCCGGCTTCAAAGAAACCATCCGGTGCCACCAAGTCTGTCGCGTTAAAAATGGTCAGTGTTACCCACCCTTTGGCGGTGCCGATCACAGCGGCATAGTGTCCATTTTTCAGATAATGAGGCTTTTTATATTGTAAACGCTCCGCCACATCGGGGATGGCTTGGTGGATGATTTGGCGCAACTGGGTGCAAATGGCGGCTTGCCATGCTAACGTCAGCGCTTCGATATAGGCGGTCACCTCTTGATTCATGATCAGATTCCTCCAACGGGCGGATAGGGTTTGCCGATAGGTAATGAGATAGAACATATTGGCTAATTACCGAAGTATCGTTGAGGTTTCAAAAATGCGCAATGGGGCATTTTATTGAGGGGAACGCCCTTTAGCGGACGACGCCAATACTCGCCGCGTAGTCGCTGCATTGGGTGTAACCTTAAGATTTCTAATCGATAGTCATATTGACAGATCTTAAAAAATTGTGACTACTCAGGTATAGAAACAGAATAAAATAAATAGGGAGGCATGAAAACGTGAAGAAAAACAGGAAAATACCCCTCGAAACGTGGATGTAGGGGTGGATTAGGCGCTTGTCAATCGCTCGTTAACATGAAAGTCCGCGCGCCGAATATCCACCCATTTGCCGCCAACGGTCATTTCTCCCTTTATTACCGACCGTTTTTCAGCCTGAGCAGTTACAAAAAATTATAGTAACTTTTAGGCGTCACAACTTACCTTGAAGATATTTGAAGGATGGAGCGAATGAAATTTGCAGCCTTGATCTTAGTTTTGGGAGTCGTCCTCGCTGGGTGCGATGAGACGGTGCCGCCTGCCACCTTATTCACATTTGCGACGTTTTGCACCGCCGAAAATAACAATCAGCGTGTCGGTCTTGAAGGCTATGCTTATGTGCCGCTATCGTTATTGGTCTCGGATACCAAGTCGTTGAATCTTCATGAATTACCAGATCGGGGCGGGGCGGTTGTCTCGTTTGATATAACGGTCGGAAATGGAAATAATATGGCTGTAGAGCCGCCGAACAACTTCACTGATGCTGATTTATTGATTCGCGCAACGGATGGCACCCAAATCCGTTCCGTGAATCGCATCCGTGTGGAAGGGAAGTTGCAATATAATCCAACAGGATCAGCTCCCAGTCGGTTCGACTGCAAGTTGTCTACCCCGACGAGGGTGTACACGCTCGCCGATGAATAGGGGCAAGAATGGGGATCTGCTGCTTAGCAGTATCCCCATCTTTTGGGGCGGTATCATCCTTTGGCATGATCTTTTTGCAAGTTCGCCCATTCTTTGCCACGATAAGAGCAGTGAGCGTGGCAAAGGTGAATCGTAAATGAGCGATCCCAACGACAAAATTGAGGTTATCCAAGCGTGGATCAACGACCTGAGCGCGCAGCGCGACAGCGGCGCGGTTGAGTTGAGCGCCGCTGACCCTATCCTCACCGAAATGCTGGACACGATTCAACGGCGGGATCGCATGTCGTCGGAACAGGGGCTGTCTGAGACCTATAATGATTTAGAAAAACAAGTTGAAGTACAAAGTGCCTCCTTGACCCTAGCGACCAATGCGTTGAAGAATCAGATCAGCGAGCGCGAAACAGCAGCGATTAAGTTGCGTAAAGCCTATAACGATCTGGAGACGCATCTGCAAGACCATATCGCCGATCATTCTCGGCTCAACCAACGTTTGCAAGAACAAATTAACGAGTATAAACGGGTGCAAACGTTGGAACAAGAAGAGCGGGCTTTAACGGAAGCGCTTCGGGATACCTTAGCGACCATGAGTAACACGCTCGATCTCGATAAAATTTTGGATCATATCCTCGATACCATCAAGCGGGTGACGCCTTATGATGGGGCGAACGTCTTACTGGTGGAGTCCGACCTTGTGCGGGTGGTACGACAACGGGGCTATATCGAAAAAGGTGCGGAAAAAGAGTTCGACAAACAGCAGATTCCCACGACGAAACTGGCGACTTTGCAACAATTGATTCAACTTGGAAAACCGCTGGCGATTCCCGACACGGCAACCTCGCCCTTATGGTTAGGGTTTCCGTATGTGGACTGGGTGAGTTCCAATGTCATCGCCCCGATCCGTTTTAAGGGCAAGCTCTTAGGGTTTATCTCGTTAGACAGCGCGACTCCTAGCTTTTTCACCCAAATCCATGCCGAGCGCTTGCAAACCTTTGCCGATCAAGCCGCCATTGTCATTCAAAACGCCCGCTTGTTGGCGCGTGCCAAACATGCCGCAGTCATGGCAGAGCGCAACCGTCTTGCCAGTGAATTGCACGATACAATTTCGCAGACGTTGTGGTCGATGAGCTTGATCACCGAGCGGTTGCCAGTAATTTGGGAAATCGATCAAGAAGAAGGACGCCGTAGCCTTAGCATGTTACATCAACTGTCGCAAAATTCACTCATTGAGATGAAATCGTTGTTGATGGAACTGCATCCTGCATCGCTAACCGATGCCAAATTGGGGAATTTGATCCGCCAAGCTGCCGAGATCATCGCCAACCGCACGGGCTTGGATATTATGGTCCGTATTGAAGGGCAAGCCCCAGTGCCGCCCGAAGTGCATTTCGCTTTGTATCGTGTAGCGCAGGAAGCGCTCAATAATGTCGCGCTTCATGCCTCCGCTGCTCATGTTGAGGTCTACTATAAGAGCGAGGCAGGGCATGTTCACCTCGCCATTCAAGATAATGGATTAGGCTTTGACCCCTCAACGGTTGATCTCGGTCACTTGGGGCTGATCATCATGGCGGATCGTATCAAGAATATTGGGGGGACGTTGGAAACCATTAGCCAAGAAGGTCAGGGGACCTTGATCAAAGTGATCTGGACATTGCCCGATGACGAATAATCCAAAGCAGGGTATTGTGTCATATGCTTTCAAAAAAAAGAGGACGTGATGAACCCCGAATCGCCGCTCATTCGCATCGGAGTCGTTGATGACCATGCCATGCTTCGCCAAGGGCTAGCTTTTTTCTTGTTAAGTTACCCCGATCTTAAATTTGTGGGTGAAGCCGCAAACGGCAAAGAGGCGCTCACCCTGTGTGCCGATACCCGCCCGGACATCATCTTGATGGATCTGATGATGCCCGTGATGGATGGAATCACAGCGACCCGCCTCATCCGTCGTGATTTTCCACAGATACAGGTGATCGCGCTCACCAGTTTTGGTGAGGAGCGCTTGATCAAAGAGGTATTGGAGGCAGGCGCGCTCAGCTATTTGTTTAAGAAAGTTTCGGCAGATGATCTCGCTACTGCCATCCGCTCTGCGCATCAAGGGGTGTCTACCTTTGCGTCGGAAATCACGGATATCTTGATTCGGGCGGTACGTCACCCAGAATCGGTCATTGAGCAGTTGACACCGCGTGAACGGGAAGTATTGGCATTGATGGTCAAAGGCAAATCGAATAGTGAGATCGCTACGTTGTTGGTCATCGGGCTTTCGACCACCAAATCGCATGTGGGCAGCATATTGAACAAGTTAGGCGTGACGAGCCGCAGCGAAGCGATTGTGCTGGTTTTGGAACACAACCTCAATACCGGCGATTTTTATGTGAAATAACGGCTAGACCTCCCCACCTCCTCCACCCCAAAACCCCACCCCCCTCCATTGGAGGATACAGAAATCCCTCTAAAGGATGAGTGCAAACCCTCTTAAAGGCGGATTTGCTGCGCAAGTGAACCGCCTATACTAAGGTATAAATCGGAAATCAGCAATATAAAGGAGAACGACATGGATCAAATGGGTTGGTTAGCATGGTTAATCATCGGCGCGATTGCGGGTTGGTTGGCAAGCATGGTGATGAAGACCAATGGTCAGCAAGGGCTGATCATGGACATTGTTGTGGGTATCGTCGGTGCTTTGATCGGCGGGTTCCTGTTTAATGCCATCGGTGTCGCGGGTACCACAGGCTTCAACATATGGAGCGTCTTCGTCGCCTTTATCGGGGCAGTGGTGCTTTTGGGCTTGCTCCGGTTGGTCAGCGGGCGTCGTCTTTCCGGCTAAATTCGATCAGCATGAAGCCGCTGTAGGGACGGGGCGTAATGCGCCCTTTCCCTCTAAAAACGAATACTTCGTAAACTAAAGGAAAAATCATGAACAGCAATGATCGCGTGTACTACAGCCGTGATGCCGAAGTTCATGCCATGCGCGAAATGACCCGTACCGTTGTGATGTGTTTGTTATTGGGTTTGGGAGTCGGGTCGGTGTTGGCATTGTTGTTTGCGCCCACATCCGGCAAAAAAGTGCGTGACGACCTGACTAAATCGGTCGGGCAGGGATTGGAAGATGGGCGTGATGCCCTTGAGCCAGTGGTCAAACGGCTGGATAAAGAACTTAGCGATTTAAGAAAGAGCGTTGAAGCTCAGTTGAAATAATTCCAGTACGGAAGGACAATTTCAATTCACGTTTATCGTTGATAGCTGAAATGGAATGATCCTGATGATCCGTTCTTTGGTGATTGCAGCACCGATTGAAACAGACGTTGAATCCGTAGACGAGGAAGCCGCCCCTGTTCCGGCGTTGTTGCGCCGCAATTTGATGCAGGAAAGCCTTGAAGTTGCGCTCGCGGAGGGGTGCGATATGTGGATTGATATCGTCACCCCAAATGATGAAGAAATTCAATGGCTGGCGGCATGGTTGGATTTATCGCCCAATGTCGTTGATGACTTATTGCGGGAAGACCGCCGCCCCACGCTGTTGATTTATCCCCGCTATTTGTTTCTTTCACTGTTCCAACCTGTAACTCACGGGAGTGTGGTGGCGGGCAAAGAAATTCATTGCATCATCGGCGAACATTTTTATGTGACGGTGCGCAAAGCCGACGTGACTGGCTTGGAAGCGGCATACAATCGCGTAGTTCAAAATCCAGCTTCTTGGCAACGTGGGGTGTCCTATTTTCTGTACCTCACCGCCCAACACATCATCGATACCTACTATCCTTTGCTGGATCGTATCAGCAATCAACTGAATGAACTTGAAGAAAAACTGCTGGCTGATGGCAGCGATAAACAAGCCCAGAAAGCGGTCTATCGGATCAAACAGCAACTCATTGGTCTGCGACAGATGATCGCCCCTCAGCGCGAGGTGTTGTCCAATTTGATCGGCGAGGATCGTGTCTCCAGCAATGGCGATATCCGCGATTTGTTTCGGCATTTGTATGAGCGCTTGCTCGGTATTTACGATGTCATCGACTCGCAACGCGATTTGAGCAACAACGTGCTGGAAATCATCGCCAATCAACAATCCCGCAAGATGGGTGAAGCCGTGAATCGGCTGACGATTATTTCGCTGGTGTTTTTACCCTTCACTTTTTTCACCGGCTTGTTCGACTCCAACTTTATAACGATTGGCGAATCTGTGGTGTTGCCGATCAATGGGTTGGTGATTTCCATAACGATTATCGTGCTGATGATCGGTTCTGTGATTGGGATGCGGTTGTTTTTCAAGCGGCGCGGTTGGTTTTGACGGCACGGCAATGATGATTTTATGAAGCGAAGAAAGCTTGTGACATGACTGAAAACGAACTCCGCAATCAAGAACTAAACCGACACGAAGAACGAGTTGACCGGAATATCGAACACCATCAAGCGGTAAATCTGGGCGAAAAACATCGGGGTATCGAGGCGGCGAACCAAAATTCGAGCGTCGCGCGCGTCGTCAACATCGTCTACTACTTCTTTGGTGCCCTAGAACTGCTGTTGGCGGTGCGGGTAATTTTGCAAGTGATCGGCGCGAATGCGGACAACGGGTTTGCCAATTTAGTGTATGGCTTGTCCGCGCCTTTTGTGGCGTTGTTCGCAACGCTGATGCCTAATCCGGCTTTGGGCGGGGCATCGGTGCTGGAGATCACGACCTTGATTGCGATGTTGGCTTGGGCAATCGTGGCATGGTTGATCGCGCGTTTGTTGTGGCTGGTATTAAGCCGTCCGCGTTAGCTTCACCCTATAAACCTGTCCACTTGCACCTACCCAGACGGTGGCAACCGAATCCCTAAGGATGATCCGCCATCAGCAGCCAAGACAGGTTTTTCCAAAAGCGTAGAATCAAGTCTGTTCGTAGGCAGATTGCCCATGATGACTGTTTCTAAAAAAACACTCACTAGATGAAAAGGGATGAACGATGAATTGGGATATTATTGCCGGTAAGTGGAAGCAAGTTAGCGGCGAAGCCAAGAAAAAGTGGGGCGATTTGACCGATGACGAGCTGTTAGAAATTAACGGCAACCGCGATGTTCTCGCGGGCAAAGTCCAACAGAAATACGGTATCGCCAAATAAGATGCGCATCAACAAATCGATAAGTGGGCATCCGAACTGAAAGACTAAGTTTGGTGTATTGCCACGCGGCTTAGGTATGGGTGGCGTGTGTTCGACTTCAAAGAGCGGTCGGTCTCTTCATAGGGGATCGACCGCTTTTTCTTAGAGTGGTGCCCAGTGTCACCCATCAAGATACAGATCAGAGTCATCAGAGTCATCAATATCCATAATGGCGAACCCGTAGTCACCGAAAAAGTATTGTTCCGGCACTTCGCCGCGACTTTCGCGGATTTCGTAACCCTCTAGCTGTTGCGCGGGGTCGATGGCTTCTAGAAAAAGAATGAATTTCCAATTAACGCCAAAGTCGAATCTAAAGACCATACTCTCGCCGATCCCGAGTCCAATTTCCCCGATTTTAACCTCATCCCCTTGAGATTCTTCTTGCAAATTAGGATGACTGATATCGTCCAATCCCCCAAAGCGGTTGGCATAACCGAACCGATAAAAATAGGAATCATCAAAATCTACGGATTGAAGGATCGCCGTCGCCAGATCATCGAAAGTTTGATGGGCATCAATGGCGATGCGCCGCCAGATTTCGGCTGACAAGCCAACTTTGAAGAGGTGCATCCCTTCTTGGAAGGGTGGGTCGGGCGGTATAAAGGTATTGTGCAACTCTGGGAAATAAGGTTGGAAGATATCCTGCGTCGTGTCTCCTGCTGGCAGCACTTCTGTCCTGCTCAGGATTTCTTCTAATATCGACCGCATTTGTACAAAAAACACCCCTAAAAAGGCACTCCCAATTGGGGTGAGCTGGAGCGACTTGATATTCCAACGTCCATCGTCGGCAGGCGGTGCGGTTTCAATGGTGAGCCAACCAAACATTTCCAGCAAGCCAAGATTATAGCCGCCGATCAGGTATGTCAAAACGGATTTCATATCTGCGGTGACTTGAACTGGTTTTTCCTTGTGCAGATTACAATAATCCACAAAACTACGAATATTGTCTAAATGGGTTGGCACGTGCCAATAAGCATTCCCGGACTCACCGATAATTTCCTCATAGCCACGCATAAACCATGCTTCGATCAACGTGAAATATTTTTCGGTAGGATTCAACTCCATCCAGTGCGTATATGAAGCGTCATCCAAGATCAGACTAGGGTTTTTGCCGGCTGTGCTTGTTAAGACGAGTCCTGATGTGCGCAGCAGCAAATACAAGCCGTGAATATGCGGATACGATTTTTGTTGAGGACGTTTTAGCCCAATCTGAAGCGGACGGGCGAGGCGTTCGTTGAGGGGTTTGAGAATCTTCATGGGCAGTTGATAGGTAGGCGTCAAAGTGAAGGGGGCTTTGCGAACAATGTCCACTAAAACCCCGAAATCATGCAAGATACTGCCGGGCGCAGTTTCGGTGATGGCTAAATCGCGCAATATTTTTTTGTGCTTCTCGGTGAACTTTATTTTGAATGAAGGCATACCAACCATGAAAGGCTCCCCTTGAGGGTATATACTAAAAAGTATGTTGAATTCTAAATGATCAACGTGGTTCTGTAAATCTGTGAGCAATGGACGGGTGCATTTCAAGTTAACTGGAGATTGCGCAAGGCGTGACTACCCTGCTGCGGCTGGATCGGGACATATTTTTGAGTTTGGTGATCTACTATCCCGTCCTCAGCCAAAGCATCATCGCCACATTGATCAAGCGCCTGAAAAATACCAATCAACGGACGCTCGAAAACCCCCTTGCGTGACAGCTGAATTTTTTCTATCAG
>JBBRTY010000137.1:0-11565 GCA_038248285.1 Aggregatilineales bacterium
AACAATCGCGCCGCAATCTTTATTTGCGCATCGATAGATGCGTCCCTGCGGTTTGTGTCGATTGCCACACGATGGGCAAGTTTGCGAACGGTACCGTCCACTGTACAAAGTATAGTTACCACTATCTGAGTTGGCAAGACATTTGTGCTGAACCCAAAACTGCGGCTAAAGCCAGTGCCAACACGTTGGTAAGTCTGCTTGCTGGAAGGCTCACTTGTTGGAATGCCAGCTTGCTGGCACAGCGCCTAACCTCACCCGCTGAAGCGGGGAGGCTTGCGGCGGGCTAAAGCCCTAACCCTGTCAATTCATCGAGCTGCTGGTGAACGCCGCCACCGAACTGCGCGGCTCAGCGATCATTTTGCTGACCTTACGTGCCGATTTTTATGATCGCCCGATGAACGATCCGGCGCTCGGCAAACTGCTCGAAGGGCACAGCCGCTCGGTGTTGCCCATGACCTTGCAAGATTTGCGCGATGTCATCGAAAAACCGGCAGCGCTGCCTGATGTGCGCGTGCAATTTGAAGACGGCTTGATCGGCGATCTACTCTATGAGGTGCGGTCACAAGCTGGTGCCTTGCCGCTGTTACAATTCACCCTCGCGCAATTGTTCGATAAACGCACCAATGACCTCCTCACCTTAAAGGCATACCGAGAACTGGGCGGGGTGCATGGTGCCTTGTCCAAACATGCCGAGGCGGTCTATGAAGGCTTGCCCAGCGATCAGCATCGGCTGTTGGCGCGGGCATTGTTCTTACGCTTAATCGAGCCGGGTATGACCGAGCAAGACACCACCCGCCGCCGTGCCGCCCTTGACGAGTTGAATCTCGCCGACAGCGCCCAAAGCCAAGTGTTGAACCAAACCGCCAATGTCTTTGTCAATGCGCGCCTGTTGATGACCGACCAGATCGAGGATATTGAGACCATCGAAGTCAGTCACGAAGCCTTGATCCGCGAATGGGGGCGTTTAAGCCGCTGGTTGCGTGATGCGCGCGAAGATGTGCGCGTTCAAAAGAAGATCAACGCCGACGTCAGCGATTGGGCACGACAAAAACAGAGCTAAGATTTGTTATATCGCGGACGGGTGCTGCGCGAAGCCGTCGATTGGGCGTCGCATAACTTTCCCAGTGTGGACGAAGGGGCGTTTCTGGAAGCCAGTCTCGCCGAGGAACGCCTGATCGAGGAACGCGAACTGCAACGGATTGCGGATTTACGGCTCGCCGAAGAGACGGCACGCAATGCCCAAGCCGATGCCAATACCGCCCAAAATGTCGCCCGCCAAGAATCGGAACGGAGCGAACGCAGTGCCAAACGCGCTAATCGCTTGCGCACCATCGCCGGGGCGGTGGGTTTTGTCGCGACGGTGATCGGGGTGGTGGCGTTTCTGACGGTTGTCACTGCCAATACCCAAGTCAACGACGCCAACGCCACCCTAACGCCGATTGCCGGCACCCTTGTTTCGGCAGAAGAACAAGTCGCGGGGGTGCGCCCCACGCTCGCCCAAGCCGAGACGCAAGTGGCAGGGGTGGCACCGACGTTGGCACGGGCAGCGACTCAAATTGCGGGGGTGCAGCCCACCCTTGACCGCGCCGAAACGCAAATCGCGGGGGTGCAACCGACTTTGAACGCTGCTCAGCTGCGTTTGAACCAAGCCGAAGCGCAGATCGGCACCGCGACCATCGAGCAAGGCAACGCCCTGCGCGACTCTGCACAAGCACAAACGCAAGTCGCCGAGTCGGTCATTTTGGCGGCGGGTGCCCAAACCCAAGCCGCCGCCGCCGAAAACACCTTGACGCCGATCCCCGCCACGCTGACGGTGATCGCGCAGACGGTGGTGGCTGCCGAGGCACAAGTACGCGGAGTCGCGCCCACCCTAGCAGCAGCGGGCACGCGCGTGGCGGGGGTGCAACCGACGATCTCGGCGGCGGAAACGCAAATCGCCGGGGTCGCGCCCACTTTAGCCCGTGCCGAAACGCAAATCGCAGGGGTGGCACCACCCTCGAAGAAGCCCGCGCCCAAGTCGAGCGCGCCAATGCCGAACTCACCTGCGATCAACGGGTGCAATTTAAGGTCAGCCCGTTGTGTCTCGAAAACAATGTGATCCCGACCTCGACACCCTCACTAACGCCCATCCCGACACTGGGACCCACCGCGACCTTCACGCCGCGCCCCACCCCAACCCCCACCATGACGCCCCTGCCGCGCGCCCGTGTGATCACGAGTGAACGGATTATCCTGCGGCGCGGCTTTGAGGGTGAAGGCTATACCTATCGCGATGGCACAGCGGCACCGAACGAGATGATCACCATTATCGAATTACGTGAAGATATCGGTTGGGTACGGGTGCGCACCGACAATGGCGAACAAGGCTGGACGCGCCTCGATTTCTTGCGGCGCTAATCTGCCATAAATTGGTGGGAACAAAATCAAGCGATCCGTCGTCATCACAGCAAACACTATCATTAAGGAGTGCTTGTGATGAAACGGATCGCTTTAACTTTACTCAGCATCTTCGGGCTGATCCTCTTGATCGGCATCGGCAGCACCGCCAGTAGCGCCCAAATTGTGGAACCGCCCATTTGTGGAACCTGTCCTCAGGGGGGCATTTGCACGACGGAGTGCCGACCCATCACCCCCGGCGTGTTCACCAACCCCGATTGGCTGAAGGTCAAGCATCACCGCGTGGATGTGCAAATCGACAATCAAATCGCGCGCACCTCCATCAGCATGGAATTTGTGAACGAGGGCAATGGCTTGGCAGAGGGCACGTTCATCTTTCCCTTGCCGATGAACGCCTCGGTTGAACAACTGATCATGTACATCAATGATCTGCCCATCGAAGCCCGCGTCTTGGACGCCCGCGAAGCCCGCGAAATTTATGACACCATCGTGCGCCAATATCGCGACCCGGCATTGCTGGAATACATCGGCACCAACGCCATTCAAGCCAACGTCTTTCCCATCCCCCCCGGCGAAACGCGCCGCATCGAGATCACCTATTCGCAAGTCTTGGAAGTTGATAACGGCTTGCTTCAGTATGTTTATCCGTTGGATGTCACCCGGTTGACGACCCAGCGCGCCGTCGAAATCGCCAGCGTGCGCGTTAACGTGACCAGCGCCGATCCGGTCAGCAACATTTATTCCCCCAGCCACAATATCGCCATCAACCGCGCCAGCGAGACCGCCAATGACTTCAGCGTCGGTTGGGAAGCGACCAATGTCACCGCCAATGACGACTTTGTACTCTATTGGGGTGTCGCTGCCGAGACGATCAACGTCAATTTGCTGACCTATCGCGAAAGCGCAGACGGAGACGGCTACTTTATGTTGCTGGTGCAACCGCCTTTGACGGCTCCAGTCGAGACGATCCTGCCCCGTGATGTGATCATCGTTTTGGATCAATCGGGCAGCATGGACGGCGAAAAATGGAATCAAGCGCGTGAAGCAGCGTCCTACGTGCTGGCAAACTTGAACCCAGCGGATCGCTTTAATGTGGTTTTGTTCAGCACGGGATGGCGCTTATTTAGCGACAGCCTCGAAACGACCGAAGTCGCGCCCGAAGCCATCGACTGGATCAACGGCATGTTCGCTAATGGCGGCACCGACATCAACGGCGCACTGACGACGGCAATGGACATGGTGGATAGCGAACGCTCCACGACGGTACTGTTCATGACCGACGGCTTGGCGACCGAAGGCGTCACCGAGACGGCGACCATCCTTGAAAATGTGCGCGCGGGGGCACCCGCCAATGTCCGCGTCTTCACCTTTGGCGTCGGCGATGATGTCGATACCTTCCTGCTGGACTCACTCACCCGCGCCTATGGCGGCGCATCGTCGTATGTCCGCCCAAGCGAACGGATCGACGAAGAAGTCGAAAGCCTGTTTAACAAGATCGGCTCCCCGGTGTTGAGTAACGTCACGATCGCCCTTGACGGCGTGCGCGTGGACTCAGTCTATCCGGCGGGGGCAATGCCTGATTTGTTCGCGGGCAATCAATTAACGGTCGTCGGGCGCTATCGCGACGGTGCCGATGGCGTGACCATCACCCTCAGCGGGGACATGGGCGCGGACAGCCAAACCATCACCTATAGTAATCTTGAGTTCCGCGACCGTGCGGGCGGCGACTCGTTTGTGGCGCGCTTGTGGGCAACCCGCCGGATCGCCGATTTGCTGAATAACATCCGGCTCAATGGCGAAAATCAAGAATTGGTGGACAGCGTGGTCGATCTCAGCATCCGCTTTGGGATCATCACCCCCTATACCAGCTTCTTGATCGAAGAAGACGATATCCTGTCGGCACAAGGGCGGCAAGATGCACAAGCGGCGCTCTCGGCAACTGCCAACCGCCTCGGTGAAGCGGTCTCCGGTGCCGATGCGGTCGCGGCGGCGGATCAATTCGCCCAGATGGGCGCGGCGGCAGCACCGATGACGCAATCCTTCACGCGGTCAACCGCGGCCCCGTTAGCGACGCAAATGGCGGGCGGTTTGACACCGCTAGGTTCAACCGTCCCAAGTAGCCCGACCGAAGGGGTGGCACTGGAAGAAGAGGCGCGCGTCAACCCGATCCAAACGGTCGGGGGCAAGACTTTCATCTTGCAAAGCGATATCTGGACGGACACCACTTTTGAGCCGGATACCGTGACGACCGAAAAAGTCGAATTTTTGAGCGATGCCTATTTCGACCTGTTGACGACGATCCCCGAACTGGGCGAATTCTTCGCCATCGGTGAACAAGTGATCGTGGTCTGGGACGGCGTGGCGTATGAAGTGACGGTGACGATCAGTTGACTGTCGTCAGGTGACGAACGGTTTCGTCATATGACGAACGTCATCCCAAGTCCATGACCCTTTTGCTCCTGTGTGGCGGTATGCTGAGTTTAAGCAGAAACCATACGGGAGCAGTCTCATGCAAGGCGTGGACGGAAATACTCTAAAATACAGTATTCAACGGTGGGCAGAACCGCTGGCTTTTAGCACGCTCGGAATTTTATTGATGGCGCTCGAAGTCGGCAGTGCCAGTGCCGATTGGGTTCTCAATATCGTGGGCACGATGATCTTGGCGATCCTCATGTTCGCAGGTATGATCACGGTGGCACAAAAAATATAAGCCCAACGAATGCAGGAGTCCCCACCCCATGTCTACCTCCCCTTACGATATTGACCGCGATCTACGCGAAGCCAAAGCGCTGGCGGACGGCTTAATCCCCTATCTCTACGAATCGGCACTCTACGGCAGTGTGCGCACAGGGTTGTTCGGCGGGGGCAACATGCCCGCGCTCACCATCGGGGCGGTCTTGTTGCGTTTACGCCGCTTGCGCGCCTTAGCGGATCGGCTGAGTGCGCCCCAACGGGAACAACTGAGCGCTATCGAACGCACTCACGACAACGCCCGCGCCGAATGGCGTCAACATTATGGCGACAAACTCAACCAAGAAGCGCTCTCACGACTCAAAGCGATGGCGACTTTTTTTGATGAGTGTGAAGAGGCACCCCGCCAGTGTGCGGGCATTTATCCGCCGGAGGTCTTGCGGCGCACCATCGTGCAGGAGATCAAACGGGCGCTAGAAGAGAGCGGCACCGTCAGCGAAGAACTGACTAAAGAACTGCGTCGGGTTGATGGCAAGCTACGGCGTTTTGCCCAACCTGCCCCCTTCCTTTGGCACCCTAACCTTGAAGCGGTCTATCCACCGACAGAATTTTGGTGGTTATACGCCCGCCCGCCCATCGGCGAACGCGAATCGCTTTAGCGGTTGCGGAGTGTCACAAATACTAAACGCAAGGTCAACTATTCGTGAATTTCGTATATACTCTGAGAAAAGGCTTTCGAGGAGCCTGCGATCATGTATTTGCCCACAATCAGCCAAGGACGGGTGAGCGCCCGCTATCAACTGGGACAGTATCTACTCGTCTTTTACACCGATTGCGTGAGCATCGGCGCGATTGATTATTTGTATGTGATGGTTGTCCTCAGCTCCAACCAAAAACAACCGATTTACGCCATCGCCAGCGAGATCAGCGTCTTCATGACGGATCAGTCCCCGAATGAGCGGTTTCTCGGTTCTTTCCCCGGCAATGGACACATGAATCACGGCATGAGCGCCGATTGGACTGATTTGGACAAGTTTACCGCACGCGCCTTGGCGATGGCGGCGGGGCACCTGCAAACATCCGACACCCCGATCAAATTGCCGCCGGATCCAAAGTTGAATTAAAAAAACGGGGCAGGATCGTGATCCTGCCCCGCCCCAAAGCTGCGTACTCCGTTATTCGCCGTTGGCGGTGATCGCCACTTCAGGGGCAACGTAGTCCGCGCCCATCGCGTCCAAGTCCGCCATATCGGTCATCAAGCTATCGAGCGCCGCTTGCGCCAAATCAGTACGGTATGTCACGCCTTCGCCTTCGGCGGTGGCGCTGATGATGCCGTAATCGAGCGCAATTTGGGCGGTCACATCAAAGGCATCCGCGTCCATCAAGCCGATACCAGCGGTCGACGGCCACACCAGTTTGTTGACTTCGTTCATTTGCCATTCTTGGTGCCCAACGCCCAACGTCGGACCCGCCGCCAAGACGAATTCGACCGTTTCGGCGGGGAAGTCGCGGGCATAAATCCAACCCCGGAAGCTGGCGCGCAAGAACTTGATCGCGATTTCTTCGTTGCCCGCTTCTGCCAGCCATTCAGCGCGGGCGAAAATGCCGTCTTCCAACATCGCCGTGCCAAATTCGTTAAAGTCCAACACATTCAGGTCTTCGAGGGTGTAAACCGGGAATTCGCCAGCCGGTCCGACAAATTCCAAGACTTGCGCCATCTCGTTGTAGGTCATCGCGCTGGCAGCGTCGATTTCACGCGCGAGGAAGGCGTTCATGTCAAACGCTTGTTGCGCGACGGTGACATCATCCGGGTTTTCGGGATCAAAACCGGCTTTGGTCAACGCGGCGAAGGTGGGGAATTGATTGCCGCAACACCACACGCCGACGACCTTGCCACCCAGTTGTTCAAAGCTAGTCAGGTCGCTGTCCACCCATGTCAATTGGCGCATCCCGCTGCGTTGATAAATCTGCGCGATGTTGACCACATCCTGACCAGTTTCGCGGGTGGCGAGCAAGTTACCCATCCAGTCGGTGCCAAATTCGGCTTCACCAGAGCTGACCAATTGCTGGGGGTTGATGTCCACACCAGCCGCGATGATGGTCACATCCAGCCCTTCTTCTTCGTAGTAGCCCAGCGCTTCTGCCGCGTAGTAACCCGCGAATTGCGCTTGTGGCACCCACTTCAGCACAATGCTGATGGGGGTTAAGTCTTGCGCCGCAGCCGGGACGACCGCCAGCACGATCAAAGCAAAAACGATTAACAGGGATTTACGCACGATGATTCTCCTTTGAAACCGTTCAAAAAATGCACTTGTACCACTATTTTCAGGGCAGACGCCCCTAGCCACTAACCGCCGCTAACGGCTAGTCCTTCGCCAAGAAGAACCATCCCCCACTCCTTCTTGAAGAACGACTAGCCGTTAACGACCGGTCTCGCGAAACGAAATGTGCCACGCCATCAGCGCCCGTTCTAGCGCCGAGATCACCAAATAGAAGAAGATACCATACAACGCAGCGATAAAAATCGCCGACCACGCCTCTGGATACTTGAACAAACCAGCATCGTCCCGAATCCGAAACCCCAAGCCCGCTGTCGATCCGCCGAAGTATTCGCTAACGATGGCACCGATCATCGCCAGCGTCGTACACACCTTGAGCGCCGAAAAAATGAAGGGGAGCGCCGTCGGCAACCGCAACTTACGGAAAATCGTCATCTGTCCGGCAGCATAGGTTTTCATAAGTTCCATCGACATCGGCTCTACCGCCGTCAACCCGCGCACGGTGCTGATCATCGTCGGGAAGTAGGTCAAAATCGCGACGATGGCGATCTTGGAAGCGGGATTGAGCGCGCCAAACCAATTGTTCATGATCGGCGCGAGGGCGATGATCGGCACGGCATTGATGCCAATCGCAATCGGCAGCAATGCCCGACTGAAACTGACAAAGCGCGCCGCCACGATTCCGGTCAAGATACCTGCCCCACACCCGAAGACGAAGCCCCAAAAAGCATTCTGAAAGGTGTTCCAACCGATGGACACAAGGCGCGGGTAATCTTCAATAAACGCGGCACCGATCACGCTCGGCTTAGGCAATAAAAATTGTTGAATTTGAAAAAGATTGATCAACCCTTCCCACGTCAGCAGCACCAACACGCCCACGAACAACGCCGCCGCTTGCTTGTTGAGCGCCCGCGTATACACTTGCCCGCGCCGCCATGGTTGCCACAAAAAGATGACGGCTAGGATCGCCACTGGCACCAGCGGCGTCACCAACCCCATCGCGTTCTCCAACAAGGCGACGGGCGACTCGTCAGTCAGGCGTTCCGTGAAGGCGCTTTGGGGCACCCCCGCCACCACCCCCGCCAGATTGACATCCAGCAAAATGGCGACGGCATAGAACAGTGTACCCCCGCCCAAGATCACGAGCGCCCCAATTTGCAGGGGGGAGAATTTGCCGTGCGCCTCGTTCCATAACGGCACTACCAGCGCGATCAAACAGGCGATAAGCGCGACCACCATTGCCGGTTGCAGGGTGGCATTGCGGAAAGCGCTGCCGAATTGGGTGTTGAAGATCAACAGCGGGTTTTGGATGTGATAACAAGCGATGAAGAAAAAGATCGTCCCCAATGCCAGCAAATCGCGCGTCAGCGTCCGGTTATCGAAGGCGGCGACCGCCACCGGTGCCGCCGTCAGCGTGGTTGTGCGCAATAAAGAGTCGTTTTTGATGACGTCGTTACTCATTCGAGGGTGATCCCCTGCCGCAGCGAATGGCGTACCCGGCTGGTGAGCTGAAAGAACTGATCGAGATCGCGCGTTTCCGATCCTCGTGGGCGCGGCAAGTCGATATCGATGATCTCGGAGATGCGCCCCGGTCGCGGGGACATGACCACCACGCGCGACGATAAATACACCGCTTCGCTGATGCTGTGGGTGACGAAAATCACAGTCATGTCTTTCATTGTCGTCCAGATGCGCAACAATTCGTTGTTCATGCGTTCGCGCGTCATCTCATCCAACGCGCCAAACGGTTCATCCATCAGCAAAATCCCCGGCTCAAAGGCGAGCGCGCGGGCGATGCTCACGCGCTGCTGCATCCCGCCCGACAATTGCCATGGATAGCGATCCTCAAAATCATCCAATTCCACCAAGCGTAACATCTCACGGGCACGGGCACGGCGTTCGTCTTTGCTGTGCTTCATGATCTCCAGCGGCAGTTCGACATTTTTGATGATCGTGCGCCATTCATAGAGGGTGGCATTTTGGAACACGAAGCCATAATCGCGGTCTTTACGGGCTTGTTCGGCGCTCTTGCCATTGACCCGTAGTGTCCCGCTCGTGGGCTGGATCAGATCGGCGATGATCCGCAAGAGCGTGCTTTTGCCACATCCCGATGGACCGATGAACGAGATGAATTCACCCTGTTCGACGGTCAACTGAATGCCGTCTAGGGCGCGCACTTCGTCGCCATCGGCACTACGAAAGGTCTTCGATAGCGTATCAATCGTGATGATCGGGATCATGTCGTTTCCTCTACACGCCAGCGCACCACCAGCCGCTCGATCACGACGATGACGCCAAAAAACAATAAACCCAACACCCCCGCCGCGACAATGGTCGCAAACAGTCGCTCTGGCGATTGGTTGTAATAACGGGCGAAGTTCAAAATTGCGATGCCCAAGCCATTCTGAATCCCCGACGGCAGTTCACCGATGATCGCACCGACCACGCTGGCGGTGGCGCTGATCTTGAGCGCAGTGAAAATTTGCGGCAAGGCATTGGGCAAACGCAAACTCCATAAAATTTGCCACCGACTGGCGGCGTAGGTTTGCATGAGTTCTAGCGATGTTTGTGGCACCGACGTTAAGCCGCGCAAAGTGTAGATGGTCACGGGGAAAAAAGTCAGATATGCCGAGATCACTGGTACCGACCATTCGAGCGCGCCCGCCCGCCCCATCCAGATCACGATCATCGGCGCAATCGCCAAGATCGGCACCGTCTGCGAGGCGATCACAAAGGGCAGCACCCCCCGTTGCAATAATCGTGAATGGGCGAACAAGACTGCCAGCACAAAGCCAATGCTGCCCCCTAACAAAAAGCCTCGGATCGCCGCCCACAAGGTGTAGAGGGCATTTTGAAACAGCATGATATAGAGGGGATCGCCGTTGCGTTGTGCGGGTTCGGCGAAGGCACCGACAATCGCGCCGAGATGGGGCAGTTGCGCATCGGTCAAAATCTTCAAGTCGATGGTCGTCCCGCCGACGACGAGGCTGTAATTCACGCTGCTAGCGAATAATTTCGCGGCTTCCCACACCACCCCGAGCGCCACCAAAATCAGCACCGTGGTGAAAACGGTGCGCATTCCGCTGGCATCACGCGGGGGACGTTCGGCGCGGACGAGGGGTTCGGGGGCAGAGGTTGAGACAGTAGTCATGGATGCGTCGAAAATTCCTAATCAAAACGTTACTTTCACTAAATCCCATTGTAACTTTGGTTGCGCAGTTTCGCCAATCGGGGGAGTGTCCCAAAAGAAGGGGGCGCTCTTTGGTCATTTTTGCTCGTTGGAAAGGCAACCACAGGGTTCAAAGATAAGGCTACAATCCCAACGTCGATTTTGACGGCAACGGGATCGTCAGCATCCTCGATTTCAGCATCGTCGCCGCCAACTTTGGCAAGATCGGGGGCGGGCGTGCCATAAGAGGGTGCCGTCGCTCGCTCAGACAATCGGCGGCAACGATAGCGATAACTGACGACGGCGGGGGGAAGCTACCCCGCCGTTTTGCGTTCGCGCACAAGGATCAACGCTTCCGGCGTGCCTAGCCCGGAGTCCCATGCCGCCAAGATCGACTCCAGTCCCTCGGTCATACTACGGATGGTCTCGACATGGGCTTGCCAATCGGCATAAACCGCTTTCAAGTCGGCGCGTTGGGGGGGATCGATTTTCGACTCGACGAGCAGAGTCTTTTGCGATTCGATGAAGGTTCGCAACAGCGTTTGAGGATCGGCTTGCGAAGCGCGCTCATGCAAAACAATGAACAAAATATTGAAAGAGATGGCAGTGCTGATCTGCATCAAAAACAAGAGATATTGAATAGCAGACACAGAAAGTGTCGGGTGGTCCAATCCCCGCCGCATGAGCGACGCAAATTCGAGGGCGAGGGCGCGGTCGGGGTCGAGGGCGAGGTCGAGGGCGAGGGCGAGGTCAAATTCGAGGGCGAGGGCGCGGGCGCGGGCGAGGGCGAGGGCGAGGTCGAGGTCGAGGTCGAGGTCGAGGTCGAGGGCGCGGGCGAGGGCGATCGCACCCACTCGCTTAGCGGCAGGTTTATAGTCCCCTGCCGATCCCTCCGTTGCCGCTGTTGCCCATTGCACCAGCGCCTTCAGCTTGGGTGAATTCAAACAGGTCTGCGCCTGCCTTTCCAGCCCCAGCAATAGGTCATCTGCGCCTTTGCGCCCCGGCACTAGCCCCGCCACCAGCAAAAAT
>JBBRTY010000138.1:0-11475 GCA_038248285.1 Aggregatilineales bacterium
GCCCAAGCCCGCGCGCGCCGTTTTGATCGCCGCCGCTACGGTGTCCACCGCCAAGTCTTGACCGACGACCCGCCGCCGCAACATTTTGTCGATTTCGGACAAGCGCCGCCGTTCATCACTGTTCAATTCATTGACGGGGATACCCGTCCATTCCGCCAGCACCGCTGTGATGTGCCGGACGCGCACGCCATAAGCAGCGGTGTCGTCAAGATTCGCTTCGGTCTCAAGGACGAGATCGTCGGGGGATACCGAACCGATACGCACGCGGGCGCAGGCTTCATCCAGCAAGTCGAGCGCCTTATCGGGCAAGCGGCGATCCGCCATATAGCGGATCGAGAGGCGCACGGCGGCTTCGATGGCGTCGGGATGGATACCAACCCCGTGATGCGCTTCCAGACGGTCACGCTGTGCCAACAGAATCGCCAGGGCATCCCGTTCGTTAGGCTCTTCAATGTCAATCGGGCGGAAACGACGATCCAGCGCTGGATCGACCGCGATGGCGCGCCGATATTCTTCATGGGTAGTCGCGCCGATGCAGACGATATCGCCGCGTGCCAATGCCGGTTTCAGGATGTTGGCGGCGTCGAGATTGCTATCGATGGTATCGCCCGCCCCGACGATGGTGTGAATTTCGTCGATGAACAAGATGATATTGCCCGTGCGCCCAGCCTCTTCGATGATGCCGATCAGCCGTTCCTCGAACTGCCCGCGCAAACTGGTACCCGCCACCAACGCGCCGATCTCGATTTGGATGATGCGCTTGGCGAGCAGGGATTCGGGCGCAGTTTTGTTGAAGATGGCGTATGCCAAGCCTTCGACGACGGCAGTTTTGCCGACACCGGCGTCGCCCAAAAGTAGCGGATTGTTCTTTTTGCTGCGGGCGAGGGTGCGGGCGACCGCGCGAATCTCATTTTCCCGAGCGATGGCAGGGGCAATTTTGCCCTCAGCCGCTTGTTGGGACAGGTCGCGTCCGAACTTATCAAGCAACGGCGTGGGGTTGGTGGGGCGGGTGCCGCGGTCGCGGATGGGGGCGAATAATTCCTCTGAGAGTTCCTCGGAGTCCGCAAAATAGGGGATGCGATCTTCGTCCTCGTCCACGTTTTTGGGCGAGGGATCCAAAACGAAGGCTTCGCTCAACATCCGTTGCAGCCATAAATTGACATTGAAGCCCAGTTCGATCAGCTTGCGAACGGGGACGCTTTCGCCTTCTTGCAGGATCGCCAACAAAATATGAGAGTCATCCACATCGTCGGCATCGTCGCGCTCTGCCAGAAAAATAGCCAGCGAGAGGACGATCATGGCACGCGGCGTGAGGTGCAGGATTTCATCCATGCTGCCTTCGCCACTGCCGACTTCGCGGCGGATTTCATTGCGCACCACGCGCGGCTTCAACCCGGCGCGTTCGAGGAGTTTTTCCACCACGCCGCCCGGGTATTTGGTCATGGCGATGAAGAAATGTTCAACGCCCACATAATTATGGTTTAGCCGTCGTGCTTCATCGGCAGATGCGCTTAACAAGCCAGCGCAACGACGGCGGATCTCTCGTTCGGGAAATTCAGGTGGATGGGTCACCGTTGCTCTCAATCGCAGATTAAAACGGAATGGCGTAAGTATAGCTCATTCAGCGGCGAGTCATTCAAGAGGATATTGATGTTCATGATCATTGCTGATTTCAGTGTTCAATTGCCGCGACGGAACCACCCCGACCGCCTCTATTTTCCTTTGATGAAGGGTCGAAATTCAATCCTTATTTCGTCCTACCCCACAAAATAAGCCCGCCCGTATGGGCAGGTATCTTGGCAAGGGGCGGGATCAACCTAGCGAATCGTGAAAAATCATCTATCATCAGCGTGTGCGATGACACGGATTTAGGTGGCAAAATGCGCTGGACACCGAACCGTTGGCTACTATGAATCCTGATAATAACATCCCATTCTATGGGGTGTCCATTAAAAATCATGAAACTGCTTGACTACATCACAAGGGATCGTCGGCATGGCTAGCTCTCACCTACTGGTTTACCCCGGTTCACCAATGCCGATCACGCCTAGCTTTGCTTCGATCACCGCCCTCGATGCTGATCCTGATCACGCCAGCGCGCAAATTCAACAGGTGGTGGATGCTGCGGATGCGCGTGATGTCTTGGTGTTTTGGGATACTCGCTTTGGGGCGGTGCCGATTGCTCAACTCGTGCTATTTCACGAGTCGCTTGATGATGCGTGGCATGGCAGTCAAGTGTATGCCCACCAAGAAGCGACCGATTTTTTGGAGTACATCCAAATCGGGGATATCTATCGCCGTGCCGTGCCCACCCAGCAGGGTGCCGTTCATTGGCGCATCAGCTTGCGCGCGGCTTTTGTCCGCGTCGCCATCGTGCGGCAATTGGGTATTTTTAACAGCGGTTTTACCAGTTTGGAAGGTGCCGCCCTAGAAATGGGATGGCGCTGGTTGAAACGCGGGGCGGTTTTGCGCCAACGCACCGATTTAATCCCGCCAGCGGCGCTGCCAGTCAAATCCGTCGCCATTCCGGTGACGGATCGCTACCGCTTGGTGACGCTGCATCAGGGGCGACGCTGGGTGCGTTTGGTGATGCTGCGCGAAATCATGCGGCTGCGGTCACTGTGGGGGGCATGGGCGGCGGCACAACGGGCATTGCGTTTTGACTCGCGCTATAAAGATATCCCCGCTGGCGTCGCGGATCGCGATCTTAGCACCGTGAGCCTGCCGACTGTGCCGCGCGTCAGCGTGATCCTGCCCACGTTTGGGCGCTATCGGTATGTGGCGGAAGTGTTGGGGGATATTCGCAATCAGACCATTCGCCCTGTTCAAATTTTGATCGCCGACGGCAATCCCGCTGATCAGCGCGATGTCTCGGTCTATGACGCCTTTCGAGACTTGCCGCTCCATGTTTTGCTGCTGGAACCGCACGAAAATGGTGTGAGCGCTTCACGCAATGCCTGTCTTGCTCACATCACCGGGGACTATGTGTGGTTTGTGGATGACGACTCGCGTTTTGAAGCGGACAATCTGGAGCAGCATTTGCGCTTGCTGTTGACGTATGCGGCGGATGTGTCGGTGGGACCAGCCGTCACCACCAATCGCCCGGAACTGCATCGCTATCAAGCCGATATCCACTGTTCATTTATGGATTGTGGCACGACCTTGTGCCGTACCGAGTTGATCGAGCGTGTGGGTGGGTTTGACCTGCAATACAATTTCTGGATGCAGACTGAAGATGCCGACATTGGGGATCGGTTCATCCAAGCGGGCGGCTTGATCTTGAACAACCCCTATGCCCAACGCTTTCATTATATGGCACCCAGTGGGGGCACGCGCACCAGCAAACGGGCGTATCATCGGTGGCGGCGTTGGTCTTTGTTGGCGCGCCCCTCACAGACGATTTATTATCGCGCTCACCGCTATTTTGGGGCGCGGGCAGCACTGGAAAACACCCTGTATTCGTGGATTTTGAGCGGCTGGCGGCGCAAAGATGGACAATCCTTGACCCCGCGCTGGTTGATAATGAATTTAGTGAGCGAGATCATCGCCTTGCCGTTGTCCTTGTACCGCTTGGCGGTCAGCATTTCGGGGGCGCGGGCGATGTTGAAACAAGGACCTCAAATTCCCACCGTCAAACGTCATAACGCGCCGCCGTAAGCCGGAGGTGTTTGTATTTTTGGCATTCTTAAATAATAATAGAGGCGCTGTCATCGTTGATTTTGAGAGGTGCGCCCCATGACCCCAACCGCTTCGCCCCCTAAATCGCGTTATATCTCGCTCCGCTGGCGTATCCTCGTGCCTGTATTCGCGATGCTGGCGGTAGGTGCTTTCATCGCGACGTATGGCGTAGTGCGTAATTTGTCCGCTGGGGGCGATGATCTGCGCGCCAATGTGTTTGCCAATAATGTGCAGGGTGTGGTTGATCGGCTCCGTGCTTTCGCTAATGAACAACGGGCGCTTGCCGTTGGTTTTATCAACACCCCGGTCGGGCTTGCCGCTCTTGCCAATAACGAACGTCCCCGCCTAGAGTCAGAACTTGCCAGTTATGCGCAAGCGGCAGGGCTAGAGGGACTGTTGTTGTATCGGGGTGACTTTGAGGTGGTGGGCGGCATGGTCAGCCCCGATTTGTTCACCATCCAAATGGTCTTGGAGACGCCTTCGCTGCCCGAACAGACGTATGCCCTGATCGGTATTGCCCCACAGCGCGTCTTGGACGCTGCCCAAGGGGGGACGATTGTCGATCTGCGCATCCAAAATACCCAACCGCAGGGGGCGACGGCTGTTCTCGCCGTCGCGGGGACGCGCCCACTTTTTCTTGCGCAGGAGGCGGTCGTCGCGTCTGGCACCCCTTTGAGTACGCTCACGCTCGAACAGGTTGAGTATTTTGTCACGCGGCTGACAGCGCTTGAAGGCTTTGATGTGACCTTGTATTTGCCCGCCGATCAGCCGCTTGCCACCGAAGCCGGACAAAGTTTGATCGCGCTGACGCTGGCGGCAATCGTGACTGCCATTGTGATCGCAGTATTGCTGATCATGACCCGCATCCTCAGCCGTGTGAATCGCATCCGCACGGTGGTCGAAAAGTTGGCGGTAGGCGATTTGACCCCCGGCACGGGAATGCGCGGCACGGATGAGGTGGGCGCGTTGGGCGCGGCGGTGGATCGCTATGCGGCGCGGGTGCAAGAAAAACAAGAAGAGATGCGCAGTAGTTTGCGCCGTCAACGCCGCGAGCTAGAGCATTTTACAGCGATGATCGAGTCGATCCCCGATGGCGTGATCGTCCAAGATATTGACGGGCATGTCACTTTCATCAATGAACAGGCGCGCGTGTTGGTGGGCGAAAAATATAACTATTTCAAGCGCACCAGCGAACAGGATTTGACTGCGGCTGTGTCTTATCTGTTGAGCGGGGTGATTCCGCCGGGCGGGTTGGGGGGCAGCCCACAACGGGTCGAGATCGACGGGCGCGTCCTCAGCGTGCAGTCCGCCGCCATGCAATCAGTTGCCGAGCGGCAGATCGGTGCGATCATCATTTTGCGTGATGTGACGGCAGAAGCCCGCCGCGAACAGGCACGCACGGCGATCATGGAACAGATCGCGGCAGAACTGGAGGTGCGCGATCCGGTCAGCAGCGCGCATCCTACCACCAATGGCGGCAGTGATGGCACCAGCGCCTTTGTGCAAGAAGCCAAACGGCGCGAGATCGCGCTTGGTCGCTTACTGGTGCAAATGCGCGAACTGACCACCGTTGACAGCCAAATTATCCGCCGTGCTGGACGTAGCCTGTCTTTGGAGATGCTGATTTACGCGGTCGTCAATGAGTGGCGCGCCATCGCCAACGCCGCCAATTTGACGCTGGATGTGGTGGTGGAGCAGCAAGGGCTGATGTTGTTTGGGGATGAGCGCCGGTTGCGCTGGGCAATCGGCAGCCTGATCGACAATGCGGTCAAATATACCCCGCCGGGGGGCAAGATCAGCTTAGAGATCAAAGGGGCGGAAGCCGGCTATGCGCGCTTGCGGGTGCGTGATAATGGCGTGGGTATCGCCGCGCCGGATCTCGTCCATGTCTTTGAACGTTTTTATCGGGGCACCCCTGTCGCCCCCAATGGTCGGGCGATCCAAGTGCCGGGCACGGGGTTGGGGTTAAGCACCGCCCGCGATATTTTGCACGCGCATGGTGGCGCGATCACGGTGCGCAGTGCGCCGGGGGTGGGCACGGCGGTCTATTTGACGTTGCCGCTGGAAGGGGCGCTCACCAACGAGGCGATTGCGCAGCAAGTGGCGAACGCCAATAGCCTCGGCGATTTAATCGATGATGATGAGGATGAGACCGTGCGCTTGGGGGTGTCCAGCCTTGGTGTGCGGCTCGAATAGCCTGTCGGACGCGCCAGCGCGCGTTTCTACACGGCGTCGTCGGCATCGGGGCGGCGGGGGCGAGTCGGTTCGGTAGAGTCGAGGAAGCTGGATAAATCGACCCCCGTGCTGTAGGTGTTTTTGATCAGCGGAAACGGATCGACCGGTTTACCATCCACGCCCATCATCCGGCGGATCATCTCCATCTCGGTGGTGGTCAAAGATTCCATAACGCGGGCGTCGTTGTCATGTTCTGGCTTGCCAAAGGCGCGATGAAACGCAATCCGCTGAAACTGAATACTCGCCAAATCGCGCACCAACAAGCCATACAGGTTAAAAGTCGTCGGGCGCAGGTCTTCGGCACGGATCAGCAGGATGCTACCCATCAACAAGGCGACCCCCGCCACTTGCACTGGTGCCAACCGATCCCCCAAGATCAAGAAGCTGAGCAAAAGCGCCATGCCGATTTCGGCAGTCGCGATGATGGCGGTGCGCAGACTGCCGAAGATGCTGACGCTGGCGAACATCGCCAATCGCGACAGGGCGGTGGTCACGCCTAAGATGAAACTCGGTTGAATGCTGTTGGCAACTGCCGTGCCTTCTAAAGGTTGTCCCACCGCCGCCCATGCCATCACGACGACGACCGCCATCGTGCTAAGGATGTAGAGCGTGGCAGTCGTGGGCGGCATTTCGTACAGCACATATTGGCTGAGGATGACCGTCCCCGCGAACATCAAGGCACTGCCCAACATCAAGCCGATGCCGAAGAAATCGAGGGGCTTATTGCCGAAGCCGGTCAAGAGCAGCAGCGCGATCAGCGCGGCACCCAGACGCACCCATGTGCGCCGATTGATCGGTTCGCCGCCAATGCGCGACATGAGCAGGGCAAAGACCAAATACATGCCATTGACGAGCTGCACCATCGAGGCATCTAACAGGCGCAGCCCGCCATAATAGAACAGCGAACCAATGCCGTTGACCAGCCCGACGATCACGCAGCCGAGCAAGCCAGCGGGGTAGATATACAGATAGCGCCGAAAAAAGAGGGCGTAGATCAACCACAGTAAGCCGGCAGCGATGACGGTGCGGTATGCCGCCACCGTGAAGGGATCGGCACCTGCAAGGATCGCTTGCTTGCCAAAGATCGGCGCGACGCCTAAGAACACGGGCGTCAAGATCGCTGCGATCAATCCGCTTGAGTAGTTGGCATTGCGCCCGCTGGTCATGGACGTTTGCGGGCGCGCGGCTGCGCAACCAGTGGTAGCGTGATGTGAAAGGTCGTGCCGGGCGGATTTTCGACGCTAAAACCGGGGCTTTCCACACGGATTTGCCCGCCGTGCGCATCCACAATTCCTTTGACGATGGCTAAGCCCAGCCCGATGCCCCCGCCACGAAAAGCCGTTTTACTGGTGGAGTGGAGATCGGGGTTGCCCCCTGCGAAAAAGCGTTCAAAGAGCGTGGCACTGTCTTCGGGGGTGATGCCGATGCCGCTATCGCGCACGCTAACGCGCACGCGGTCGCCTTCGACAGTGCAGTTCAAATAAATGTTGCCGCCATCGGGCGTATATTTGATGGCGTTGCTCAATAAATTGCGCATCGACAGGAATAGTAAATCCCAATCGGCGACCAGCCGTACCGACCATTGGGATTTGGTGAAATGAACCATCAGCCGGCGCTCATTGAGCGCATTGGGATAGACGTGGATAGTGCGCTCCATCAGATCGCCGAGATTGCCCGGTCCGACAGTCAGTTCAATTTGATTGGTCATGATGCGGCTGACGGTCAAAATCTCGTCAATGATGCCTTGCATCCGCAAGATGGCTTCGTTCATGCCCTCAAACAGAATGCCGACGCTAGGGTCAACCCGCGCCAGTGATTTCAACTGGGCGTTGTCCTCCAACAGACGACTATACCCGACCACCAGCGTTAACGGCGTGCGCAGTTCGTGCGCGGTCAGTTGGATGAACACATCTTTCATACGGTCAAAACGTGCCAGTTGGTGATTCATCTTTTCGAGATCACGGATGCGTGTCTCTAGCCGCCCGACGACTTCTTGCACATATTTCGTTTGGGTGTCGTTGAGCGGTTGGCTATCCGTTGGATCGTGCCCACCAGCGAGATAAAAGGTCACTTGCTTAAGCAGATGATCAATATCAATGGGCTTGGTCAAATAACCGGTGATGCCCGCCGCGCGGGTGAGTTCTTTTTGCTCTGCCATCGTCATGGCGGTCAAGGCGACGATGGGGGTGGTTCTAAAACTGGGATCGCTGCGCAACATGGTGGTGATCTCGCGCCCGGTCAAGTCCGGCAAGTTAATGTCGGTCAGGATCAAGTCGGGGTGTTCGCGCCGCGCGATATCAATCCCGTCGATGCCGCAATCCGCGACCAAGACGCGATAGCCGCCATATCGCAAGGTGCGTTCGACGAGCGAACGACTGGCAGGATCATCTTCGATATAGAGGATGGTTTGCTGCTTCTGCCCATTCAGCATCGTTCTGCCTTATCTTCGCTAGTAGGGACGTTAAAAACATCAGTCCAGATCGTTGACGAGGGTCTCAATGATGTCTTCACTGATGTCTGACCCTTTTTGCAGTAATAATTTGACCTGCTCGTTCAAGCGGGTGCGTTCGCGGGCGGTGAGTTCTTTGGCGCTGATGACGACAATCGGAATTGTACACAGATCGGCGTCGGCTTTCAGCGTATCGATGACCTCGAAGCCATCGACATCGGGCATCATCAAATCGGTGATCACCAAATCGGGGCGCATCTGCCGCACGAGCGCGATCCCCGTCCGTCCATCATGCGCTAAGCCGACTTCAAACGCGCCGCGTGCTTCTAACATCCGTTTGATCAAACGGGCGGCGTCCACATTGTCTTCGATGACGACCACCCGCCGGACTTGCCCCTCAATTTGGCTGAGCGCTGCCGCGATCCCCTCTTGCGGAAGGTTAGGGGTATTGGTGCGCGTGGAGAGATCGACTTGACGTTGCCAGTGGTCGCCCAAGATGGTGGTTTCGACCGGCAAGGTGTGCCCCGAACAATTGATTACGACGACTTCATCGGGTTTGATGACACCCGCTTTCACCATCTTGAATAAACCCGCAAACGCCACCCCCGTCGCGGGCTCGACGGAAATGCCATCGGCGCGGGCAAGGATGCGAATCGCGTTGAACGCTTCTTCGTCGCTGGCATCGGTGAAGTTGCCGCCGTATTCCTCGACATAATCATAGAGTAGTTCGTAAGCGCGACCGGGGTTGCCCGTCGCCAAGGTAGCGATCAAGGTTTGCGGGTCGTCAATTGGGGTGGCGATGCGCTGTTTACGTTGGAAGGCATTCACCATCGGCGCGCACCCCGTCGATTGCAACATGCCGAGCTTGGGCATGGTGTCCACCAAGCCAAAATCGAACATTTCGCGGAAGCCTTTGGCGACACCGATGGGACCCATGCCGCCGCTGACGGCTTGCAAGAACCAATCGGGGCTGCGCCACTTCTCGCCCTCGTTTAGGTCGTCACCGAGTTGCTCGGCGATCTCATAAGCGATGGTCTTCATCGCTTCAATCGCTGCCACGCTCTTGATGCCGCGATCAAGGAATAACCCTTGTCGTTTGGCAAAGCGCGCTGCAAATTCTTTGGTTTGGTCATAGTTGCCGCTGATCTTGATGACTTCGGCACCATACAATGCCGCTTCGCGCATTTTATCGCCGGGGGTCAGGCTAGGGAAGAACGCCCATAGTTTGATCCCCGCCCGTGCGCCATAAGCGGCATAGGCAATGGCGACGTTGCCCGTGCTGGCGACAACGACCGCATCGACGCCGATTTCTTTCAATGCCGAGATCGCGACGGTCGCTTGACGGTCTTTGAAGCTGGCAGTCGGTCCTTGGCGCTCATCTTTGATATACAGATGCTTCAAGCCCAACATCGATGCCAGCGCTTTGGATTTGATCAAGGGGGTGCCGCCCTCGCCCAAACTGACGATATTGTCGGGGTTATAAATAGGCAGCACTTCTTGATAACGCCAAAGACCGGAACGCCGTTTGCGGAGGGTCTTCAGCCAGTTTTCAACATTGATGGCGTTTAAGTCGTAGCGCGCTTCGAGGATATTTTCGCCACAGTTTGGGCACCCTGCGACATTTTTATCGAGCGCGATGCGCGTCCCACAATTGATACATTCAAGGGCGATAGCTTTACCCAAGGTGGATTTAATTCCTATTGAGATAGTTGTTCACGCCGTCTAAGAGTTCGCGGTAGCTCTCGGTCGAAATATTCGCTTTGTAGAGAATGGCGATATTCAACAACCTTTCGCGTTCGGCACTGGTCAGGGTTTCGGCGGTCACAATCAAGATCGGTATCGTAGCCGTTTCTGGATTACCACGTAATTCTTGAACGACATCGAAGCCGTCCATTTCGGGCATTCTGAGGTCAAGGATGATTAAGTTAGGACGCCGCCGCGCGACCATGCCAATGCCTTCCATGCCGCTGCGGGCAGTGAAGACCCGGAACTGTCCATACTCGCTCAACAATTGTTGGATCAGGCGGGCATGTTCGGGTTGGTCGTCAATGATCAACACCCGCTCGACCCGGCTTTCGATTTCGGCGGCGTGAACCGCTTCGACGATTTCTTCGGGCAGGAACGGACGGCTGATGAACTTGAACACGCCCAGCGCTTGGGCACGTTCGATCTCCATACTCAACGAGACGACGATGATGGGGATATCCATTGTATCGTCGCGCTCGTGCAGCGTCTTGGCGATATCCCAGCCCGCGCCCTTGGCGAAATTGACATCCATAATGATGATCGTGGGATGCAAACCCGTCGCCATCGCTTCGGCTTCTAACGGGATCGAGGCGGCGAACACTTCAAAGCCTTCGCGCAGCAATGCCCGCCGGAATTGATCGACCATATCGGGGTTATCCTCAATGATCAAGATTTGGCGCTTTTGCGTCATGATGCGCTTGATGTCGGTGGCGGTGTCGTGTTGGTCGAAAGCCCTTTGGGCAGAGGTCGCACGTACCCGATCCAACGTGCCCGTCACCATGCGGTTACTGGTGGCTTTTTTGTCGAGTTGGTCGGTGCTGGGTTTCGTTTCTTCTTCAAGCCCCATGACTTGCTCGATGGGCAGCAAGAGCGAGAAGGTCGAACCGACATTGACGGTCGAGGCGACCAACATCCTGCCACCTTGCATTTCGATCAAAGATTTGGCGATGGGCAAGCCCAAGCCCGTGCCGCCTGCCGTGCGCGTCAGGGACGAGTCCACTTGGCGGAAGGCTTCAAACAATAAGGGGATGTCTTTGTCGGCGATACCGATACCGGTGTCGGTCACATCCACGCGGATCATGGTGCTGCCGGATTCAAGGTCGCGCACGGGATAAGTGCTGATATTGATCGACCCTTCGCGCGTGAATTTAGAGGCGTTGGAGACCAGATTGAGCAAGACTTGGCGCGTGCGGAACTCATCCCCAAACGCTTGGGGCATATTGGGTGCCACCTCCACCATGATATTGATAGGTTTGTCTTTGACCAACCCGATGCTGATGGAGCGAACGCCGTCGATCACCGGCTTGATGTCGAAATAATCGAACTGCATGTCCATCTTGCCAGCGGCGATCTTAGCTTGATCGAGA
>JBBRTY010000139.1:0-11380 GCA_038248285.1 Aggregatilineales bacterium
ACCGTGCGCAACTTCCACGCGGGCGGCGGGAACGGTCATTTCTCCCTTTATTACCGACCGTTTTTCAGCCTGAGCAGTTACAATCTTTGACACTAGCGCCCAAATCAGCTTAAATACCTTTATCACAAATGTGTTCGATGGCGCAGTCCTGCCCAAACCCCTGCGCGAAAGTGAGCCTTAACATATCCCTACCGCAACAACCAACTACTCGGTATCCCCTGGCGGGTGGCGTTGGCATTCCAAGATGCAGGGTGGCTGCTGCGTAGTGAAATCATTTGGCACAAGCCCAACGCCATGCCGTCATCGGTGAAAAATCGCCCCACCACTGATCACGAAACCTTGTTTTTGTTCTCTAAAACGGCGGATTATGTTTACAACGCCGATGCCATCCGCGAACCGCATGTTACTTTTTCCCAAGACTCGAAAATGCGTGGGGGTAGGAATCATTTTGGAAAAAAGGATGGCACGCCCGAACAAGGCAAAAACAAGGGTAACAATAATTTGCATGATGGACGTTGGGATCAAGCATTTCACCCGCTGGGACGCAACAAGCGAACGGTCTGGAGCATCCCGCTCGGCAAATTTCGGGAAGCCCATTTCGCCGTCTTCCCCCCAAAACTGGTCGAGACCTGTATTTTAGCGGGAAGCGCGGAAGGCGATCTCATCCTTGATCCGTTTATGGGATCGGGAACAACGGCATTGATCGCAAAACAATGGAAACGTCACTTCTTAGGCATCGAACTGGTGCTTGAATACGGCGAAATGGCGTTTAACCGTCTTGCCAAATTGGACGAACAATTGGTTTTATTCTGACGAAGACTTCCCGCCTTCGCAAACTTGCTAGGACGCCGCCGCTTGCAGCGCCGCCCACAACTTGTCCTCAATCTCGATCTGTCCGGTGGCGCGTGCCGCTTCCCAAATGCGGTTGCCGCGTTCGCCGGGCACCAAAATCTCTTCGACACCGGGCAGCTTGTGCGACGCCTTGACGCGCTCCACCAGTGCCGACACGCGGGCGGTGAATGTCTCGTTGTCGGTCAGCAATGCCGGATCGATCACGAGCAGCAAATTGCCGGCATCGGTCTTGCGCCCCTGATCATCCAGCGTCGTCTCGACCAGCGCTCCCGTCAAGATTTCCACCATCAGCGACAGTGCCGCGCCCTTATACCCGCCAAAAGTGCGGATCGCGCCCGCCAGCGCCGCCGCCGGATCAGTCGTGGGTGCGCCCACCGCATCATAAGCGACATCAGAGGGCAAGACACGGTTGGCGGTTTGGGCTTCGATCACGCCATAACGGGCGATTGCCGCCGTCGCCATGTCAAACACCAGCGGTGCGCCGTCGTTGGGGATGCCAATCGCCAGCGGGTTGGTGCCAAACAAGGGTTCATATGCACCGTGCATAGCGACATATTCGCCCGACCCCGAAAACGCGAAAGCGATAGTGCCTGCCAGCGCTGCCCGATTGACGTAATAGCCAATTGCGCCCGTTGAGGTGTATGTCTGGCGGGTGCCCACGATGCCGAAGCCGTGTTCACGCGCCCGCGCAATCGCTAGATCGGTGGCGTATTGCATGACTACCATGCCAATGGTGCGCCCGCCATCCACCAGCGCCGAAAGCTTGGTCTCGCGCACGATACGGATCGGCTCAACGGCGGGGTCGCGGGGCAACCCGGCACCGATCAACTTCACAACGCCCTGATTGTTGCCGCGTAGTTGGGCATACAGTAGCACCTCTTGGACGATCTGCGCCTCGTCGGGCGGGTAGCCCGAACGCGCCAAAATCGCCATCACGGTCGCTTTCAAGGTTTCGATATCGATTTGTGCCATGAGCATCACCATATCATGCGGATAGGATAAGGTTGAAATTTAGAGTCGTTGGATAATATGGGCATAATCAAACAGTTTCATGGTGATGCTTACACGAGGATTCGGAACGATATTATAGGTCGTTACCGTATCCTCATCTTCCAACGCCAATGCGATCACATCATGGAGGTTCTTGAACAACTCATCCAATGTGAAACCATCGGTAACCGCTCCAAGTTGAGCGCAAGACGCAACGTAATAGGGGTAGCCGTCATCCCCGTCTGCTTGCCCATTATGATATTCCACGAGTACCTGCAACAGTTCACTGGGTTGCGTCATTGCTTGATGTCTCAATTATTTTATCACACCCCCATTGCTCCCTTCCTTTTTGGGTTAGGGTAACAACCGCACCGTTACCATGCGGTTGGCGGCTTGCCAAAACCGGAAGCCTTCGGCATGGTGGGCGTCCACCGCCAACCCGCGAAAATTGCCCAGCGCGCGCGCGTACTGGTGGAACATATTCGCCTCCGACGGGGGTAGCACAAAATCGGGATCATATTCCCCTTCGATCGGCATTAATTGGCTGCGGTGACAATCCAACATTGCCAATTTTTGCCCCCACACCCCGCTGATATCAACATACTCTTCGGGGATAAAGCCAATGCCCCGTTCCGCCTCCATGAAGGCGACCGGTACGGTGGCGCGGTGAGGTGGATATTGTGAAGCGTAATTCATGGTGCGCGCCACTTGCGCCGCATCCATCACCAAACGACTGGTCGCCTTGTGATCGGGGTGATAATCTTCCGCCGGATGGGTGATGATCAGGTCGGGCTGCGTGCGGCGGATGACCTCGATAAACTGATGGCGCGTCGGCTCATCAAACCACACTCCCCCATCGGGGATGCCCATCCAGACCGACTCGGCACCGATCACCGCCGCCGATGCCACCGCCTCACGTTTGCGGATAGCGATCACGTCTTCCAGCGTCCCTTTGGGGCGTCCGCGTCCGTCGGTGACGACACACATAAAGACGGTATCGCCCCGCGCCGCACAACGCGCAAGGGTGCCGCCACAAAAAAGTTCTAGGTCATCGCCATGCGCGCCGATTGCGAGGATGTTCATAGGGGCACCACCCGCGCCTTGCCCGATGTTTTGGCGAGCGCGTTGCGGGTATCGATCACCAGCATGGCGTGTTCGGCGACATGCGCCCAATCATAAGTCGAGTGGTCGGTGACCACCACCACACAATCCGCTTCGTCCAGTAAGGCATCCGTATAGGCACTAACCGTCATCATCCGTTCGTCCTCAAGGCGAATTTGCCCCACATGCGGATCGTGAAATTGCACCTGTGCCCCCCGATGTTGCAACAGGCTAATGATATCCAACGCCGGACTCTCGCGCACATCATCGATATCGCGCTTGTAGGCAACGCCGAGGATGACGATCTTGGAGCCGCGCACGGACTTGCACGCATCGTTGAGCGCGTCGATCACTTTTTCGATCACCACCAACGGCATTGAGGCGTTGATCTCGCTGGCAAGCTCGATGAAGCGGGCGGTGTAGTTGAGCGTTTTCAGTTTCCAACTCAGGTAATGCGGGTCAATCGGGATGCAATGCCCGCCCAAGCCGGGACCGGGGTAAAAGGGCATGAAGCCAAACGGTTTCGAGGACGCCGCGCTGATCACTTCCCACACGTTGATCCCTAACTTGTCACACATCAACGCCATTTCGTTGACCAGCCCGATGTTGACCGCCCGGAAGGTGTTTTCCAGCAGCTTGACCATCTCCGCCGCGCCCGGTGATGACACCGGAATGATGGTATCGACGGCAGCGCTATACAGGGCGCTGGTCACTTCGGTACATGCGGGTGTCACGCCGCCGATGACTTTGGGGGTGTTGCGCACGCCATACTGTTTGTTGCCGGGGTCGATGCGTTCGGGCGAGAAGGCGACAAAGACCGTTTCGCCCACGACGAAGCCGGCTTTTTGCAAACGCGGCACGATCAATTCGGTGGTGGTGCCCGGGTAAGTGGTGCTTTCTAAGACCAGCAGCATCCCCTCGTGGCAAATCTTCGCCACCCCTTCGACGGCTTCGATCACGAAAGTCATGTCAGGGTCTTTGGTCTTGCGGAGCGGCGTCGGCACGCAAATCGAAACCGTGTCGGCAGCTTGGAGGTCGGCATAATCGATGCTGCCGCGCAGTTTACCGCTTGCCACTAATGGGCGTAAGCGCTCGGTGGAGATATCGGGGATGTAGCTGCTGCCCCGATTGAGTTGATCGACTTTGGCGGCGCTGACATCAACGCCGATCACGGTAAACCCCGCTTCAGCAAATTCGACCGCCAACGGCAAGCCGACATAGCCCAGACCGATCACGCCAACAGTGGCGGTGCGCTTATGCAGACAGGTGAGTAAGTCTTGTTTGAACGACATCGCGTTCTTACCTCTTAGGGTATCGAGATCACATGCGTGTGAAAATAGGGTGTGATTGTAGACCCGCTTGGGGGTTGGTTCAATGCAGATGTTGGGACGGCGGCATCACCGCGCCCGCACGTCCAGCGCATCCCGTAGCCCATCGCCCAACAAATTAAAGCCCATCACAGTGATGAGGATGGCGAGACCGGGGTAAAACGGCATCCACCACGCCGACCGGATGAAGGCACGGCTCTCGGTCAACATCTTGCCCCAACTGGGGGTGGCTTGTTGGGCGCTACCCAAGCCCAAAAAGCTGAGCGACGCCTCGGCAAGGATGATACTGCCCAAGCCGAGGGTGGCGTACACGATCACCGGGGCGATGATATTGGGGAAGATGTGACGCACCATCAAGGTGAGGCTGGTTGCCCCCAAGCTGCGCGCCGCCGCGACATATTCCATCTCTTTGGCGGCAAGGACTTGGCTACGCACAATGCGAGCGGTGATCGTCCAGTTGACGAAGCCGAGCGCCAAAATGATATTGTTCTCGCTGGAACCGAGGACGCCCGTCAAGGCAATGGCGATGATCAGCAGCGGGAACGCCATCAAAATATCGACCATGCGCATGATGAGCAGATCGACCCAACCGCCGAAATAGCCGGTGATCATGCCCACGACCACACCCACGATCATGGCGATGGCTTGGGCGGCAAGCGCGATCTTGAGCGAGATCTGCGCGCCGTACAACACCCGTGTGAAGATATCGCGCCCGATGGCGTCTGTCCCAAAGACGTGTTCTGCGGACGGCGGTTTGACATAATCATTGGCGAGGTCGCCCAAAATCGGGTCATAGGGGGCTATCAACGGCGCGAGCAGGGCACACGCCAACATGGTGATCACAATCCCAAAGCCGATGATGCTGGCAGGGTTGCGCAACAGGCGGCGCACCGCCAAGGTCAACGGGTGACGGGGCGCGGTGACGAGCGGTTTGACAGAAGCACTCATGGGTAGGCGATCCGAGGGTCTACGAGAGGATAGAGCAGGTCTACCAACAGGTTGAGCAGGGCGTAAATCGCCGCGAAGGTGATCACCAACCCTTGCACACTGGGGTAATCACGCGCGCCGATAGCGTCCACCAACAAGCGCCCCATGCCGGGCCAGCTAAAGATCACCTCGATGAGCAAGGTGCCGCTCAGCAAACTCGCCAAGCCAGTGCCCCACACCGTGAGGATGGGCAGTAGGGCATTAGTCAGTGCATGGCGGCGGCTGATGCGCCCAAACCCCAAGCCCTTACCGCGCGCGGTGCGGATGTAGTCTTGCGTCAAGACCTCTAACAAGCTGGAACGGGTGATGCGCATCAAGACCGCCAACATGCCGAAACTGGCGGCAAGCGCGGGCAGAACGAGGTGATTATCGAACCCCGCCCCGCTGACGGGCAGCAGTTTGAGTTGCAACCCAAACAAGATTTGCAATTGTAGCCCCAACCAAAATACCGGAATCGAAACACCGATCAAAGCGATCAAGCGCGTCAGGTTGTCCCAAATGGAGTTGTGGGTGACGGCAGCGACGATGCCGAGCGGGATGCCGACGCCCACCGCGATCAGCATGGCACACAGGGCAAGGACGGCGGTTTGGGGGAAGGCTTGGCTGATGGAGTCGGTGACGGGGCGTTGAGTGATGAAGCTTTTGCCCAAGTCCCCGTTGAGCGCATTGGTGAAGAAAATCGTGAACTGCGTGAACAGCGGTTCGTCCAAGCCGAGCCGCGCCCGCGTTTCGGCAAGGCTTTCGGTACTGCCCCGATCCCCCTCCAAAAATTGTGCCGGGTCGCCGGGCAAGACGCGCATCAAAAAGAAGGTCAGCACATAAATGCCGATCAACGTGGGGATAAATTGGAGGAGGCGTCCCAGTGTGTAACGGAGCATGAGCCGGCGGTGTGAAGGGTCAGAGAAAAATGCTCTGACCCTTCACATTGCTCTTAACCGACTTCCATCAAGGCGAAGCGGATGGTGCCGTTGTTATCCAGCGGCGTGCCCCCCAGACGGTTGCTGATCAAGCGGGTGGTCGCGCCATGATAGACGGGCAAAATCAACACGTTGTCCATCGCGATTTGTTCGATCTCTTGGAAGATCGCGTCGCGTTCGGCACCGAACGGCAGTGAGATGCCTTGGGTATACAGGTCGTTGATCTGTCCAGCGACTTCGTGATCCCCATACCCGCAATTGACGCGGGTGGCGGCGTTGGGCAGCAATAGCACGACCATATTTTCGGGATCGGGATAGTCCATCGACCAACGGATGCCGCCCATTTCCATCGTACAAGCGGTGCGGTCTTGGGTATAGACCGAGGCTTCGGTCGAATTCACCATCAAGGTGATACCGGCTTCGGCGACGGTGGCGGCGATGGCGTTAAGGACACGATTTTCGGTCTCGTTCTGATCGGTGCGGATGGTCAGCTCAATGCCATCGGGATAACCGGCTTCGGTCAAGAGCGCGCGCACTTCATCAAGATCACGCTCAAAGGGCGCAAAATCCGCGTTGTAGGTCGTCAAGCCGGGTGGGTACAACCCATCCGCCGGGACGCCGTTGCCTTGCAACACGGTATCGATCACAAGTTGGCGATCAATGGCGATGGCAAGCGCACGACGCACGCGCACATCGCCCATCTTGGGGTCTTTCAAGTTCATGCGGAAGTTGTAATTAGACAAGGTGGCGATGGTCACCAACTGCGCGCTCAGGGTCGCATCTTCGCGAATGCGGGGCAGATCGGCTTCGGGGGCGAGCGAAATATCAAGGCTGCCCGCTTCAAATTCGATCACTTGGCTGGACGCTTCGGGGATGACGCGCACGGTCGCGGTTTGCACAGCGGGCGCACCTTGCCAATAAGTCGGGTTGGCGGTCAGGGTGACACGATCATTTTGCACCCATTCGGCGACGCTGTACGGACCAGCGCACACCGGACCTTCTGCCAAGAAATCGCGCCCTTCGGCAGAACCCTCAGCGATGATCACGCCACCGGGCAGGGTCAGACGAGTCAAGAAGGAAGTCACGGGACGGGCGAGGACGACCTGCACGGTGCTGTCGTCAACGACGGTCACGCCACTAATCACACCCGCCGGAACGGGAGGAACAGGCGTCGGGGTGCCTTCGCCAGCAGCCGGGACGCTAGGACGAGCTTCTGCCCAACCGACGACATCGCGTAGCACGAGCGCGGCGGTGTAGGAGGTGCCGAAGGCGGGGTTAGACAGACGGTCGAACGAATATTTCACGTCGGCGGCGTCCAGCGCGCTGCCATCGGTGAAGGTGACGCCGGCACGCAGGGTGAAGGTGTAGGTCAAGCCATCTTCCGAGACCGTCCAGCTCTCCGCCAGCGCGGGGATCGGTTCCAGCGTCAATGCATCGTAATTGGTCAAGCCTTCACAGACGTTGCGAGTCACCAAGAAATCATCATTGGTGCGCGAGGCGTGGGGGTCAAGGGTGGTCGGTTGGGATTCAGCAAAAGCGACGGTGACACTAGTCGCATCTTGCGCGGCGACGCTGAAGACGAACAGCGACGAGACAATGAACACGGACAGGAGGCGTAAAGAAAATTTCACAGCAAAACCCTCATCAATTTCGTGAAAAAGTTCCTACAGTTAAGCTAACACATTCGCACAGGTTATGCAATAACCGACTCGATTAGTCAGGTAAGCCACAGAACATTTTGATGGGCTATAAAATCGCTTAGTGCGTAAGATTAATAGCCTTGCTTGTCTCTAAGCTCAATCAGTCTTGAATTCTTTAGGAGTCCTTCCCTCCATGACCGTCGAAATGACCGTCCCGCCTCTTCCTATAACGGGACGAGAGACTATTGATCCCATCACGTATGCCAACCGCTGGCGCGCCATGATTTTCATCGGCATTTCGCTGTTGGTCGTGTCGCTCGACAATACCATTCTCAATGTCGCGCTCCCTTCGATCTCGCGCGTCCTCAACGCCAGCGCGGGCGAATTGCAATGGATCGTGGACTCATACGTGCTGGTGTTTGCCGCCCTCTTGCTAACGATGGGGGCGTTCAGCGACCGCATTGGGCGCAAACGTGCCCTCGCCATCGGGTTAGCGCTCTTTGCTGTAGGATCCCTTTTTTGTGCCCTATCGACCACCACCGCGCAACTGATCCTCGCACGCGGCTTCACCGGCATCGGGGGGGCGATGATCTTCCCATCCACGCTGTCCATCATCAGTGCCACCTTCCCCGCCGATGAACGCCCCCGCGCCTTTGGCATCTGGGCAGCGATCTTCGGTTTGGGCGTCGGCATTGGACCCTTGATCGGCGGGTTTCTGCTCCGCTTTTTCAGCTGGGAATCAGTCTTCTACGTCAATCTTCCCGTCGCCGCCATCGCCATCATCGGCGGCGCGCGCTTCATCAGCGAATCCCGCGATGACCAAGCGCCGCGCCCGGATGTGCCGGGCGTGCTGCTCTCCATTACCGGCTTAGTGGCGCTGGTTTATGGGATCATTACCGCTGGCGAACTCGGTTGGACGGCTCCCACCGTATTACTATCGTTCGCCGTCGCTGCGGTGTTGATCACGGCATTCGGGGTTTGGGAAGCGCGCTCCCCCAATGCCATGTTGCCGATGCGCTTCTTCCGCAATCCGTCCTTCACGGTCGCCAATTTGGTGCTGGTCTTGATGACGTTTAGCCTGTTCGCGCTCGGTTTCTTCCTCAGCCAATATTTTCAGTCGGTACTCGGCTTCGACCCGCTGCTGGCAGGTGCCGCCAGTCTGCCAGTTGCCATTACCTTGGTGATCGGTGGGGTCAATTCGTCACGGATCGCGGCGCGCTTTGGCACCAAACTGACCATCGCCGCTGGTTCTTTGCTGGTCAGTGCAGCGTTGGCTTACTACGCCGTGCTGCTGACCCCGACGACCCCCTATGCGCTGATCTTCATCGGTCAGGTCGCCTTCGCCGCCGGCATTTCGCTCATGGTCAGCCCTGCCACCAATTCGGTCATGCAAAGTATCCCCGTGCGTAAAGCCGGCATCGGCAGCGCGATGAACGATACCACCCGCCAATTGGGGGGCGCGCTTGGGATCGCGATCCTCGGTTCCGTCCTCAATGGCGTGTATCGCGCGTCGGTGGCGTCAACCGTAGCTGCCCTACCTGAGACGGTGCCCGAAGCCGCGCGCGAAGCCATCTTGCGCAGTATTCAAGGAGCGCATGTCGTCGCCTCGCAAATCCCGGAGGCATTCGCCAGCGTCACACAGACGATCTTGAACGCCGCCAATGAAGGCTTCGTCGCGGGGGCGCGGCAAGGGATGGCGGTCGGCGCGGCAGTGGTCTTCCTCGCTTTTGTGGCGACGGTTGTTTTCTTGCCAGCAACGATTCAGCGCACGACCGAATAAGGGACGGGGTGCCTACTTCCCGCCGTCAATCGCGATCACCTGCCCCGTGATCCATGTCGCATAGGGGGATGCCAAGAATAATGCCCCTTGTGCGATATCGTCGGGCGTGCCCAAGCGCCGCATGGCGATGCCGTTGAGGAGCGCTTGTTGCCCCGCCTCGCCATACGATTCCCATTGGCGCTCGGTGTTGGGGTTCGACCGGATAAAGCCCGGCGCGATGCTGTTCACGGTGATCCCGAACGCGCCCAGTTCGTGCGCGAGTTGGCGTGTAAGGTGGATCACGCCCGCCTTCGCCGCCGCATACGCCTGAATTCCCGTCAGGCTGATGTTCAGCCCAGCACCGCTAGAAATGGTGATGATGCGCCCGTCCCCGGCAGTTTTCATGCCGGGGGTCACGGCTTGGGCGAACCAAAACGCCGCGCTCATATTGACATCAATGATATCGTGCCATTCTTGCGGGGTGACGCCCTCAATCGCTTTGCCGACATGCCCCAAGACCCCACCCGCATTGTTGATCAAAATATCGACCCGTCGCGGTTCGGCAGAAGACGAGGCGACGGCGGCGCTCACAAACGCCCGAATCGCATCGCGATCCCGCACATCCACAGCACCGACTGTACAGCGTCCGCCTGTGGCTTCACATGCCGCTTGCGTGATCGCCAATTCGTCCGCCAATAGATCACACCCCCACACCGTCGCGCCCCGCTCGGCAAAAGCGACGCATAATGCCCGCCCGATGCCGTGTGCCGCGCCCGTCACCAACACTGTTTTGCCGGAAAATTCGATCTGCATAGTGCCCTTACCACCCGTCCGTCAAAAGGGCGCGCGTTTCGTCAATGGCGGTCGCCCACAATTGATCGGTATCGGCGTCGGGGCGTTGATAAAAACCGGCATAGTTGCCATCACCGAGCAAGTCACGGGTGGCGCTGGGCGAGAGCGTCCGCAATTTATCGGTATCGACGGGCGTCTTTTGCGTGGCGGGCATGGTTACGTCGGGCAAGCGCGTCCACGGGAAATTTTCCATCCACGAGGCGTGCGACGCTACGGGGTCAAGCGCCATCACCTGCGCCCAGGTGCGCGGGGCACTCCACCAGTTATGAAACTTGACCGCACAATCGGGGTGATCCGCCATCCACTCGATGGCGAGCATGGCGGCAGGACTATTGCCACCGTGCCCGTTGACGATCAAAATCCGCCGAAAGCCCTGTTCCGCCATGCCGTCAAGGACATCACGCACCACCTGCAGATAGGTTTCAACGCGGAGGCTGATCGTGCCCGGATAGGCGCGAAAATAGGGGGTAATGCCATAAGGCACGACCGGAAAAACAGGGATGCCGAGCGGTTCGGCGGCGTCGAGGGCGACTTTTTCCGCCAAGAGGCTATCCGTGAATAAGCTCAGGTAGGCGTGCTGCTCGGTACAGCCGAGGGGCAGCACACAGCGGTTATCCGTAGCGAGATAGGCTTCGACTTGCATCCAGTTCATGGTTTTGATGTGCATCAGAGTCCTTTTTTTAGGGGTTCGGGTTCCGGTTCGCTATCGGCGGTGGTGAGCGGCTCTTGATCGACGACATGCCACCGGGGGCATTTCACTTTAGTGCAAAATATGGTAACTGCTCAGGCTGAAAAACGGTCGGTAATAAAGGGAGAAATGACCGTTGGCGGCAAATGGGTGGATATTCGGCGCGCGAACTTTCATGTTAACGAACGATTGACAAGCGCCTAATCCACCCCTACATCTACGTTTCGAGGGGTATTTTCCTTTTTTTCTTCACGTCTTCATGCCTC
>JBBRTY010000140.1:0-11206 GCA_038248285.1 Aggregatilineales bacterium
CGCGAACCTTCATGTTAACGAACGATTGACAAGCGCCTAATCCACCCCTACATCCACGTTTCGAGGGGTATTTTCCTTTTTTTCTTCACGTTTTCATGCCTCCCTATTTATTTTATTCTGTTTCTATGCCTGAGTAGTCACTCTGATTCTTTGAGCGGTTAGGTCTCGTCGAGCGTGATGGCGCAGGTTTCTTGGGTATACCCGTCCGCGTCGGCATCCGCGCCCAATGCCGCTCGCTCATCATCATGGACTGCCACGATTAACGAACGATAGCCCTCGCGGTGTGCCCAATCACGCACAGCATTGACGACTTGCCCCGTCAGGGGTTTGGGCGACCAGACCGCGATTTCGGCGGTGCGCGGGTCGTATAACCCTTGCTGACAATGTAGGAAGGCTTCGATTCCGGCGACGCTCATATGCAACCGTTGGGTCTTGCGGGCGGCGATGTCGGGGATCGAGTTGAATTGATGGTTCCAGACGGTTTCCCATGCCGAGCGGGCACTGCCGAAGCGTCCGATGGGCATCCCCCATCCGATGATCTGCCCGCCTTCGACATTAGGGTGATCGACCGCGCGATAAAAGACATTCCCCTGTCGTGCCGACAAGGTATAGCGCCGCAACAGCCCAATACATTCTAGCGTAGCAACGTCCATATAGGGGGCGTCGTTGCCAATTTTGGTGATCGTCATCCGCTGGCATTTGAGGCTGCGGGCGTCCGCCGCTAAATGCGTCAAGAGCGCGCGCGTGGTCTCGCTATCGTCCGCCATCAGATGATGAATGTGCAACAGCCGCCCAAACGGATCGGCTTCGGTGCTGACGAAGGCTTCGGCATAGCCCCGCAACTTGCCTGATTTGTCGAACGCCACTCGCGCTAAGCCCGCGCCCAAGATCAGATGATTTAGCCAGATGGCGCTGGTCTCGATACTCATCCACGCGCCGCCGTGCAGCCAGCGCTCATAGACGGTGAGCGCATCGTGGGGCAGGGTTTCGACCCGTCCGTCGCGGGTGACGCGCTGCCAAACGCCGATTTGGGCGCGAAAGGCGTGGCTGATCGCCGTCGTGTCGTCTAATTGTGCTGCCCGTATTTCGATACTCATGGTGGACACCATCTCATCGCTACCTCAAATGACCTAGATCATAGCGCGCCCCGCCCAACTGCGCTATGGATGGTACGCGGGTTAAAAGATTCAAACCAGATTCGTACTCAAATTGAGTTGACTTTAGAACACGAGTTCGCATATAGTAGAAACTCAGCAGGTTAGAAATTGTAACAATAGCGAGGAAGCCTATGGATGATAGAGAAACAAGCCCGATGTCAACGACTCCGCGTTGGTTTGATGGGGCACGTTTTATCGGGGAGTGGCGGGCATTGTGCGCCCAACAAGGCATCGATCCGGTGGAGGGTGCCACCACGTATCAGGTGATTCGCCAGCGCGCGGCACGCATCGAACGAATGCGGCGGATCATCAATAAGCGGCATCGTTGGTGGGTGTATCCGTCTTTATGGAAACAAGGCGAGTGGGGGCGCTCCCCCGTCGAAACCGAAGCTTTTTTTAATTTATATTGGACGGCGGAAAAATTGGCATCGTGTCGGGAACGGAGCCGCCAGCGCATCACCCAGATGCGCCAGTACCGCGATTGGGTAGGGTCGGCATGGGCACGCACCCAACGCGAACCGCCCTAACTTTCCGTCTATGTGGGATACCAGCGAGGCTGATCCCGTTAACATTGGGATAAATGGAATAACTTGGGATAACGCTCTCTGTCGCACGGGGGGCGTCCATTTTTTTATCGCAAGCTCCCCTCACGACAATTTGCGATAAAACCGGGCGTTATCCCAAATTGAGGAGGTGCAAAAAACGGGGATACCTGCTCTCGCCGCTTTGGGTTATGCTTTTTGCTTTAAGGATCAGAGTGGATTATTGCGAACATGGTCGAAAACTTGTTGGGGATCGATGTCGGAAATACGAATATTCATTTTGGGCTGTATGCTCAGGGCGAATGGGGCATGAGTTGGCGGGCGCGCACTGTGCCCGACAAAATGCCCGACGAGTACGCGGTGTTGTTGGAGAGTTTTCTCGACAATGCCGATCTCAATTATGGCATGATCACGGGCGTCGCCATCGGCAGTGTGGTTCCCCGCTTGACCAGCGCCTTTGTGGAACTGGCGCAAAGGTATATTCAGGTAGAACCGTTGGTGGTGACGCATAAGACGGATACAGGGGTGCGCATTGCTATCGATCAGCCGGAACAAGCGGGCGCGGATCGGATCATAAACGCGGCGGCGGTCGTGGCGCTGCACAGTGCCCCGGCGATTGTCATCGATTTTGGCACGGCGACGACGTTTGACGTGGTGGCGGGGGATGGCTCGTATCGCGGGGGGGCGATTGCGCCGGGGATCGTGGTTTCGCAAGAGGCATTGGTCAGCCATGCCGCGCGCCTGCACAAGGTCGATCTGCAACCGCCGCCGTGCGTCATCGGCACCAATACGATTCACGCGATGCAGTCGGGGCTGTTTATCGGTTACGTGGCGATGATCGAGGGGATGGTCGCCCGTTTGAAGGCGGCGATGAACGAGCCAGATATCAAAGTGATCGCGACGGGGGGCTTATCGGTGTTGTTTAACGCCCATACCGATGTCATCGATTTGATCGCCCCGGACTTGACGCTGGAAGGCTTGCGCGTGATTTACGAACGCAATCATCGGTGAGAGTCAAAAAGGGGATAGACGGGCAACGCCTGTCCGTCTATCCCCTTATCTGCTAAACCCGTGTCTCTAGGGCGCGCCTGCTTGCCCAAAGTTGAGCGCTAAAAATGAGAAATCGGTGATGTTGATGACCGCATCGGCATTCAAATCAGCGCGGATATCATACCCGACCTGACCACTGACCTTGCCGAATGCCACCGCCACCAATGCAAAGTCGGTGACGTTGACCACGTTGTTATTATCGACATCCCCTGTCGGCAAGGTCCCGATATTGATCGTTTGGCTGGTCGCGTCCATGATGAATTCCAGCGCCGACGCCAGCGCTTGCGCATGTTTGACGCGCACTCGATAGCTGCCCGCCGGTGGCGCGACCAACAACAATTCACCGTTGGCGTCGCTGTTCACGGTGCTGTTAAAGAAAACCACCGTGACTACTCAGGTATGGAAACAGGACAAAATAAACAGAGAGGCATGAAGACGTGAAGAAAAACAGAAAAATACCCCTCGAAACGTGGATGTAGGGGTGGATTAGGCGCTTGTCAATCGTTCGTTAACATGAAGGTTCGCGCGCCGAATATCCACCCATTTGCCGCCAACGGTCATTTCTCCCTTTATTACCAACCGTTTTTCATCCTGAGCAGTTACTGTTCAGGATGACAATCGGTGTTAAAACACAAGAACGGGCGTAGGGTCATTTGCCACCCTGCGCCCGTTCCCCTTAATTCAACAAGGGTGACGATGGATTAGACGCTCTCGTCGTTCTTGTCAACCAAGGCTTCGGGAGTCGTCGCCTCGTCGTCAAGGACGCGGACGATCTCGATGCGCAGTTTCGCCACCAAGCCACCCACGACCGCCAAGCCCGCCAACAGCGGGTAGAACACCAATAATGCGCCGCCCGCCACTGCCCCAATGGTCAGGGGGATTTCCAGCAAGACGCGGCTTTCCTGATCGCGGATGATCAACCGACGAATATTGCCTTGTTCGAGCAAGTTGCGCACTTGTTCCACCAGTTGCGAACCGGCGACTTCCAGTTCTTCGTTGAAGGCTTTCTTGTCTTCCGGCAATGGCGACGTATTGTTCTTGTTTTTTTCTTCGCTCATGATTATCTCTCCTTGTGAGATGATTTGTCTCTAGCGGCGCACCCGCTTTTTGAACAGGGTGCGCCTGCAAAATACTCGGTTTTAGCTTACATATCTTTATACGCAAGCCATCCCAAGAAAGTTTCAACAGCTTGCCCCTAAATTGCCAAAAGCTTGATCCCAAAAGTCATGTCGCGTGGTTTGCGGGTCGCGATTATAATGAAGAGAAATTGGGCACGATTGAAGGGGTTCTTTCTATGAAGCGAAACCGCATTGTATCGCTTGCCATCCTGTGCATTGCCATTTGTCTGGCATTCCTACCGATGCTCAGCGTGAACGCGGAGTTCGGCACAGGGTGGACGGTGCAGTATTACAACAACATCGACCTGTCCGGCAGCCCCGTGTTGTCCGAAGCGCTGGCGTCGGGGATCAATTTTAACTATGGCATGTCCAGCCCTCGCCCCGGCGTCGTCAATGAAGATAACTTCTCGGCACGGTATTCCTCAGTGCAGCTCTTCAACGCTGGCACCTATGAGTTTATCGTCTCGTCCGATGATGGCGTGCGCATCTTGATCGATGGTGCCACCGTCTTGGATCGCTTCATCGGGCGGCAACTGACGACCGACCGCGTGCAAATCAACCTGACGGCGGGCACCCACTCGATCATTGTGGAATACTTCGAGGGCATCGACCAATCCGCCATTCAGTTCCAGTGGTTCCAAATCAGCGGCGGCTCCACCCCCGGCACCGGCACGGCTGTCGGCGGTGGCGTCATCTCTACGCCGTTTGGCACCCCGCCGGGGACGGCGGTCTATAGCGGACCGACCGCCTCGGTCACAGGGGCACGCGGCTTGGCATTGCGCACGGGTCCTTATATCGGTGCGTCGTTCATCACAACTTTGGGTGCCGAGACAGCTTACCCTGTTTTGGCGCGCAATCGTGATGAAGGTGTCTATAACTGGTATAAGCTGCGGGTCGGCGAACGCGAAGGCTGGGCGTCCGGTCGGTTCTTGACGATCAGTGTCGATCCCAACACCCTGTCCGAGGAAAGCACTATTTTCGACACTATCGACAATGCCTCAGATATCGGTGCCCGCGCTTATCCGCGTGCCGTCATGAACCTGCGCGAACGCCCTAGCCCACGGACCCCCCAAATCGCCAGCATCCCCTGGGGTGCAGAACTGGCATTGGTCGGGCGCACGGTGCAAGCCGGCACCAATCGTTGGTTACAAGTCCGTTTTGAGGACAAAATTGGCTGGATCGATGCGCGTTGGGTGACAGTGCGCGGCGAAATCTATCAAGTGCCAATTCGTTAGCGAGGGTGATCTTGGTGCGATGTGCGTTGTTGGCGTCCACCAAACGTATTGATTTGTTATAATGGGCGCGCAACTTGTGGAATGCGCCCATTTTTCGTTTATCATGTTCGGTCATAGGGTCAGCAAATTCGCTGGTACCCATCCATGAAAAGGTCTATACGTTGGCTGAAAAATCGCGTTCTCAAACATCCATCGCTGCACCAAGCGTGCGGGCGGATGTGATTCGCAATCACATCCCGTGCAATTTGTGTGGCAGTGAGGACCGTCAAGCCTACTGCCCAGAAAACGGGTTGGGTTTAGTCCAATGCCAACATTGTGGGTTGGTGTATGTCAGCCCTCGCCCCGACGCCAATGAACTCTATGCCCTCTATGGCGAGACCTATTTTCATAATGACGAATCCAGCAAAGTCGGCTATACCCACTACGTCAACGATGAACAAAACATCCGCAACACCTTTGCCGGACGACTCGACCGCCTTGTGCCGTTTATCAAGACGGGCAAATTGCTTGATGTCGGCTGTGCGGCGGGTTTTTTCATGAGCGAAGCCGATAAGCGCGGGTGGCAGGTGTCGGGCGTCGATGTTTCGTCATTCGCGGTGGAATACACACGCTCCCGCTTCGGCTTCGAGGCGAGCGTGGGCAGTTTATTGGAACTTGACCTGCCGACAGCGGGGTATGATCTCGTCACCCTATGGGATGTCATCGAACATGTGCCCGACCCCAAAGCCTATATCACTGAGATCGCCCGTTTGGTGCGCCCCGGTGGGGTGTTTGCGCTGGCGACGCCCGATGTAGGCAGTATTCCTGCCCGGCTTGCGGGGCGGCGATGGGTTGGGTATAAGCTTTCCGAAGAGCATGTCTACTATTTTTCGATCAAAACCCTGACGCGGATGTTGAACGAAGCGGGCTTTGATGTCGTCAACGTGCGCCACGTCGGCAAAGTGGTCACGCTCAGCTTGTTCTTGGATCGTCTAGCGATGTATGTCCCGTTCTTGGCACGCGGGTTGCAAGCCTTAGAAAAATCCTTCAGCCTATCGGAACGTTCGTTTTACGTCAACCCATTGGATATCGTGTCGATCACCGCCCGCAAGCGGGGATAGTTTTTTATGAGTGAGATCAGTCACGACCGGGTGGGCGGGGCGGATCTGCTAAACTATAGGATGAGATCATGATCGGCAGACTTCTACGCAAACGCTACCAAATCGACAGTTTGCTGGGCGAGGGTTCGACAGCGACGGTATATCGCGCGACCGATAATCGCCTGAATCGCATGGTTGCCCTTAAGCTGCTGCTGCCCCACGTCAACGAATCCGCGCGGAAGCGCTTTTTTCAGGAATCGCAGTCGGTCGCTCAGTTAAACCACCCCGGCATCATGGCGATTTACGATATCGACGAAGAAGATGGCAAGATTTTTCTCGTCATCGAGTATATCGAAGGGGCGCTCCTGTCGGATTTCGTCCCGTCTGCCCCTAGTGAGGTGATCGATTTGGGGCAACAAATCGCTGATGCGCTGCATTATGCCCATGAACACAACATCATCCACCGCGACATCAAACCCGCCAACATCAAGGTCACGCCCGAAGGGCAGATCAAGCTGATGGATTTGGGGTTGGCGCTCCCGCGGGAAGCCAAACGTGTGACCGCTGCCGGGATGATCATCGGCACGCCGGCGTATCTCTCGCCAGAGCAAGCCCAGGGCTTGACGCTGGATCACCGCACGGATATTTACTCGCTGGGCGTCGTGTTGTATGAACTTGCCACCGGGAACCTGCCCTTTGCCTCCGATGACATCTCGGCGTTGATGCTCCAGCATGTCAAACAACAGCCCCCGCCCCTACGCTCCTTCAACCCAGACCTGCCTATCGCGCTGGAAAATGTCATCATGAAGGCGCTCGAAAAGAATCCCGCCCGCCGCTTCCAGACCGCCGACGCGCTCAGCCGTGCGCTGGCAGTCGCCATCCGTCCCGACTCGGCGGCAGACCTACCGACCAAGTCCGCCTACTCAATCACGCCGGAGCCGCCCGTCACGCGGACGATCCGCATCTTTGTCGCCGATGATCACACCGTCTTGCGGCGGTCACTGATCAGCTTCATCACCCAACATGATGAGTACGTCGTGGTGGGCGAAGCGGGCGACGGTGAAGCCGCCCTGCGCGATGCGTTGCAGTTGGAACCCGATGTGATCTTGCTTGATCTCAATATGCCTATCAAAGGCGGCTTAGAGATTTTGCCCAGCCTGCGCAACCGCCTTCCCAACGCCCGGGTGTTGATCCTGACCGGACGCGACGAGGAATGGTACATCATGCGGGCCTTGCGGGCGGGCGCACATGGCTACCTCTTAAAATCTTCCAATGAGGATGAATTGTTGGATGCCATCCATAAAGTCTCGCAAGGGCAACTCGTCTTGGGGCGCGGCGTCGCCGAAAAAGTCGTGACCGGGATGCTCCGTTCGCCTGACGATCATGACAAGCTCAACGATATCGAGCGCCAAATTATGTTGTATGTCGCCAGTGGTTATGAAAATGAGGCGATTGCCGCCCGCTTAGAGATGCCCCTGACCGATTTTATCGAGGCACTTGCCAGCGCCTTAGATAAGTTGAATTCCAAAGACCGTTATGCCGCTGCCTTGCAAGCAGTACGTCGAGGCGATATCTTGCTCGAAGAACTCCACGAGTTATAATGCGCCGCTTGTTTGCCCGCATGAGTATTTTGCTGTGTCTGTGCCTCCTCGCGACGGGCTGCGGCGGGTCGCCCCCTGCCGCCGCCCCCCCAATCCCGACGTTGGCGCTCTTGCCGTCTAATTATCGGCTTGAAGACGCCGAGCGCGTCGCCCGCGATTATGTGACGGCATGGCAAAATGGGGATCGTGCCGAGATGTACCGCTGGATCAGCCGAGCGGTACAAGAGACTACCCCGCGCGCCGCGTTCGATTTGGTTTACGACAATGCCGCCGCTGTGATGGGCTTAGAAACCCTCACCCTACACCCGACCACTATCTTTCGCCAACAAGATACCATCGCCGTCCTTGCCTATGACGCGGTGTTCACGACCCGCTTAGTAGGCACCTTCACCGATAGCAATCGTGCGCTCACGCTGGTGGTCGATACTGACGCCAACGAATGGCGCGTGGCATGGTCGCCGGATGATATTTTCGCGGGGATCGCGGACGGCGCGCGCTTGCGCTTTACGTCCACCGTTCCCAACCGCGCCAATATCTATGACCGCAACGGCGTCGTGTTGGCAGATCAAAGCGGGCGCGTGGTGCTGGTACAAATCGTGCGCCAGCGGGTGCCCGATTACGAAACCTGTTTGACCACCCTTGCCACCGCGCTGAATCGCCCCTTAGAAACAATCCGCGAAATCATCGACACCCGCCCCGTCGATTGGTTGCTGGACATGGGCGCGATCTTGCCCGATGTCTATACCCGCATGGCGGAAACCTTAGAGACCGCCTGCGCCGCTGGCTTTGTGCCCCAACCCGCCCGCCATTATCCCGATGGCACCCTTGCCCCTCACCTACTCGGGTATGTCGGCACGCCGACCGAATTTGAAGTCATTGAGGTCGAGGCGGCGGGTTTCACGCGCGAGTCGATCCTCGGTCGCAGCGGTATTGAAGCCACATGGGACGAAACCCTACGCGGCACGCCCGGCGGTCGCTTGATACTGGTCAGTACTGTGGGGGCAGAACTGCGCGAACTGGCGAATATCCCCGCCCAACCCGGCAACAGTTTGTGGCTGACCATCGACAGCGACCTGCAACGCCGCACCAACGAGATCGTGACACAGGCGTTCACGCTGGCGCGCGACGGTTGGGCAAAGACTTCGAGCGGCGCGTCGGTGGTGGTCATCAATACCAAAACGGGGGAGATTCGGGCGCTGGTCAGTTACCCGTCCTTTGATAACCGCGCCTACACCCCGTACCCCGAAATGGGACGCACAGCCGCCAATGCCATGATCGAAGCCTTTCAAGAGGATGTCCGCCGTCCAGAAGTCAATCGTCCGGCGCAGGGGTTATTCACGCTCGGCTCAGTCATGAAAACCGTCAGCGCCGCTGCCGCCGCCGATAGTGAGGTGTACACCCTCAACCAGCGCTATACCTGCATCGGGTCGTGGAATCGCGATATTTTGCGCACCGATTGGTTGCCGGGGGGACATGGCGTCATGACCTTGGCGTCATCGTTGACGAACAGTTGCAACCCCTACTATTACGAGGTCGGCTATCAGCTCGATCAAGTCGATCCGTACATCCTGCCCTCCTATGCCCGCCGGCTCGGTTTTGGCGGGGCAACAGGCTTGGTGGATCTGCCTGAATCGGTCGGTGTGATCCCCGATCCGGATTGGTTGCGCACCAATTATGGTGAGGCGTGGCGTTCTTCCGAGTCGGTCAATCTGGCAATCGGTCAGGGTTATATGCAGGTGACCCCCTTGCAAGTGGCGCGTTGGTTTTCGGCAATCGCCAACAATGGCTTGCTGCCCCGCCCCTCGTTAGTCCACGAAACAGGCTTGATCGGTGAAGCGCGCACCATTGTGAATGTGCCCGTCTCGACACCGACGGGGCTGCGACCAGAGGTGATCGCGACCATCCAAGAAGGCTTGTGCGCGGTGACGTTGCCGGGGGGCACAGCCGATTTTGTGTTTAGCAACTCGGCACTGCAAACTATTGGCGTATGTGGCAAAACCGGCACGGCACAAACTGGCGGACCAGGGACACCCCCTCATGCGTGGTTCGCCAGTTATGCCCCGCGCGAAAATCCAGAGGTCGTGGTGGTGGTGCTGATGGAAACCGCCGGGCAGGGGTCGGAGGTCGCCGCGCCGATTGCCCGCCAAGTCTTAGAAGCCTACTTCGGCATGGAATAAAGATTGCGCGGGCGTTGTCCGAAATACCCCACAGCAGCAAGAGAGTCCCCATCATGGATCACCCACAAGCTCATCACCGTGACCTGTTGCCTCAAAAAACAATCGATGGCGTTCGCTTTACAACTGGACATCCTTGTTCGAGGAGTTTCAACTTGACTGGGCATCATTTGATCAACAAACCTTCGATCATTATCGCGCCCTGATCCACTTACGCCGACAATATGCGCCATTGCGACGGGGGAAAGTCAGCTTTTTGCCAGAAGCGACGACGGATTGGGTCGGCTTTTGGCGCAGTACCGACACCGAACGCTTGCTGATCATCGTAAATTTGGCGCAACATGCGCTGGTAGTCCCCGAAGTCACAGCACCCTTGGCGCTACTGTATACCTATCCGCCAGTAACCACCCAACACGAGAACATCGCCGCCTTTGGTTGCCGCATCTTTCGCGCTCGCTAAGCTAACCCTGTGCCAGATCAAGGACTCTCGATCCATGACAACCAGCCTTCACATCAGCGCCGCCACCCTGCAATTTCGGGCACGCTTAGAAACCGAACATGCACCCAAAACGTGTGCGGCATTCTTGAAATTGTTGCCTTATCGCCAACGCATCATTCATGCTCGCTGGAGTGGGGAAGCGTGTTGGATTCCGATGGGGGATTTTCAATTGGGAGTGGGGTATGAAAATGCCACCAGTCATCCCTCGCGCGGGGATATCCTGTTCTATCCGGGCGGCGTCAGCGAGACGGAAATCCTGCTGACCTATGGGAGCGCCTGTTTCGCCAGCAAAGCCGGGCAATTGGCGGGCAATCATTTTTTGACGATTATTGAAGGCGTGGAACAACTGCCCGAATTGGGTCGATTGTGTTTATGGGAAGGGGCGCAACCCCTTCTTTTTGAGGTTGCGCCCGATATTTCCTAGGTTGCGACCCCTAGTGAGTCGTCTGGAGTTACCTTTACCCTGATGCAGCCTTAATTGGTAACTGCTCAACCCTCTCCTAAAGCGAAGCGGCAATCCCTCTCCCACAAGGGGCGAGGGACTTTCTACTGCTTTTCTCCCCTCTCCTGTTTGTGGGAGAGGGGGTCGGGGGCAGGGTCAACGCATGAAATGGTACTCCATATTCACAAAGGGTCACAAAAACACACAATGGGTTTATCCTCGGTAGGGGCATGATATATCAGGCCCCTACATACCCATCCTGACCCGTTCTCATCCGTATGGCAGGTTTCATGCGTCCGCCCTTGGGTC
>JBBRTY010000141.1:0-11200 GCA_038248285.1 Aggregatilineales bacterium
ACTCGGAAATTCCGAGAGAATTTACACTCACTTCAAATGCACCCCGCTGAGACGCTCAGACGGCGGCTAAAGCCGTAAGGCGCTTCATCTACAGCCGCTGAAGCGGCGTAGCTTTCGCGGGCTAAAGCCCTACTTCTGTAATCCTCTAGCGTGATGCGCGTCGTCTGCCCTAGCGCCATGACTCAATCTCCCTGATCCATCATTCTTTATATCGCATCATCAAAGGGCGTTCGCGCCGTCCACAGCGCCACCGCCAAAATACCCACCGTCGCGATCCACAAGGTGACGCCCGCACTGCTGCTCCCTGCGATCACCCCCGCCGCGATGCCCGCAATCGGCGTGATGCTGTTGCTCATGAACTCAAAGCCGGTATGCACCCGTCCCATCAACGCATCGGGGACGCGCTGCTGCCGAAACGTAATTTCGCTGATCCCAAACACCGTCATGGCACCGTCACCGACAATTTGGCTGATCAGCAGCAAGATGGGCGCGAAGGCGGGCGGAAAACTGCCCGCTAACGGGATCAACAGGTTGAACAGCGCGCTCACGATTAAGCCGCCGATCAACGCCCGCCCGATGCCCCACCGCTGGATCACCCGTTCTGAGAGCGCCGCGCCGACCAAGGCACCAATTCCGCCCCCCGCGATCAGTACGCCGAGCGTGGCGGGTGTCAGTCCCAGTTCACGGATAGCGTAAAAATCGTACAAGGTGCCGATGAAATTGCCGAAGAAACTTCGCCACGCCACCCCAACCGCCAACGCCCACAACAACGGATCGCCCGTGATCACGCGGATGCCCGCGCTGATCTCGTCCAGCAACGCCCGCACAGGCGCACCTGTTGATCGTGGGCGTACAGGTGCCGGGATACGCTTGCGGATAGTGCCTTTGGTGAGCGCCCCCACCAAAAATGTGAAGGCGTTGAGGGTGATCGCCAGTGGCGCGCCCACCGCCTGTACGAGTACGCCCGTGAGCGCTGGTCCGCCGATCTCCGCCAACGAGTCGGTGAGCGCCAATTTGGTGTTGCCTTCGACGAGTTGTTCACGGTCGATCAATTGCGGCAGATAGGCGCGATAGGCTGCGTCAAACATCACCCCTAGCAAGCCCATGATCGCCAGCAGCCCCGCCAGCAGTTCAAACCTGAGCCACCCCATGACTGCTGCCAAGGGCACGATGAGCAGGAGGGCGAAACGCAACAGGTCGAGCGTGATCAGCAACGGGCGGCGGGGCAGGCGATCCACCCACACGCCGGCGATCATACCGAAAAGTAGCACCGGCAGCGCCGACGCGACTGTCAACCAGCCGAGTTGGGCGGGGGTGGCGCTGAGCGTGATCACGGCGATGAGGGGGATGCCCCCGCGCGAAATCCGCGATCCAAATTCTGAGAGCGTCTGTCCAAACCACAATTTGAGGAAATCCGGGTGACGCATCAGCCCGGATGGAAGGTGTTCATTCATGAAAGTCTTTCCTTGTGCATCATCGATACCACACAGCTAAAGCATAGGAACGCAAAAATGACGCCTCGCGCAGATTACGCGGCGTGACTTCCCCGCCCAAACCGCCCATATAGCGGTTGGGATGCTTTTAGGCTGTGACGATGGTGCGCATGGCAAGACCACCCTTTCAGATGAGGCGTCGGGGTGACGGCTCATCAAAATTGACTCCGCCGACGAGGTCGGCGTTCACGCCGTTAGACGTATGGGTTAGTATAGAGGCACGGTTCTGATAAACGCAATAGGCTGCGGGGCACGGGTGCATTTTTAATGTTTTTGGGGAGCCATCGGATAATGACGGCATTTCTAACCCCTAACCCGTGTCTCTACATGCTAATTCCTACCCCGAAAGGCTGTGCATGAGCGTTCCTCGTTGGCTGGATTGGGCGCAACGGTTGCAAACCGTCGCGCGAAGTGGGCTACATTACGAACCGCATCCCTTCGACCGGGCGCGTTATGAGACGATCATGCAGATCGCGGCGGAGATCATCGCCGACAAAAGCGGGGAAGACATCAAGGACATCCTCAGCTTTTTCACCCAAGAAGCGGGGCACTCCACCCCCAAAATCGATGTGCGTGGGGTGATCTTCCGCGACGACAAAATCTTGATGGTGCGCGAAAACATGGATGAGGGACGTTGGTCGCTGCCCGGCGGTTGGGCGGATATCGGCGAATCAGCGGGCGAGTCGGTCGCGCGCGAAATTTACGAGGAAGCCGGTTATCAGGCGCGGGCGGTCAAATTGTTGGCATTTTACGACCGCAACCGCCATGATCACCCCCCCTATATTTTCCATGCCTACAAAGCCTTTTTTCGTTGCGAACTGTTGAGCGATGAACGTATCCCCGACCCGCGCAATATCGAAACCAGTGAGGTCGCATGGTTCGCGGCGGATGCCCTGCCGACGGATCTGTCTGCTGGGCGGGTGACGGCTTCGCAAATCGCGCGCTTCTTCGAGCATCTGCGCCAGCCCGACCTGCCCGCCGACTTTGATTAAGGACCGACTGATGCCGTCTGCAATGAAGCCCTATCGTCCGTTGCGTTTTGATTTCATCCCTTACCCCATTTGGCGGCGGCGGGGTTTTCGGTTGTTTCACACCGCGCTCGATGGCGTGACAGCCTCCGGCGCGGATACCCACCCGCCGCAATCGCCCCAACATATGGCGCATTATTTGGCGCGCTGGCGCATCTTGCCCGCTGGCATGGATGCCGCCGCCGCCCGTCGCGAACTGGGCACGGTCGATGCCCCTTGTGAGACGGTCGATAAGCACGCCGCGCCTGTCAACAGCCCCGCCTTGCCGATGCGTCTGCCTGCACAATGGGAACCGATGGAGGCAATCGTGATGGTGTTTCCGGTGTTGTACCCGTCGTTGTGGGAAACGCACCTCCAGATGATCGAGGCGATCAGCGGTGTCGCCCGCGCCGATGTGCTGATCCCCGACCCGACATGGGCGACACCGCTGTGGTTACATTTGCGGGCGCGCGGGCGGGCGACCTTCGCCAATGTGCGCGTGCTGCATCTGGCGACGGATGATATTTGGGTGCGCGATTACGGCGGCTTTTACGGGATCGACCGCGACGGCAAACGGGCAGTCGTCGCCCCGATCTACGATCCGCTGGAGTCGTATCCGCAAGACCGTGACAACGCCATGCCCGCCCACTATGCCGCCCACAACGGCTTGCCTTATCGCGCGCTCGATCTGCATACCGAGGGCGGCAACTTTTGGTCGGACGGGGCGGGCACCCTGCTCACGACTGACGACATTTATACCCGTCATCCCGATTTGCTGAGCGAAGATGTGGAAGAACGCTTGAGCGCGGCGGTCGCCTATGACCGCCTGATCACGATCCCCCCGTTGTGGCGCGAAGAAACGGGACATGTCGATTTGGCGATCAAGCTGGCTGACGCCCGCACTATTTTGATCGGCTCGGAGTCGGTGGCGTTCAATGGTGCCCGCTTGCGCGAAGCCCGCGAACGCTTGACCGAAACCACCAACGCGGCGGGCGAACCCTATCGCTTGTTGACGTTGCCCATGCCCGCGCCGTATCTCAATTGGGGGGTGTATCCGGTGTGGCGTAGCTATACCAACGCGCTGACAGTCAATGGGCGGGTGTTGGTGCCGACCTTTGGCGTGCCCGAAGATGCGTTGGCGTTGCGGGTCTATCGGGACGCCATGCCGGAACACGATGTTTGTGCGATTGATTGCGCGGCGTCCGCCAATGGTGGCGGGGCGGTACATTGCTTGACGAAGGAAGTGCCAGCGGGCGGGTAAGGATGATGGGGGCAGCGATAGCCGCCCCTTTAGCCAGAGAGGAAAAGCACATCAGAAGAATTGCCACCATCCGCGCGGTGATCAAGATGGGGCGGCTGCACTTTTTGGTGGGTGGCGTGCTGTTGCATGGACTGGGCGTGGCGATGGCGTTGTATGCCGGCGCGCCGCTAAATGGTACGGCGCTGTTGTGGGGACAAGTGGCGGTCACGATGACGCAACTGATGACCCATTACGCCAATGATTATTTTGACCTCGCTGCCGACCTCGCCAACACAACGCCGACTCAGTGGTCGGGCGGCAGCCGTGTCCTGACCAGTGGCAGCCTTCCCCCCAGCACAGCGCGCACGATAGCGTTCGGCTGTGGCGCTTTGGCATTGGGTACCAATGGCGTTTTGAGCCTCTTTGTCATGCCAAGCATGACGACCTTCGCCCTGCTGATCACGGCACAAGCCTTGGCATGGTTTTACAGCGCGCCGCCGCTGCGCCTTCATTCGCGCGGGGTGGGCGAACTGACGACGGCGATCACCGTGACCGCTTTAACGCCGCTGACCGGTTATTTTTTACAAACAGGGCGCATCGATAGCAGTGTCTTGTGGGCGGTGCTGCCGTTGTGCCTCTTGCAAATCGCCATGCTGCTCGCGATTGAATTCCCCGATGAAGCGGGGGATCGACAGGTGGGCAAGCGCACACTCGTCGTGCGCTTGGGGGCAGCGCGGGCGGTTTGGGGCTATGCGGGGCTGGTGATCGCAACCTTCGCGCTTTTGCCGTTGTGGGTATTCATGGGTTTGCCGTCCGAAGTCGCGGGGGCGGTCGCGCTCCTCGTCCCCGTGGGCGTGCTGCTGCTGGGGCGGGTGGGGCGGGGCGATTGGCACCATGCGGCACGCTGGAATGGCTTGGGGTTTTACACCATCGTCCTTTTAATGCTGGCGACAGTGGCGGAACTAGCGGCATTCGTCTTGCTCATCGGTTTACGCTGAGCGTGCTTTCGCCTTTGTTTAATAAGCTCTCATTCCATGCTTCTCTAACGCCTACTATAACCCTCTTACGATCAGCACCATCACCATTTGTCAGCAAAGTGAGCCGATGCTTGTGATGCCATTTTCGGAACCATCGCGTATTGAAAAAAATGCGCCTCACCCTGAAGTTGAAATCGGCAGCGCCCAGTTTCTAGTTCCCGTCCGTCGTGACCAAACCGAATTGCTCGATCAAGGGGTGGGGACGCTGGACGACGTTCGGGAAAATCTGCGCGAGATGTGGCGCGTCAATCAAACTTTCGGCGGTATTCGGGCGTTGATGCGCCCCTTGTGCCCGCTCTTGAAACAAACGCCACAACCAGCGCGCGTGGTTGATTTAGGGACGGGATCGGGCAAGTTGGCGCTTGAACTGGGGGCATGGGCACACCGTGAACAGATCGACTTGCAGATTTACCCAGTCGATTGGGCGGCGCGCCATTTGCTCATCGCCCGCGAGCATATCGGCGATCAACCGCATATCAAGTTGATTCAGGCGGATGCGTTGGCGCTGCCCTTCGCGATCCATCAGATCGATTATTTTGTCTCGTCGTTGTTTCTCCATCATTTCGATCCCCCCCAGTTGATCGCGCTCTTGCGTGATCTCTACTTGCGCGCGCGGCGGGGCATCGTGATGAGCGACCTCACGCGCGGCATCCTGCCCTTGATCGGCTTTCGCGTCATTCAACCGGTGTTTGCGCGTCATTATTTGACGCACTATGACGGCATGTTATCGATTCAGCGCGCCTATACGCCCGCTGAACTGCTGGCATTAGCCCATGCCGCCGACATCGAGAACGCGCGCGTCATTCGTGATTTTCCATGGCGCATGACGCTCGTCGCGGAGAAAACGGATGTTTGATGCGATCATCGTTGGCGGTGGACTGGCGGGCTGTAGCGCGGCGATCACGCTGGCACGGCTTGGGCATCGGGTCGGCTTGATCGAAGCGGGAACCTATCCACGCCCTAAGGTGTGCGGTGAATTTTTGTCGCCGGAGTGTGTGGCGATCTTCGCAAAGATGGGATTTCTGGACATCTTGCACCAGTTGCACCCCGTGACCATCCGCACGGTGCGCCTCACCACGCCGAGAAGTGGCGAATGGCAGGGCGCGTTTGCCGCTCCAGCCTTAAGCCTAAGCCGTTATGCGCTTGACCAAGCGTTGGTCAACTATGCCACAGCGTGTGGGGTGATAGTCACCACGGGGACGCGCGTCACGGCTATTGACGGGGGGTTCGCGGAGGGCTTTACCTTACAGACGCAAGCGGCGACGGGACGCGCCGAAGTGCGTGCCGCCAGTGTGATCGCCGCTTATGGCAAGCTCAGCGCCCTTGATCGCGTGTTGGAGCGCGACTTTTTCGCACAGTCCCCCCTTGATAAGGTGCCAATCCTTGATAAGGGACGACAGCCTTATATAGGGCTGAAACAGCATTTTCGGGGCACACCCTTGCCAGAACATATCGATCTCCATGTATTTCGGGGCGGCTATTGTGGGGTTTCGCAGGTCGAAGCGGGGCGCACCAATGTTTGCTTGATGGTCGAGCAAGCGGTTTTTCAAGAAGTGACTGCGGGCGCACCCCACGCCGTTCCGCGCTTCGTCGAATGGATGAGCGCGGATAATCCCCAACTTGGCGCGTGGTTGGCAGACGCCACGCCGCTCTATGCGGATTGGTTGAGCATTGGGCAGGTGACGCTGGCGGCGAAAACCCCTCTTGAAGGGGATATTTTGTGCGTCGGCGATGCTGCGGGTATGGTCGCGCCGCTGGCTGGGGACGGCATGGCGATGGCGCTGCACAGCGGCATGATCGCCGCCGCTAGACTCCATGACTATATCACCCAGAAGACGGATGCAGCGGTGACGAAACGCCTTTATACTGAGGATTGGCGGCACACATTTGCGGCACGCTTGCGGTTGGGGCGCACCCTGCAAACGTTGATGCTGCACCCCAGCTTGCTCACCCCCGGTTTGCGCCTGATGCGCGCCTTGCCCGTGGTTGGCAACTGGCTGATCACCCATACACGCGATATGCGTTTATTAGAGCGGACTCTATGAATAATCCCAGAGTATTGGCGTTGCACACAGACACGCCTGAATATTGTTTCAGCCAAGACGAGATCACTGAATTTTACCTCCACTGGTTAGAAGCGGCGGGCAGCCGTCGTCAGCGCGCCATCCGTACCGCCATGAAGTATTCTGGCGTTGGCTTTCGGCACTCGGTGATCCAGTCGGACTTCTTCGACAGCGTAAAAACAACCCAGCAGCGCAATGATCGGTATATGGCGGAAGCTTTGCCTTTGGGCGAGCGCGTCATCCGGGTGGGGCTAGAACAAGCAGGTATCGAAGCCGCCAGCATCGATCATTTTGTGGTGGTTTCTTGTACGGGATTTAGTGTGCCCGGTCTTGACCTGCTGTTGGCGCAACGGTTAGGCATGTCTACCCGCCTAAACCGCACCCAAATCTTCGGCATGGGGTGTTATGGGGCATTCCCCGGCATAAAGCGCGCCATCGACAGCGTAAGTTCTCGCCCCGGTCAACTGGCGCTGGTCTTGGCGCTGGAATTGTCTACGCTTCATTTTCAGCTTGATGACTCGGTCGAGTCGGTGGTCTCGACATCGCTGTTTGCCGATGGTGCTGGGATGCTGCTGATCGGAGAACATGATCGCCTGCCGGGTCCCGCCCTCCTCGATAGCGAAACTTACTGCGATTTTCAAACCCTCGAACATATGACCTTCAACGTGACGGATCATGGTTTTCGCATGTATCTTTCCAGCTATGTGCCCGATTTGCTGGCGGCGAAGGTGGATGAGTTTGTGATCCGGTTGCTGGAGCGCCATCAATTGACGCGCGCTGACATCAAATTTTGGGCGATCCATCCGGGCAGCAAACGGATCGTAGAGTATATTCAAAAACAATTGGCGCTGACCGATGAGCAAGTGCGTTTTTCGCTCGAAACCCTTTATGATTTCGGGAATATGTCGTCGGCAACTATTTTATTCGTGCTGGATCGCATTTTTCAGTCGGGGGCACCGCAACCGGGGGACTATGGGGTGATGATGGCATTCGGTCCGGGCTTGACGATGGAGGCACTGCTCATCCGGTGGTGAACGGCAGCACGAAAATAAAATAAACACAGACGCACATGCTGCCGCCCCGCCGTTCGGCGTCTCTACAAAGCACGATTTTGTAGGGACGGACTATGCGGTTGCCGCTGATCGATCCTATCCCTATAATCGAAACAAACCACAGGGACGGAAGGGGCACTCACATGACCGAGACTTTAGTACGAGCGGAGCAAGACCCCGCGTTGGTGGCGGCATGGCGGCGCTTCGTTGATTACGATATCAACGCGACGTATCGTAGGCGCGTGGATCGCCGCTTGCGCCTGAGCGTGATCGCGCTGGCGTGCGCGGTGGCGCTGCTCGTCGCGCTGCTCCTGCAAGCCGATATGGATTTCGCCACCAGCAACGAAGCGAGAACCCTCCTCATCGAAGGGTTGCGCTTGATAGCGTTCATCGGTGCCCTGTTGCTCTTGTTGTTAGCGACCTACAGCTTCTTGCGTAGCCAAACCAACGCCAACGCCGAATACTATGCCTACCGTCTCGCGCAAACCCTCGTCCTACGCGAAATTTACAAGAGGTGGTGGTCGAGGAAAAGAATCCTTTCTCGACGGCGCTCGACTTAAACACCTATGTGGTAGCGCGTGTTTTGCACTTGCAGCGTTCCTATGCCCAGATCGCGCAGCGCGCCAACCGTCGTTATTTCACCTACCAAGGGATCAGCGGGTTGCTGCTGGTGATCAGCATCATCTTTTTGTTCGCGAATGCCCTCTTGTACTGCATCCTTGGGCTGTTCTTGGCATTGGCGTCCCAGTTGCTCGCCCAAGTGATGAACGATACCGCCGCGCAAACATTCTACGAAGCGACCGCGCAACGGTTGGCATCGCAATTAGACGGCTGGAAACTCGCACAGGCGGATTGGAGGGACGACGCCCCGCCGGCGCTGACCGACCCAATAGACACAGAGCGCCAACGACTCGTCGCCGAACAAACGGCGATGCGGCGGGCGCGGATCACTAACGAATTTGTCGAAGAGGTTGAAGACGCGCTGCAATTCGCGCGCGAAATGTGGGTCCTCAGTTCGTTCTTCCGTGCGCCCAGCGGCAGCGTCAACCAGCAAGCGGTGATCAACGACTTGATGGAAAATGGGTTGGTACTGCTCAACCGCCAAAAACAGGTGTCGCCAATCCGTTATGCCAAAAATACCATTTTTATCTCCTATCGCCGTGCCGACAGTGAAGATATCGTCGGGCGCATCTGGGATCGCCTAAGCGCGTATTTCGGGCACGAGGCGATCTTCCGCGATGTGCAGACGATTTCGGCGGGCGAAGATTTCGAGAAACGGATTTTGTCGGCGGTCGAGTCGTGCAGTGTGTTGCTGACGATCATCGGCGGGGAATGGGAACGGATCGCGGATGTCGAGACGGGCACAACACGCTTACACAACCCGAAAGATTATGTCCGGCGCGAGATCGTCGCTGCCCTCACCCGTTCTGATGCCGTCGTCGTGCCTGTGTTGGTACGCGGTGCCAAAATGCCCACGCGCGATCACCTGCCCGACGATTTGCAAGATTTGACGATGCGGAATGCCGTCGCCGTGCGCAGCGACCCCGACTTTGAAGGCGACATCAAGCGTTTGATCACCGCCGTCGAACTCAGCGTCAGTCGGCAGGCATGAACACCCGAAAGCCGTCCCCTTCATCCTTGACGAGCGCACTGGCGGGGTAGCGTAGGCAAAACCAACTGCTCCATAGGTCGCCGATGGCTCCCGCCGCATTGACCGTCGCCCACAATGCCAGTGCCCACGCCAACGCATCATTGCCGATGGCGATGCCGACCAGCGCCACCAGCGAGATCACCACCAGCGGCGTCAGTGCCACCACCCAAAATTCATGACGCCGAAAGTAGGCGTTATCTGCGGTGGCATACAACACCCCTTGCGCGAGCTTGGCACCAAAGCGCGCGCGGTGCCCAAAAGCGAGGATCGCCGCGCCGTGCAGCCCTTCGTGGACGATCAAAACGCTGACGATGCCGATGATCACACCAACCGTGCCCGACAGCGCGGGCAAGTCCAGCGTGGGGGTCCACAAGGCACGGGCGAAGGCGTGCCAGCGTTCCAACAGGATCAGCGCCAGCACCAACGGTACCAGCGCATAGAGATTCAGCCGCAGCAAGCGCTTAGGATCGGTCAAGACGATATGCGCCGCTTCCTGATAGCCGTTGGGTAACGCCTGAATCGGAGCCATCGTTTTAACTTTGCGGATCGATTGACGGACGAGTGCCCCAGACGGGTTCGGGCGTGATCTGCTCGGCGGGGCGGTCGCCGGCACTCTCGACATCACTGGTGGAGAGGCGCTGCAAGACTTCTAGGTGCATATCGTGATCGCACAAGATTTGGCAACTCAAGCGCGCTGTGCCCAACAAGCCACGCATTTGCAAGCGGGTGAGTTCGGCAGCGGTCATCGCTTCCGGTTCGCCTTCGATAAAGCGGACGCGGCAAGTGGTACAACTGGCATTGCCGCCGCACAGGTGCAAAATATCGATGCCGCTATCTTCCAACGCCAAGACCAAGCGGCGGTCAGTAGGGGCTTCGATCCGAGTATCGTCTTTGAGTGTGATCCAAGGCATGGGATGATCCTTTTAAGAACAGGGAATAGGGTTTAGCGAGTGGGGATTAGGGAATGGAGACAAGGCGCGCCTTATCTTAGACCGGTTGCTTTAGAAACAGTGCTGACCGCGTGACTTCCACCACGACGATTTGATGCTGATTGCGCCCGATATGGCTCATAGTGATGATGCCGGCATTGGGGCGGGATTGGCTTTCGCGCTTGGCGACGATGATGGTTTCGGCATAAAGCGTATCCCCATGAAACACGGGTTGAGGGTGCCGCACTTTTTCATATCCCAAATTGGCGATGATGGTGCCTTCGGTGGTATCCGCCACGCTGATGCCGACGACCAAGCTCATGGTCAGCAAGCCATTGACGAGCCGCTGCCCGTATTCGCTATGGGCGGCGAAATCGGCATTGATGTGGAGCGGTTGCTGGTTCATGGTGATGGCGCAAAACAACATGTGATCGGCTTCGCTGATCGTGCGCCCTAAGGCATGATTGAAGGTCATACCGACCTCCAGTTGTTCAAAATATCTGCCGGGCATAAGCGGAAAGTCTCCGTGTCATCCAAAAGCGTCGCCTATGAGCATAGCGCAGACTGGCGTTGGTTCAAGTGCAGGGTGTGACACTCCGCAACCGCTAAAGCGGCGCGGCTTCTTGTGGAGTCGTGTCTCTGGCGAGTCTTTCGGCTCCAAATAGCCACGTCACTGACAGCAAGCGATCACGATTCTCGCTTTCACGAGCTACTTGCCGGGTGTCCCC
>JBBRTY010000142.1:0-11150 GCA_038248285.1 Aggregatilineales bacterium
ATCCCCGTCAATGAATTGAACAGTGATGAACGGCGGCGCTTGTCCGAAATCGACAAAATGTTGCGGCGGCGGGTCGTCGGTCAAGACTTGGCGGTGGACACCGTAGCGGCGGCGATCAAAACGGCGCGCGCGGGCTTGGGCGACCCCAACCGTCCGATTGGCGTCTTCTTGTTCTTGGGTCCGTCCGGCGTCGGCAAGACCGAACTGGCGGTCGCGCTGGCGAATTTCTTGTTCGGCAGTGACGAAGCCGTCCTGCGCTTGGATATGTCCGAATTCCACGACTCGCACACCGTCGCCCGCTTATTGGGTGCCCCCCCCGGCTATCGCGATGCCCAGCGTGGCGGGCAACTGACCGACGGCTTGCGCCGCCGCCCCTACAGCGTCGTGCTGTTGGATGAGGTGGAAAAAGCCGCCCCCGAAGTCTTCGACATCTTCTTACAGGTGTTTGACGAAGGACGCCTCAGCGACGCGCATGGCGGGCGGGTGGATGCTCGGCACGCCGTCTTCATCATGACCAGTAACATCGGCACGGAAGACAGCGGCAAAGCCGGCTTTGGCTTCACCAGCACCGAACAAGAGCCGGATTATTCCGGTCATTTGGCGCGCTTCTTCCGCCCAGAATTCTTAAATCGGGTGGACGAAATCGTCATCTTCCGTCCCTTGACGACTACCGCCCTCGAAAAGATTCTCGATCTGCAACTCATCGATCTGCGCAAGCGGCTGGAATCGCAACGCTTGCAACTGGAGCTATCGCCCGAAGCCCGCATGTTGATCCTCAAAAAGGGCTATGACCCCGTAAACGGCGCGCGTCCGCTGCGCCGTTCTATCGAGCGGCTGTTAACCCGCCCCTTAAGCGCCCGCATTGTCGAAGACAGCTTCCCGCCCGGCACGGTGGTTCGGGCTATCGTCCAAAACGATGCCCCCGGCAGCGAAACCTTGCGGTTTGAGTCGCAAATTAGTTCAGCACCTTGAGCCAACTATGAACATGCCCCCGTTGCCGCAATCCCATCGTAGTGCGCCTCCGCTGTCAGCGGAGGCACAACGTGACCTGTTGCGCAAACCCCATCCTTTGGATCTGCGCGACCCGTTCGCCAATGATCCTGATGAGCGGGTGCGGGAGCTGGGGCGCTTGGCACTACGGCGTACCAATGTCAATGATAGTTTTGCGCTTGGCGATTTATGCGCGCGCTTAGCGCTGAACGATACCGGGCGCTTGCTCGTGTTTTACGTCGGCAAGACACTGATGGCATACCGCCGTGCCGCCCAACAAGCCGAAAATGATGTCGACCGAACGCTGGCACAGCGCGCCCGTGAACGCTTTGTTGATTGGGTGATCAATGTCACCCGCGCCCACATGACGCGCCGCAATATCGCCGTCGCCTTATGGGCGATTGCCGATGATGATGATCTTGGGCAGGGGCAGCCCATCGCCACCCCGCGCAAAGCCCCCTCTGATTTGTTGGTGGCGCTCTTGTCCCTGCACGGTGCCCCCCTGCCCTCGTCCCGCCTTGCCTCAGCGCCGGATAACGGTCACAACAGCGGCGACTCGTCCGGCGGGGATGCCTCGCCACTTCACAAGCTGGACGGTGCCACCATCACCCCCTTTGGCGTCCAAACCCAATTTGCCGGGGCGGGCGATGACCCGATGCTGTCCATGTCTTTGGATGACAATGCCATCGCCGATTCCTACCTGAGCGCCAACGAAGTCGGCATGACCGAAGGCGAACTGAAACCCGCCAATATCCCCCTCAGTCAAAGCAATCTTGAGGTCGGCACCGAGGCGATGGCAGCCCCCATCATCCAGCGCCCCCCCGCAGCATGGGGCGACTCTGACTCGTTTGAAGACTCGGTGTCCGATGAATACCACGTCGGTGACCGCATCGCCAATCGCTATGAAGTCGCTGATGTCAAAGTTGGCGGCATGGGCGTGGTGTATCTGTGTTATGACCACGAACTGCGCGAACCGGTCGCGCTCAAAAGTTTTAAGAACGAGTATCTCGATAATCCGCGCGCCATCGCTCGTTTTGAACAAGAGGCACTGACATGGATCAAACTCGACAAAAACCGCCATGTCGTCAATGCCCATTGGGTAGAACGCATCAATGGACGCCCGTTTATCCTCTTGGAGCATGTCAGCGGACCCGAAGGCATGGGCGCGGACTTACGCCATTGGATTGAACGACGGCGGGTGACGCTAGAACTGGCGATCTTGTTCGGTCTTCATATCGCGCTTGGGATGCAGCATGTCTTCCAGCGCACGCCTGGCGGTTTAGTGCATCGCGATTTGAAGCCCGCCAACATCTTGGTGACCCAAGATGCCGTCGCCAAAGTGACCGATTTCGGGCTGGTGCGCACCCTTGACCGCAGCTCTGATATCGCCGTCGCCGACACTAACTCCACCCTCGGCGATGCCGACGAGCGCTTGACACGAGCCGGCGCACTGGTCGGCACGATCATGTACATGTCCCCCGAACAATGGACGACGCGCGAAGTCGATCTGCGGTCGGATGTCTATGCCTTCGGTATCATTTTGTATGAGTTGTTGACCGGGCATCACCCCTTCCAAATGCCGCATGGCGCGCGTGACCCCGCCCATTGGCAGCGCGCCCACCTCACCCAGATCGCCACCTTCTCGATTGCCGAGACCAACGCGATCCCGGCAGCGTTGCGGTCATTATGTTTGCAATGTATGGCAAAAGCTCCGGCAGACCGCCCCGACTCGTGGGGGCAGATCGTCGATCAGCTCACGATCATCTATCGCGATACCACCGGCAACATGCCCCAACTCGAAATCGCGGGACCGGAGCTGTTGATGCGCGATTTGATGGATAAGGGCTATTCGCTGACGGAACTGGGACGCTTAGAAGAAGCCGTCGCCGTCTACGATCAAGCCATCGCCCTACAAGACGACTCCGCATGGGCGTTTGCCCGCAAAGGGCGGGCGTTGCGCTTGCTGGGCGAATACGACGCGGCGTTGGTCTGCCTTGATCGGGCGATTGCCTTGCAACCCCGTTACGCATGGGCGTGGCGTGGCAAAGGCATGGTGCTGGAACTGAACGGCAGCCCCCAAGAGGCGCTCCAATGTTACGAAATAGCGGCGAGTTTTGACCCCACTGATGTCTGGAATTGGTACAACCAAGCCGATATGTTGTCGGAACTAGGGCGCACGGATGAGGCGATTGTGGCGCTGCAAGCCGCCTTACGCATCGACCCCACCCACGCCAACATCTGGGCGAAACTGGGGCAGTTGTATCGCAAGAATCGCGATTACTCCAGCGCCCGCCATGCCTTCGAGGAAGCGCTGCGCCACAACCCGCGCCTCGGTTGGGCACACAATGGCTATGGGCTGGTCTTGCGGACGTTGGGCGCACCCAAAGAGGCGTTGTTGGCATTCAAACGGGCAGCGCGCCATCAACCGGATGAGGTTATTTACTGGTACAACATCGCCGATGTTTTGATCGACCTTACCCAATATGACGAGGCGCTCAAAGCCGCACGGCAAGTCGTCCGGGTCGATTCTGGCTATGCCAACGGGTGGGCAAAATTAGGGCAAGCGCTTCGCTATTTGGGGCGCATGGAAGAAGCGTTGGAGGCATACCGCAAAGCCACCCAACTGGACAGCGTCAACGCCTGGTCGATCAACGGCTACGCGATGGTCTTAGAAAAGTTGGAGCGCTTTGCCGAAGCCCTCGTCGGCTATGACCGTGCGGTGGCGTTAGAGCGCGACAATATTTCTTTTCGCTACAACCGCGCCAATGTCTTGGCGTTGTTGGGGCGGACTGAGGAAGCGCTGACCGCTTTGCGCGAGATCACGACCCTGCAACCGGATTATGCCCCCGCATGGTCGCGCATGGGCAGCGTCGAACGCCAACACGGGGACATGACGCGGGCGCTTGACGCCTATCAGCGCGCCATCGCCATCGATCCCGGCTATGCGTGGGCGTGGCACGAACTGGCATTGGCATATGAACACAGCGGGCAATTTGCGGAAGCGGTCAATGCCCACGAACACGCCACCGCTGCCGCCCCCGATGACCCCGCCTATGTCGCAGCACTGGCAAGCAGCCTTGTCGATTCCGGCGATGGTGAACGCGCGCTCAGCACCCTGAACGAGGCGCTGAAACGCAATCAGCGCAGTGATATTTTGTGGATGAAATTGGGCGGGATCTATTATCGACAGCGCCGTTTTAGCGAGGCGTTGGCGTCCTTCAACCGCGTGACCGAACACAACGGGCGGCATGATCGGGCATGGAACGGACGCGGTTTGGCGCTGATGGCGTTGGGACGCACCGAAGAGGCGTTGCTCAGCTTTCGGCGGGCGCTCGAAAACGCCCCCGAAGAGGCGACCTATCTCTACAATCAGGGCGATGCCTTGCTCAGTTTGGGGCATTACCGTGCGTCCGTCGATGTCTTTGAACGTGCGCTCCGCATCGACCCAGATCGTGCCGCGACATGGGCGAAACTGGGGCAAACGTTTCGGCGCTTAGAACGTCACGAGGATGCCGTCAACGCCTACGACCGCGCGCTGGCGCTGGAAGCCGACTATGCTTGGGCGTGGCATGGACGAGGGCTGGCATTGAACGGGCTGGACAAGTGCGAAGAGGCGGCTGCCTGTTATGAAAAAGCGATTGCGTTAGAGAACGGCGTTGTTTGGTACTATACCAGCTTGATCGATGTGTGGGTGCGGATGGAACATATCCAAGAGGCTGACCGTCTAACGCAAGAGATGATCGAACGCTTCCCAGAAAGCAGCATCGTGTGGTCACGTCGGGGGCAAGTGTTGCGCCGCACCAAAGCCTATAGTGCCGCTGTGGAAGCGTATGATCGGGCATTGGCGCTCGACCCGATGGATGCGTGGTCGTGGAACGGGCGCGGGTTGGCACTGGCGGTCTTGAACCGATGGGATGATGCCCTTGATGCCCATGAAACCGCCACCCAGTTAGATGGCAGCGATGCGTGGTATTGGTATAACTGTGGCGAAGCTTGGCTCCAGTTGGATCAGCCCGCCCGCGCGATTGAACGGTTGCAGGAGGGCTTGAAGCGTGATCCCAATCACGAGGCGCTCAATCGGCTGTTGGCGCAGGCACAAGATCGACTGCGACGAGATACTCTCTAACTAGACAAAGGCAATTGAGCGGCGATGACCATGGAACGCAGTATTTCGATCACATTCATGAGCGGTCCTAATGATGGCAAGACCGCATTTTACGAACAACCGGAGATCGGCGACGAGATCATCCTCACGATTGGGCGGCGGGAGGGCTGCGATATCCACCTGTTGTACGATCATCAAGCATCACGCTTACACGCAAAACTAGGGTGTGTCGTGTCCCCCGTCACCGCCAGCGTGACCACACAGGAACCCTATTTGCTGAGCTTTTGGTTGCAAGATGAGCAGAGCCGCAACGGGACGTTTGTCGAACACGAACCCGAATCGATCCGCAAGCGCGTCAGTTTGCGTCCGGGGACATTGTTCCGCGTGGGGCGAACGTGGTTGCGCTTGGATGTGCCGATGTCCTTTTAGGCAGATGGCACAGGCACGCTTTCCACCGAGTCGCCCTGTTCGATCCCCTTCAGCCATTCGGGGAATAGCCACTCTTGCGGCTGGAGCAATACATGACAGCGCCCACGCCCAGCGACTACTTCGGCATCCCGCAAGAGCGTCTTGTTTTTGAGGTACCATGCGCTGTAGCTATTTTTTTGGCACCAATCGAGGATCGACTTCGCATTTTCGACCATCGGCAAATCGGGGTTGCTGTGAACTTCCACTAGAAAGCGCGTTTTCTTGCTCGCTACACAGGTGCGCGCGCCCGCCAGCGCCAGCCGTTCCGCCCCTTCAATATCGAGTTTAATAAAATCTGGGATGACGCCATAGCGTGCGCACAAGGCATCAATGGTCACAGTTTTTGTGACGAAATGGGTGCCCTGTTTACGGGCACTGATGGCATGGGCATCATACATGCTGCCCGCAGAGCCGGTGCCCACCGTCCAAAAATCGACGGTTTTGTCCACCGTATCGCTGACAAAGGCAACGATGAAATGCGCCTGATCGCTGTGATGATTTTGGATCAGATTATCCGCCGCCATAATCAAGGCATCGCGGTTTGGTTCTACAAGGTAAAGCGCACGCACGGACGGCGACAGCGAAATCAACATTGCCGCTTGCCCGACATTCGAGCCGATATCAAAAACAGTCTCGGCACGCAATGCACAGGCGTATAACCACGCATCATCATAATCGGGTTTTTGCAATTTGATAGTGGCTTCGCGCACCTTTAAGGGGTGTCCTAAAAAATTGAGATCGATATATGGGGCGGTGTTTTTAGAAATCGATGCAATAATTTTTGGAGATAAAATGATACTTGGCTCATCCGGGATACCTCGCTACACAGGATAACAAAAACTCAAGGACTATATCATTAATTTTTTTCTGAGACAACCAATTGTTTCAGCGCGCAGATGGTTTATAATGCCCTATGTCATTTTCAAGAAATATCGAGAAGGTTTTTATGTCCAGACGACCCCCAGTCTATCCCTTTACTGCTATCGTCGGACAGGAACGCATGAAGGCTGCTCTGATCTTGAACGCCATTGATATGCGTATTGGCGGCGTCTTGATCCGAGGTGAACGCGGCACCGGCAAATCGACCGCCGCGCGCGCGTTAGCCGCGCTTCTGCCCGAAATCGATGTGATCAGCGACTCGCCATTCAGTGATGATCCTACCCTGCCGGATACGTGGTCGGACGCGGTGAAAGAGCGTTCGGCACGCGGCGAGGTGTTGCCCGTCACGCGGCGGCGCATTTCGTTCGTCGATCTGCCCGTCAGCGCCACCGAAGATCGCGTCGTGGGGACGCTTGACATCGAACACGCCATCCAAAAAGGGGAGAAGAAATTCGATCCGGGCGTATTGGCATCCGCCAATCGCGGCATTTTATACGTCGATGAAGTCAACCTGCTGGACGATCATGTCGTCGATCTGCTGCTGGACTCGGCGGCGATGGGCGTCAACGTGGTGGAGCGTGAAGGCATCAGTTTTGCCCACCCCGCCCGCTTTATCTTGATCGGCACGATGAACCCCGAAGAAGGCGATCTGCGCCCCCAATTATTGGATCGTTTCGCTTTGTCGGTCGAAGTGCGCGGCATCGCCGAAGCCGCCGAGCGTATGGAGATCGTGGAGCGCCACCTCGCTTACGAATCCGACCCCGACGCCTTCCGCCAATTATGGGCTGCTGCCGAGCAAAAACTGAGCGATCGCATCGCCGCCGCCCGCGCCCTAGTCGATAAAATTGCGTACAGCCGCCGCGATGTCTATACCATCGCCACGTTGACCAGCAACCTCAAGATCGACGGGCACCGCGCCGACTTGGTGATCCTCAAAACCGCGCGCGCCAATGCTGCCTTTTATGGACGCACCCACATCACCGCCGAAGACATCCGCCTCGCCTTTGAACTGGCAATCCCGCATCGTTTGAAGCGCGGACCGTTTGCCGATGCCCAAATGAGCATGACCGAACTGGATCGCCAGATGGAACAGGTGCAGTCGGAATGGGGCGAAGGCGATGAAGCTGAGCAAAGCTCCGAACAGGGTGAGCAAGAAGCCGTCAAAAAAAAAGCCAATCCGTAGCCACGATTAGCGACGACCAAACGCCTGATCTCGGTCAGACCGACCCCGCCCCTCAAAACGTGTTCGATAACCACGACTCGTATTGGTGGGAGGGGGGCAAGAAGACCGAGTCAGGCAAAGAGTTTGCCCCGCGCAATCTGCAAACCACCCTCGACCAGATCACCCGCAAACAATCGGGACGCCGTTCCCGCACCCGCACCGACCGCAAACGGGGGCGCTATGTCAAGTCGCGCCCGGTGGGGCACGAACGGGCGCGCGATATCGCTTTCGACGCCACCTTGCGCGCTGCCGCCCCCTTCCAGATCGCACGGGTTGAGCAAAAGCGGGCGTCAGGCATGGCATACGCCCTCAAAAAATCCGACCTGCATCGCAAAATTCGCGTGCGCCGCACCGCCAACTTGATCTTGTTCGTGGTCGATGCCTCGTGGAGTATGGCGGTCAGCGAACGCATGAGCGCCACCAAAGGCGCGATCATGTCGTTGTTGACGGATGCCTATCAACGCCGCGACCGGGTGGGCTTGATCGTGTTCCAAAAAGACCGCTCGCTCATGATTCTGCCGCCCACAAATTCGGTCGTGTTGGCAAAACAAGCCCTCGCCAGCATTCCCGTAGGGGGCAAAACGCCACTCTCCGCCGGGCTGATGATGGCGTATGAGTGCATCCAGCGCGAGAAAATGCTGCACCCCGACATCATCCCGCTGATGTTGGTGCTGACCGACGGCGCGGGCAATGTCTCGATTGGGGCACAACCGCCGCAAGAGGAAGCGCACCGTATCGCCGACATGTTCCGGTTCGACCATATCAAGACGGTCACGATCAACATGGAGCATCAGGCGTTCGATCAAGGCTTGGCGGCGAAACTCGCGGATCGCTTGGGCGGACAGTGCTTGTCGTTGGGGCAGATGCGCGCCGAGACGTTATTGCAAACTGTGCGTCAAGAAATGAAAATGTAAGCGTGCGAATACAGCTTCTGGGATGGGGGCATAGCATCTCCCCCATCCGGTGGGTGTCGGGGTGCATTTCACTTTAGTGCAAAATATGCTCGTCATGGTACCGGGGGAAATGTGGGGTTTCAACGGGCGGATATTCGGCGCGGGGACAATGTAAGTTGATAACATTTGACAAGCGCCTAATCCGCCCCACCAACGATCTCCGTTGCGGGCACCTAACCATAATAGGGCGGGTTTGTTTTTTGTTGCCAACCCCTATCGTCTCATCAACGTAAATGTAGAGGCGGATTAGGCGCTCGTGGAAAAATCCCCAATCCCAAGAGTCGCCGCGCCGAATATCCGCCCGTTTACCTGTTATGAAATCATAGCGATGCACCAAAGTGAAATGCACCCAGGGCTTACAGGCAAGTTGATATCATCATATCCTCATTCTGTGGATTCCTATCTTGAGTTGCAGACCAACGCGATCAAGGTTACGCTCTTGATCATCAATAGGGTCACGCATCGTTTCAGAGTGAGTTCAAGAAAATCATGGGACATATCAATTTAGTCACCGCTATACCGGGCCCAAACAGCATCGCTCTCGCCCAACGCCGCGAAGCCGCCACCGCGCGGGGTGCTGCCAAAGCCTCACAAATCGCCATTGTGCGCGCCGCAGGGGCGCTCGCCTATGACGCCGACGGCAATACCTTGATCGATCTTGCGGGCGGGATCGGATCGTTGGCAGCGGGGCACTGCCCGCCCTCGGTGGTTGCCGCCATTCAGTTGCAGGCACAGCAACTCATCCACTTTTGCGCCATCGTCGGCACCTATGAGCCGTATGTGCGCGTGGCGGAATTGCTGAACGAAGTCACGCCTGGGGACTTCCCCAAAAAGACGGTACTGCTCAACAGTGGCTCCGAAGCCGTCGAAACCGCCGTCAAGATCGCCCGCAGCTACACCGGACGCCCCGCCGTCATCGTCTTTGAAGGGGCATATCATGGGCGCACCAATTTGGCGTTGGCGATGACCAGCAAGTATGGCTTGTTCAAAAAAGGCTTCGGTCCCTTCGCGCCCGAAATCTACCGATTGCCTTTCCCGAATGTCTATCGTCGTCCGTTGGGCATGGATGAGACCATGTACATTGACGACGCCATCGCCCGCCTCGAATACGCCATGACCTCGCAGGTTGATCCCAGTGCGGTGGCGGCAATCGTGGTGGAACCGGTGCAAGGCGAAGGCGGCTTCATTGCGGCACCGCCCCGCTTCCTCGAACGCATCCGCGCCTTGTGCGATCAACACGGCATCGTGATGGTGTGTGATGAAATTCAGTGCGGTTTCGGACGTACCGGGCGCATGTTCGCGGTCGAGCATTACGGCATTGTCCCCGACTTGATCGTGACCGCCAAGTCATTGGCGTCGGGGATGCCGCTGGCTGCCGTCACGGGGAAAGCCGAAATCATGGACGCGCCGCATCCGGGCGGCTTGGGGGGTACCTATAGCGGCAACCCGCTGGCGTGTGCCGCTGCCATCGAGACGATAGAGATCATCCGTCAGCCGGAATTTTTGGCACGGGTCGAGGTCTTGGGTGCCAAGATGCGCCAACACCTCAATGCGCTCAATGCCGAGTCGGTGTTGGTCGATGATGTGCGCGGACTCGGCTCGATGATGTTGTTGGAAATCGTCTCCAACCCCCTGACCAAACAGCCCGCGCCCGAACACACCATCGCGGTGATTCAAGAGGCGCTCAAGCGCGGGGTGGTGGCGATGCGGGCGGGTATTTTCAGCAATTGCATCCGCTTCTTGCCGCCGCTGGTGATCACCGACGAGCAATTGGATGAAGGCATGGGCGTGATCGCCGATGCCGTGCGCGCGGTCGAGGATCGGCTACAAGTGGCACAGGTAGCGGGGTAGAGGTTTTAGGGATTAGGTGGACGCGCTTTCATAGGCGCGTCCACCACGTTCGCGTTTACCCTGCCCCTAGCGCGGGCGGGCCACGAACACGATATAAAAATAGGTGGTCGTCGCTTCATCAAAACTCACGCCGATCCCGATTTCGGTCAAATCGTCGTTTAACAGGGCAGATGATGAACTGCTATCCAGCCAATGTGCCATCGTATCGGTACTAGTCTGTGCCCCTGAAATCGAAAACACCTCGATATCATCCCACCGATAGACCGCCCCTACCCGATCCCAAAGGTCGGATGGGAAATCCCCCCGCTCACGGACATAGGCGCTGATCTCGTCGGCAACTGTGACCAGATCGGTATTTATGGTAATAATACTCCCCATTGTTGAGCGGCACCCGCCCTATGCCGAGATGCGAGAGTGCATCCGTCATCGCCACTTCATCCACTGCCGCCGTGTCGGTGAAGGTGGCATAATACCCACGCCGGGTACAAATGAGGCTGAACAGCCCGGAGCCATGGCGCATTATGCAACCTGCCCTGTGAATGCTTCTGGGGTAAGGCGTTTGCAATTGGTGCCAACCTTCGTAGGGCAAGGTCAGGAAACCTTCGACATGCGAGCGGTAGTCGAACGCGCAAATGACCCGCTATTTTCTCGTGGAATATTGATCCATGATGGGCCGACCTGG
>JBBRTY010000143.1:0-11120 GCA_038248285.1 Aggregatilineales bacterium
GAGATCGTTGTAGGGGCGGATTAGGCGCTTGTCAAATGTTATCAACTCACATTGTCCCCGCGCCGAATATCCGCCCGTTGAAACCCCACATTTCCCCCGGTACCATGACGAGCATATTTTGCACTAAAGTGAAATGCACCCCCCTTCCTCAGATTATTTGCCAATGTTGCACAGCAATCCCAATTTGGCAAAACTCATTTTCCGTTATCGCTGTCCGTGGATAATGCCGTAGAAGTCGCCCGTATTTGGTTACGGGAAAAAGCTGGTAAAGTATAAACCCGACTCATTCGTCCTTAAAGGAGCAAGCACCCATGACCACCCCCGATCCGAAGGCACACAGCCAAGCGCGTTTTAGCCAATATGCGCAAGGGTATGTCAACAGCCCAACCCACAGTCAAGGCTATGACCTTGACCTCATTTTGGAACTTGCCGCGCCCCAACCGGATTGGGTGGCGCTTGATGTGGCTACGGGCGGCGGGCACACCGCCCTCAAGATTGCCCCCCACGTCGCCAAAATGATCGCCTCGGACTATGCCCCCGTGATGCTTGCCGCCGCGCGCGAATTTATCATCGAGAAGGGCGCGACCAATGTCGAATTCGCCGAAGCCGATGCCGAAAATCTGCCCTTCGAGGATGGCATGTTCAACCTCGTGACCTGCCGCATCGCCGCGCATCACTTCCCCGATCCGTTTAAGTTCGCCCAAGAGGTGGCGCGCGTCCTCAAACCCGATGGCGTTTTCATCTTGCAAGACCAAACCGTCTCGGACGACAAGCCCGTCGCCGACTTTGTGGAAGCGTTTGAGAGCCTGCGCGATCCGTCCCATGTGCGGGCGCTGCCCGCCTATGAATGGGAAGGCACTTGTTTGGATGCCGGCTTGGTGGTAGATCAGATCACCACGCTGCAACGCGAAGCGCCCATGTTGGCGTGGGCAGAACGGCAAGGCTGCACCCCAGAAGTGATCGAACGCTTGCAAATCATGATGATCCAAGCGCCAGCGGCGGTCGCCGAGTGGATGAAGATCAGCCATGCGGGCACATCAGACGCCCTGTTTTATCACACCTATGTGACCTTGAAGGCGCATAAGCCGACCGCATAAATCGGCGCATTTATGCACCGATTCTCCGGTCTGATTTTAGCACTCAGCGGTGGCTACTCAGGTATAGAAACAGAATAAAATAAACAGAGAGGCATGAAGACGTGAAGAAAAACAGGAAAATACCCCTCGAAACGTGGATGTAGGGGTGGATTAGGCGCTTGTCAATCGTTCGTTAACATGAAGGTTCGCGCGCCGAATATCCACCCATTTGCCGCCAACGGTCATTTCTCCCTTTATTACCGACCGTTTTTCAGCCTGTGTAGTTACCTAATTTCTTCAGCCAAATAATTCACTAGCTGGACATCATTCGGAGAAGCATCGAATATTGCTTTAGCTTCATAGGGATTTAAGCCTCGCTAATCCGATTTATTTTTCTCGTCTTCCCATCATTGTCGATGAGAAATTTCATTAAACAGCAACCTGTGGAAGTTGCCGTTCACGGAGCGCCGCCGCCGCATAGCGCAACGACTCGGCGATGTCCTCGCGAACCAAATCGGGAAAATCTGCCAAAATCTCATCGGGTGTCATGCTGGCGGCGACCCTATCCACCACCGTCGCCACCGGGATACGCAGGCTCCCAATGCAGGGGACGCCGTTCATTTTTGCCGCGTCAATCGTGATGCGCTCAAACACTATGTTGTGCCTCTCTAGCCCCTAGTCTCACCCATTTCCGCCAACCGCTGCCCCCGCTCGACGACCGCGCCCACCTGTGCCGAGACCTGCATCACGATCCCATCGGCTGGCGCGGTGATGCGAATCTCCATCTTCATCGCCTCTAGCAAGAAGAGCAACTGCCCGCGCGTGACCGACTCGCCGGCGCTGACAAACACCCCGCGCACCTGCCCCGGCATGGGGGCGGTCAAATCCCCTGCTGCTGCGGATCGTCGCCCTCGTCCTTCCGGCATGGTGAAGGTGAAGACCGCGCCCGCCTGTGATACCTGAACGCTATCCCCCACCCGCGCCGCATAGGTGACGTGTCTTTCGCCCGCCACTATCACCGCCACCCCGCCATCGGGCAAGACCCCCGTCATAAAATCAACGACCCGCCCATCAATGACGGCACGGCTGCCGCCACTGGGCAAAGGCGTGATCTCGATCTCGATGGGTGTCCCCCGATAGACGAAGGTTTTACGCATCGTTACCCGACACCGTTCATCACCGGGCAAGACGGCAAATTGGGGAACAATTGAGCGCCGATTCGATCCATGCCTTTGGCTTCGCTGGCGGGCAACGTGACCGAGAATAGCGCGAGGCGTGTGGGCGATACTTGCTCAAACCAATAGCGCGCCAAATAAGGTTGTTCGTAAAACACCAGATCAAAGGTGAAGAGGGTTTCAAAAACGCTGTTGCAGACCTCAGTCCATCTATACGAGTCATAATTTTGGAAGAAAATGGGGAAAGTGTCGGGGTTTAGATAGTCTTCCATCGCCGTTGGTGGCACCCCACAATCGAATTGCAACAATTCCATGTAGGCGATTGCGCTCAACTCATTATTCGTCCATGCGCCGATTGCCTTCAAGGTATCTGTACTGGGGGTAAATGCCCACTGATCATCAAAAGTGTCGTCGGGGTAGTCGGCAACGAAAGCCGCATCTTCTTCGGACGTGTAAACGCTCTCGCAGGAAAGTGCCTCGGCACCCTCGGCAGTCGGGACAGGTGTTCCAGCCGAAAGCGCCTCGACTGCCGGCAGCTCAATCGCCACATCGGTGGGGACGAACGTCGGGGTGGGCGTGGTTTCGGTCATCATCAATGGAACACTGGTTACGTCAACCGTCCCGACCTGTGATCCCGACAGGAAACCAATTCCAAATATTCCTGAAAATCCGAAAAATAGCAGTGCGATCAGTCCACACATCGGTTAAAGTCCTTTATCGTTTGCTCACATGCTTTACGGGGAAAGGGGGTGTACTCCAAGCCGGAAGTGATCCCCCCGTTCCCATGGATCGTAACTGAGAGCGGCATTCTCCGCAACTGCTTTCCCACCCGCCGTATTGCCCTGTAGGGACACTAGTGCCGCCGCGATCACCGCCGCGTCGGGGGGCAAGACGGCAGCATCGGGGATCAATTCGGGCAGGTGCCGCTCGATAAAATGGGTATCGACCGCGCCCTGCGCCCATGCCGGATGACGAAGGAGGGCACGCAAAAAAGCGATATTGGTCGTCACACCGAGGATCGCCGTTTCGCCTAGCGCGGCATCAAGGCGCGCGCGTGCGCCCTCACGGGTGCGGTCAAACACGATGATCTTGGCGACCATCGGATCGTAATACATGCTGATCGTGTCGCCCGCTTCGACGCCCGCATCCACGCGCACGCCCAAGCCGGTGGGCATCACGAAAGTGTGCAAGGTGCCCGTAGACGGCATAAAGCCCGCCGCCGCATCTTCGGCATACACCCGTGCTTCGATGGCGTGCCCCCGCTGGCTGAGGTCCGCTTGGGTGAACGGGAGCGCCGCGCCCGCCGCAATCGCAAATTGCAATTTGACCAAATCCAGCCCCGTGACCAGTTCCGTCACCGGATGCTCGACTTGTAAGCGGGTGTTCATCTCCAAAAAGTAAAATTCGCCGCCCTCGGTGGCGATAAATTCGACCGTGCCGGCGTTGACATAACCGACCGCGCGCGCGGCTTCGAGCGCCGCTACGCACATCGCCGCCCGCATGTCGGGGGTCAACAACGGGGAGGGCGACTCTTCGATGACTTTTTGGTGCCGTCGTTGGGCGCTGCATTCGCGCTCAAACAAATGGACGATGTGCCCGTGCGCATCGGCAAGCACTTGAATTTCGATATGGTGCGCCCGTTCGATGAAGCGCTCCAGAAACACGCGATCATCCCCAAAGGCGTGCAGGGCTTCGCGGCGGGCTGCCGCCAATGCCTCGGACAACGATTCCGGCTCAGCGACGATGCGAATACCCTTGCCGCCCCCGCCGCCCGCTGCCTTGACCATCACCGGAAAGCCAATGCTGGCGGCTGCCGTCATATAATCGGCGTCGGTCGCGGTCTCGTTTTGAAAGCCCGGCACCAGCGGCACGCCCGCCGCTGCCATCAATGCCCGCGCTTCGGTCTTCACGCCCATCTGCCGGATCGCGCTCGGCGGCGGACCGATCCAAATCAAGCCCGCGTCGATCACCGCTTGGGCGAACGTCTCCACCTCCGACAAAAAGCCATAGCCCGGATGCACGGCATCACAACCTGTCGCTTGGGCGACCGCGATCAACTTGGGGATGTTCAGGTAACTTTCGGACGGAGCCGCCCCGCCTAACAGATGCGCCTCGTCCGCCATGCGCACATGACGCGCCCCGGCGTCGGCATCGGAATAGACCGCCACTGTGCGAATCCCAAGTTCGCGGCACGCGCGCAGGATGCGGACAGCGATTTCGCCTCGGTTGGCGATCAAGCAGGTGTGGATGGGCATGGCGGTTTCCTCACTCAACCCTCACCGACGCCGGCGGGTGAACAGCGTCACCAGCCCGACGACGAGCGGCAACCCCAACGACACGGCACCGCTAGGCACCGACACGGGCGCAGGGATGGCATCGCTGAGCGGGATCGGCGTGAAGGTGACGACGAAGACGATCAGCCCCAAGATAGCGATCAGGCGGCGGCGCGGATCGAGTTTGGTGATGTTGTCGAGCGGGGTGGCATATACGCGCCCGAAGAAGAACAACAGCACTAACCAGAATAACCACACCGGTGTGACGAACACCAGTGCCATCATGCCGATCAAAATGGGGGCATACAGCAAGCGCGCCCGTTCGCCCACCAACGCATAGAGGATATGCCCGCCGTCGAGTTGCCCAATGGGGATGAGGTTCAAGCCGGTGATCAGCAAGCCCGTCCAGCCCGCCCATGACAGTTGATTGGCGAACACATCATAGGTGCCGTTGGGCAAAAATTCGCCAAAGGTGATGATTTTCATGAGGGCGTATAAGAAGGAGTTGCCTTCTAGCAAGCCGCCGGTGATGATATCGACGCGCGCGGTACTCAGCCCGATCATCAAAATAGGGATGGCGAACAACAGCCCAAAGAGCGGACCCGCCGCGCCGACATCCAGCAGCACTTTGCGGTTGCGCATCGGTTGGCGCAGTTGGATGAACGCGCCAAAGGTACCGATCAGCGTGGGGGCGGGGATGAAATACGGCAGCGTGACCGACAGCTTGTGATGGCGAGCAGCGAAATAATGCCCCAGTTCGTGGGCACCGAGGATGAGCAGGATGCTGATGGCATAGGGGGCACCGCGCCACAATTCGCCAAAAAGATTCTGTGCCAGCAAGAGCGCCTGTTCCATATCTGTACGCGCCATCTCGTTGAGCGCCATTTCGGTGCCGACCGACAAGACGCTTAAGACGGTCACAGCGAATAAGCCCGCGTTCCAAATCCATGAGCGCGCTTGGGGATGGGCGCGCCCCTGAAACAGATGAATGACTTGTTGGTCGCCCACTTCGCGGAACAACGCCAGATATTCGAGCGGGGCAAGCCCATCATCAAGCAAGGCATACGCTTCTTCCGAGTCGCGGGTGAGGCGTCCGGTGAAGGAAGCGACATACTTCCCGGTTGCCGTCATCAGTTGCACATCCCGCCGCAGGTCATCGCTTGGGGTTTTGGTCTCCGACTCAATCGTGAAGACATTGAGAAGCAGAGCGCGCACGTCGGCGGGAACCGTGCTGCTGGTCGTGTTCGATTCAGTAGTTCCATGCGCATCGCGTACTGACGACGCGCGCGGTCGGCGGCGGTCGTCAGTCGATGAGGCGATTTCTGGCAGCATGGCGATTAGCTCCGTCCTGTTTGTTGTTCAAGAAGCCTGATCATAACCTGCAATCAACGGCGGGTCTACGGATATTCTGACGGGTTGGATCATTTGATGATGCTTGTAGGCGTTAATGTTCCGGTTAAATGGAAAGTCGTCATTAGTCCTAAATACCTCTCAGAAATTCCGTGGGGACGCCATTTTTGGCGTCGGTTGTATACGGCAAAACTCACGATGGCGGCGTGATGATCTCCCATGCCGCGCCGCCGGGCAACAGGCGCAACACCACCCCATCGACGCTACTCACATAGAGGGTTTGTCTGCCGTCGGGGTTGGTCGCAAACTGAATCGACCCATTGAAGCCCGCTTCTGGCTGGATGCCCAAGCCTAGACGATTGCGGCTGAGATCGTTGCCGCGCCACACAAAGCCCAATTCGCGGATCGGCTGATACGCGCCGGGGGGTACCGGAAACTCCGCCGCTGATTCGGGATGGATCGCCGGATCATAGCGGTTATCGATGACCAGCCATGCCGGATCAAAGGTGTCGTTAAAGAGGGCATAGATGCGATTCAAGTTTTGCAGATAGATCATGCGCCCCCGCTCAAAGGGTTGTTCGATGATGAAGGTCTCTTCGGCGACTCCGGTCGGGCAATCGGTCGGTGACGGGTTGAAGAACCACACGTCGGGGCACGCCAGCGGGATCGATAAAGTTTGTTCGACCCGCTGCAACCCATCGCCGACGCTGAGGACGAATTCCAACGATCCTCGGTCGCTGCGGCGGGTGGATACGGGCAGGTTGCCATCGGGCGAGACGTTCCATAAATTGCTGCGGATGCCATTGGCGATCTGATAGATCACCGCTGTGCTGACATTGCGCGTTGACCAAAACAACGTCACCGAGGAGCCGGGGGCGACAGCGGCGGCATTCGAGGTGAAAAATTCGACGCGGGGCGCGTTGGGATTGACGGGTGGGGCGCTCGTCGGGGACACCGCCAACACGACCGCCGCCCCAAACAAGGGCGTGGGCGAGGGACCGCCCGTACTGGCGATCACAGCGCGCGTGGGAGTATACGTCGGCGTCGCGTCGCGGTCGGGGGTGCGCGTGGCGGTCGGTTCGGGCGTGGGGCTTTGGGTAGGGCGCGCGGTGGGCACCAAGGGCGAGACGGTCGCGCCGCAGCCGCTGAGGACGAGTGCGCCGATCACCCCCAGCACCAGCGGGATCCGCCGCCAAACATGAGACCGATTCATCGCTGTAGAATGCGGTCGCCCGCCGCGTTAACGAGTGGCAAAGCGGTGACATCGCCGATGATATTCAGCACACAGCGCGCAATCCATCCCCGCTGTTCGGCTGGGAAGGTGAGGACTTCCACCCACATATCGAGGTCAGACTCAAAATCGGGAGTGCAAGTGCGCCCTGCCTCCCACCCATTCCAGCCCGTGATGTTGATCCACGCCCCTTGCGCCAGCCGCCCGATCCGCCGAAATTCTAAGCCGGGACCGGTACGAATCGCGACCGGACTCGTCTCGGCTTTGCCGCCCACGCCTGTCAGCGAGGGGATCGCGGTGCCGTCCGCCAAGACTGCCAACGGATATTGGGGCGCGCCCAAATAGGCTTGCCCCGGCGGCGCTGGCGTCAACCCAACAGCGGCAAAAAAGTCGGTCGCGGTGGGGGGGATCGGCGTCTGCCCTTGTTGGGCACTGCTGGCGGGGTGCATCCCCGCCAGCAATAAAACGATCACCAGCAGCCCAAAGGCGGCACTGCTGAACACTTGGCGTTTTCGGTTCATGGTTGCCTCGCATAACCCAACAACAGCGGGTCTTATAGACGGATAGTGGAGCGTGCCCGCGCACACCCCCTCTCAAGCATATCAAGAATCGCCGCTTCGTGCTTTAGGAACAATTGCCCTTCGCGAGGACATATTCCACCGTTTGCACATTGTCGCTGTCGGTCGTCTCTGGGATTTGATTGCCGGCGTCGATAGTCAGGCGCAGACGATGGGTCTCGTTATACCATGTGCTGATCGTGAGCTGCATGTTGATGCGGATCGTTTGTCCGGCGGGGATGATATCAAAGCCGCCGAGCGTCTCGCCCTGTAGCGAACCATCCCCCCCGTACAGATCAACCAGCGCCACGGCTCCGCCCCCTGAGGTCGGTTGAGTGCCCAAGTTGGCGACATCAAAGCCGACGGTGAAGGTCTGGGCACAAACGGGTTGAGCCGGATCGAGGACGACAATGCCCGCCACCAAATTCGCCCCAGTGGAGGGCGTGCTGGTCGGCACGGGGAGTAATGTCAGGGGCGTGGCAGTGGCGACTTGGGGCGCAAGCGTCGGGATGGGCGGACCCGATTCGCGCGGTAAACGAGAGATATCTCCTTGGACAGTCACCACCGTGCTATAGACCCAGCCTTCAATGCCGCCATACCGAATTTTGTACCAATCGCCCGCCGTGCTAAGCGCCAAAATTTCGGTGGTTGCCCCTTGTTGCAAGGACCCCATCGGCGGCGCAAAGTTGAGGCTGGGACCACTGCGGACATTGACCGCGTTGGGGGCGACCACACGCGGCGCACCCGCTGCGACGGTCGGTTGCGTCGTGGACGCAGTTTGCCCAACGGGTTGCAAGGTCACAAACGCGCCTGTGTTGCCACCGGGCGTGATCGTCGGCAATACGAAGGGGGTGGTTTGGGGCACGGGCAACGAACCATCGCCCGCCCGCACCGTGATCGGCACAAAGGTCGCTTCGCTGGCGGAGCCATCAGCACGGAAGGCGATCACCGCCAGACGATGATCGCCCACCCCGGTTGCCAGCCAGCCATAGGTCGTGGCGAAGGCGGGCTGATCCGCGGGATTGGGATCGCTAATCGAGGCGATCAAGCCGTCATCCAGCGCGATCTCCACGCGGTCGATATCCGCTCCGGCATTGCTGATCTGCGCCTGAATATTGACCGATACGCCTTCTAAATAGGTCGCGCCCGCTTGCGGCGACAGAATGCGCACGATGGGCACGCCAGCGATGTTGCCACCGCCCGGCGCGGTATTCAAATTGCAGCCTGTGCTCATCAGAGTCATCAGGCTGAGCAGACTAAGGGTGAGACAAAGGCGATTCCAGCGGTTCATGGACGACTCCTCGATTTTGCGGTTCGCATTAATCAATGCTTACTGTAACGCGCCCCGTTGATTTTTTCGACCGTCGCTATTCCGCCGAAAACCCTGCGCTAAAGAGACCGGTCTGCTGCACATCAACGCGCACACCCTCCAGCCAATCTGGAATTTGGTCTTCGGGGGGCAGATCATCATTGGGGATGAGCGCATCGACCATGACGACGAGGGCGATTTCGCGCGTGCTGCGCATCCCGTTGATGGTGGCAAAACCGACGGCAAGCCCGACGACATGGGGCTTGTTCAGCAATTCATCCGCATATTTTTCTTGGACTTCTTGGGCGCGCTGGAGTTGTTCATCCAACGGGGGCAAGGGCGTGTTGACCATAACGATTCCTTTCGCGGGTGGATTACCCTAAAACCGGATATTGAGCGCTTGCAACACCACATCAATGGGCGTGAAGATGGTCGCCAAATCTGACCCCGCAAACAATAATCCAATGGCATTGCTGCCCCCAACTTCGACGATGAGCGAACCGCTGTCGCCGCCTTTACTCATCGGTTCGGTGATGATCTGCCCGACGAAACGGGCGCTCTTTGCCCCGGCGGCGGTGCTGTACCCGACATTGACGGTGGCATTGAGCAGGGTGATCATGCCTTCGGTATATTCGGTAGTGCGCCCATATTTGCGCACGCGCATCCCCAACATCGGCGGCTTGGTGCCGGTGATCGCGCCGATGGTTTGGATTTGATCGCTAAACTGGGCGAGGTTGGTGGGGCGGGCGAGCGCGGCATCAACACGATTTTCGGGGACAGTCGCTTGCGGTGTCAGGGGGACGCCCCCGGCAGTCGCGGCGGCAACCGACGCGGCGCTGAAGGCGGCGGCGCTCCCTGCCGAGGTGGTGGTGACGCGCTGTTGTGACCCCACCAAACGGGCGAGCGCATTCGCCAACGCCACCACCACGCTGACGATATCGCAAGTGCCATCAGTTTTGGGCGGGGTGGGGGTAGGGGTGGGCGTTGGGATGCCGGGCACCGGGACATCAACCGGATCGCCCGCATAGCGCAACGCGATGAACCTTTCTAGCGTGGCGATGACATCTTGCGGATTGAGACCGCCGTCCATCGTGCCGGGCTGTAAGATCGCATCGCCTTTGAGCGCGTCATTGCTGTTGGCGAGGACATGGTTGTTGGACAAGATCAACCGTTCGCCCGTCGTCCGGTCTTTGACCATTGCCCCGAGCGTGCCCGCCGTCACTTTGTAATGTCCGAGGCTGACCCCCGATGGGATGGTGGGGCGGAAGCGTTCGCGCGGGGTTTGTTGTGCCCGCAAAAAACCGACCTCAACGACATCAGTCCGCAGCCCGTCGATCTCACGCGGGATGAGATCGTCCGCAGCAAGGGCGGCGAGGGGCATTTTTTGCTCCACCAAAATCACCAGAGCGACATCGCCATTGGTCTCGTTGCCTTTGTTCTTGTAGCCGACGGCAACACCGACGACATTGCGTTTTGCCAATAATTCTTCTTCATGCAAAGATTGAGCTGCCATCGCTTGAAATTGACTAGGGTCGTTCGTTGTCATCGCGCGCAGAACCTTTCAATAACTTTAGACGTTCATGCCTATAGTATAGCGCGAAGCGTGGGATCGGAGTCGGGCGATGTGGTGAACGAGGCGGTATTCGGCGGGTTCCCCCGCAACGGAGATCGGCTGTATGTCCGCCCGTTCCCACTCGGGGCGTAGGCATGAAACCATGAAACCTATTAGATGGTATTTATTCACCTGCCCGGGCAGACCGTATTTTCCCCCAGTCCTATAGGGTTCATTAGGTGTTTCTTCGGTTCAAATTCACGGATTTTGAGCTTAATCCCATGGATAGGTGAATAAATACTTAGATGAATAGATGGATGATAACGGGTCAGGATGGGCATTTAAGGGCATGAACTATCATGCCCCTACCGGAGGTAAACCCATTGGTGACTACTCAGGTATAGAAACAGAATAAAATAAACAGAGAGGCATGAAGACGTGAAGAAAAAAGGAAAATACCCCTCGAAACGTGGATGTAGGGGCGGATTAGGCGCTCGTCAATCGTTCGTTAACATGAAAGTCCGCGCGCCGAATATCCGCCCATTTGCCGCCAACGGTCATTTCTCCCTTTATTACCGACCGTTTTTCAGTCTGAGC
>JBBRTY010000144.1:0-11108 GCA_038248285.1 Aggregatilineales bacterium
ATAAACAGAGAGGCATGAAGACGTGAAGAAAAACAGGAAAATGCCCCTCGAAACGTGGATGTAGGGGCGGATTAGGCGCTTGTCAATCGTTCGTTAACATGAAAGTCCGCGCGCCGAATATGCGCCCATTTGCCGCCAACGGTCATTTTCCCCTTTATTACCGACCGTTTTTCAGCCTGAGCAGTTACCCCACAAACCTATTGATCGCGGTCTCACCTTTATTCAGCCACCCAAATTTCAAAATCACGACCGAGGATATCCATTTTTTGTTCTAGCGTCATCAACGGATTCTGCAAAATATCATCTTTATACTCAACCGCCATCCATATGCAGTAGGTCGCTATCAATAAAAAAATGATCGTCAAGGGCGTCGCCAATACGCGCCAGTGCCTTACGATCTTGTCGAACAGGAGACCAGCACCTACACATAAGATCGGATAAAATAGCAGTAGAAAACGGGGGTCATAGCTCACGAATACCCACCATGTCGCGAAAAATGGTAGGCTAAACCACAGAATCAAGGCGTCCATTTCGGTTCCAGCTACGCGCCGCACCAGATGGAACAATGCCAGAGCCAAGCCACCCAATACCAACCACCCCGTCAGCGCAAAATTTTCCGTTAGCGTGATGAAGATCGCCAATGTGCGCAGTGAACGCTCGGCTTGGTCTGTCCACGCGGTATTGGGGATAATAAAACCCGCCCCAACAAGATTGCGCACATACCAGGGTGCCGCAATCGCCGCGCACAACACGAGTGATAGTCCACTACCGATGAGCCGTTGCCGCCGCGCGCTGGGTGTCAGCGTCGGATGCCAACATGCCGCCGCAAACCACACCGCCAGCAACGGAATACCGATTAAGCCCGCATTTTTCGTGAATGCCGCCAAGCCCATCATCATGCCCGCTGGGACAGCAGCAGCAACCTGCCCTGTCCGCCAAAAACGCAGGGCATATAAGGCGGTGAGTGTATAGAAAAAAGCCATCGGCAGATCGACATACCCAGACGAAGCAAAACGGGCAAACGAAGGCGTACACCCCAACAAGAATGCCGCGTACAGTCCTACGCGACGCCCTCCTAGCTCGCGTCCTAAAAGATATGCGGCAGGGAGACACGCCAAACTCAACACCGTGCTGATCGTCCGCGCCAGCATTTCGTTTTGCCAACCAGAAATGAGAAACGCCAACGTATAATTCAATTGCACAAGGATCGGGTAGGTACGATACAGACTATCCGCACCGATCAACGGCTCCAACGCCCCAGTCGTCGCCATCATCACGGCTGTTGGCAAATAAATAGCGAGCGCATCAGCACGAGGAAAAGGCAAATAAGCACCATTAAACAAGATTGCCATCGTCAAGACAATCAACACGATGCCGATGATCTTCTCATCCAGTATCAGTGGCTTTGCTGCCAATGGACGCGGTTCCAGCGGACGGCTCTGGGAGAATTGCCGCCACAAGGCAATGCCCATCAACGCACTCATCCCCATACCCACCCCAATCGTCACCAGTGACCATGGGATGCCCAATAATGCCAACCAAAACATCACCAGCGCGATGGTCCCGCAAATCCACGCCAGCGCTGTGATCACACCCAAGCCTCGATCCGTTGAGGTCTGCATTCGTTATCTCTACGCCTTTGGATTCCATAGTTTCTTTCACGGTCGGGCATTATAATAGAACGCATGACGCCGACACGCCAATTCAGTTCTCACCTTACAATCGCGCTGCCCCTACTCTTGGTAGCCGCCTTTCTGATCCTCAACATCAGCGCTCTTCAAATGCACCCCGATGAAGAACTGAGCTACCGCGCCACCAAGGGCACCCTCACCGATGTCTTGCGCTGGCAAATTGATTTAGAAGACAATCAAGCACCGGGTTGGTTTATCACTTTTTGGGCATGGCGCACCCTCGTTGGAGATGGCGAAGCCACCAGCCGCATGATGAGCATTTTGTTGGTGATGCCAGCCATTGCTTTGCTATCTCGGATGGCAATCACCGCTTTTGGCACCATGGCGGGGGTATTTACCCTGCTTGCCTTGATCGGCAATGGTCTATTTTTTCAGTATGCACTCGATATTCGGATGTATCCACTGGTCATGCTCGTCAGCACGATCAGCACCTTCCTGTTATGGCGTTGGTTAGCACGCCCTAGCTTACGGCGTGCGTTCTTCTATGGGCTTAGCCTCGCAGCCTTGTTATACACCCACTATCTATTGATTTTTCTGATCGGCACCCATGTGCTTTACTTTCTTTTTCGGTTCCGTCTGCGCAGAAGCTTGGTCATACAAGGCTTGATGGCAGGTATGGTCAGCGTTGTACTATTTCTGCCGTGGTTGCCTTTCGCCATTGCGCAAATCCAACATCTCCGCAAAGTTGAAACAGCCTCAGGGGTAGCGCGTGGAAGCATCGGCATTGGGGTAAGTACCCTTGTCACTTCGCCAGAAAATATCTTTAAGTTGGTCAATTTCGCCACCAATTCGCTAGGGTGGCTATATGCCTTGCTCTTGGTCATTGGCGTATTCCAATTCTGGCGTGCCGCACGTCAGCACATGGGGGGCCAAATACGCCCAACAGACGCATTCTCGACCTATGGGCTTGCCCTCTTGTGGTGCCTTGGCGTGCCTGCCCTCACGCTGCTTGCCAATACGTCCGCTGGTGTTTATGCCCCGCGCTTTGTCTCCTATCTCACCCTTGGCTTAGCGTTTGCCATCGGAGCGGTTATCGCCCATTTACCGATCTATTTTTTTGCCCGCGTCACGGTCATCGGGGCACTAGTCATCGCCAACTTACTGACCTTTCCAGACTCGCTGCCCGTGCGCATCCCCTATCGCGACATTCTAAGGGACGTGTCCGCACGGATGAGCGAGGATACTTCCGTATTGCTGGTACACGCCGGCGAAGATGATGGATTTGCTCAATGGCAATACGATCATTATCTTTCGCCATCATTACGCGCTCGCTTGACGACCGATCCGCTCGTCGCCCAAAATACCCGTCGCCTTTGGATGCTAACCAGAGATTGGTTCAATGAGGATGTGCAAGCTGTCTTCAAAGACCTAGAGCCACGCTTTCCCGTACAACAAGTGTATGGGCAATGCGACCGTGCATGGTGTTATCTCGCCCAACTGTTGGAGTCGCCCCCGCTGGCAAGCCCAATTCTATTCGGCGAAGCACTCGAATTTCGGGGAGCAGATATCACTTTTATGGAGGAAGTATCTGACGTTTTCGCGCGCTTGTGGTGGACGGTGCGCGCCCCACTCGACCATGATTACTCGTTCAGTATTCAATTCTTAAACGCCGACGGGGAGCTGGTATCCCAACAAGATGGGGCATTGATCAACTATGGCGCAGAGATAATCCAAACGTCCGCCCTGCTGCCCGGTCAGATTTATGTCGATCAGCGCACCCTTGCCCGCCCTTCGCCGACTCTCTCCGCAAACGGGCGTTGGGTACTCATCGTCTATGATCCCGCCACCGGAGAACGCTTGACAACCTCAAACGGCGACTCTGTGTTGATGCTGGCGGAACTGCCACCCCAATAACCCATCTTCTATTTGTCCTTAGAACATGAGAACTAACCCATTCACCATTCAAATAATTCCAAATTGGCATTGTTTGGTCTATTCAATTGGATTACGATTATAAAGTCTGCTGTTCAGGTAGGGAAACCGTATGTCTGCTGAGTTTATCGCGCGCCACTCGTTTAAAAGCGACCGGCGTAGCGCGTTGCGCTTTATCATTTCCCATATCTTGCGGCATCCTGTGTTTGCCGTAACCATGATCATCGGTGCTTTTTCAAACGCGGCGTTAGCGGTGGCAGTCCCATATTTTATCGGGCTGGCGTTTAACGCGGTGATCGAAGGTCAAGGCATGGAGATCATTATCAACGCGGCACTGGCGATAGCCGCTTCGCAAATGCTGCGTGCGCTCTTACAACTCATGCGCAATATGTCCGCCGAAATCTTTGCTCAACGTATTGAGCGCGATGTGCGCGGTGAACTTTACGCCAGCTTGCTCGGCAAAAGCATGACCTTTCATGATATGCAACCCGTGGGCGACATCATGGCGCGCGTTACCAATGATGTACGCGAAATGAATTTCATGTTGAACCCAGGCATGAACCTGATCATTGGTTCAGGGTTTTTCGTATTGACACCTATCATCAGCGCCCCCTTGCTTTATCCTGATCTTATCTTGGTGCCGATCCTTTTTCTAATAAGCTATATCTTTGTGCAAGCGCGCTATCTGCGCCGTCTACGCCCAGAAGCCGAAAGTGTCCGCATCAATTTTGGCAATATGAATGCCCATGCCGCCGAAACGCTCGAAGGCTTACAAATTGTCAAAGGGACAGCCCAAGAAAAACGCGAAGAGGAAAGTTTCGCAGGGATCGTCGATAGCGTCCGCAATGCGACCATTCGCCAAGGGTATATCGAGTCAGAATATCTTCCCCTACTGCTGTTAGGATTAGCAACCTTTGGCGCGTTTGTTCATGCATCACTCCTCTATAATGCCGGTCTCATCCCCTTGGGGACGCTCGTCAGTTTCATCGGTCAAATCGCCCTTTTTGGGTTTCCGGTATTCACGTCACAGTTTTCTTTTTCTCAATTGTCGAGCGGTTTTGCCAGCGCTGAACGCATTTTGCACATCCTTAATGTCGAAACCGATCTCGACCAAAACACGGGAGGCTATGCCGAATCTGTAAGAGGCGCAATCCGTTTTGAAAACATCAGCTTTAGTTACCACGAAGGTGACAAACCTGTCCTACACGATGTATCATTTGAGGTCGAACCCGGCAAAACGGTCGCCATTGTAGGGCAAACTGGCTCCGGCAAAACGACCCTGACAAAGTTGGTCAACCGTACCTACGATGTCAATCAGGGGCGTGTCCTCATCGATGATGTGAATGTCACCGATTGGAATCTTGCCCGCTTACGCTCCCAAATCAGTATCATCGAACAAGATATTTTCTTGTTTAGCCGTTCCATTGCCGACAATATCCGCTTTGGCAAGCCCGAAGCCAGCCTCGAAGAAGTTATCGAAGCGGCAAAAAAGGCACAAGCGCACGACTTTATCACGACCTTTGAGCAAGGCTACGACACTATCGTTGGGCAGCGTGGCGTCACCCTCAGTGGTGGGCAGCGCCAACGGCTCGCTATTGCCCGTGCTTTCGTCACTAATCCGCCAATCCTGATCCTTGACGACAGCACCAGTGCGATTGACAGCGCCACCGAGGATAAAATTCAACAGGCAATTTGGACAGCCACGCGCGGACGAACCACAATTCTGATCACCCACCGCCTCTCACAGATTCGCTGGGCGGATCACATCGTTGTCCTCCGTCATGGCAGTGTGGTCGCGCAAGGCACCCACGAAACTCTGCTGGACACCTCGGAAGCTTACCGTCGCATCTTTGCGCGTTACGAATCGGTTCCGGGTGAGCCGCCTCATCATGATGAGATTACGATCAATGCGTCCACTCCCGCAAAATCGTCGTTGTCCTAAAGAAGAGTGTTAACAAGGAATATCAATGGGCATTCTAGCTGGTCTCGGAGCCGAGACCTACGACCGCAATTATGATGATTCTTATCTATTAAAACGAGCGGGATCGTATTTTCTCAATTACCGCTTTCGTTTCGTTGCTATCATCGGGTTGGTCCTCACCTTCGCCTTCATCGGGGCTTGTTTACCCGTCCTCACCTCAGCCGGGGTGGATGCCCTAGAAATCGGCGATCAGAATACTTTAATTATCGTACTAGCGATCTTATTCGCGCTCGCCCTGATCGATTTTGGGATTTACTGGCTACGTCGTCGGTTATCTTCTCGCTTTGTGGCTGATGTGATCGGGCAGATGCGCAAAGATGCCTTTAATGCCGCCATGCAACGCGATCTCGCCTTTTACGATGATAACAAAACGGGCAAGGTGGTCAGCCGCATTACCAGTGATACGCAAGAACTCCAGCAAGTCATTTTGATCACGACAGACATCGTGGCACAAATCGTAGAATTTCTACTGATTTTCGCCGTGTTGCTCACTCGTGAATGGCGTTTGACGATGCTCCTTATCGGCAGTATGCCCATCATTGTAGCGCTGGCGCTGATGTTTCGTCATTTTGCGCGGCTCGCCACTCGGCAAGGATCACGTTCACTGGCAGCCGTCAATGACAATATCCAAGAAAGCGTGAGCGGCATTATCGTCGCCAAAAATTTCCGCCAAGAAGCGATGATTTATGAAGAATTTAGCGCCGTCAATCAACAATCCTATAGGGTCAACATTCGACGCGGATTTGTCCTCGCCACGATCTTCCCAGTGATGAACGGCGTTTCCGGCATCGTCATTGGCTTAATCGTTTATATCGGTGGGGGATTCGCCATAGATGGGGTGATCGCCCTCGGCGCTTGGTTGCTATTCATTCAAGGCTTAGACCGCTTTTGGTTCCCCATCATCAACTTATCATCCTTTTGGAGCCAGCTTCAGCAAGGTTTGAGCGCTCTGGAGCGCATCTTCGCCCTCATTGATGCCGACAATACCGTTAATCAAACCGATAGCGTCAAACCGCCGGCTTGGATCAATGGTGAAATTAAATTCGAGAACGTCAACTTTTCCTACGCTACGGGCGACAAAATTCTAAATGATTTCACGCTCCACATCGCCCCTGGCGAAAGTGTTGCCTTTGTAGGTCACACAGGCGCGGGCAAAAGCTCTATCGTCAAACTGCTCACTCGTTTTTATGAATTCCAAGAAGGCTCGATCCGCGTTGATGGTCAAGATATCCGCGCCTTCGACATTGGTGCCTACCGCTCCCGCTTAGGGATTGTGCCCCAACAGCCGTTCCTGTTTAGCGGCACGGTGATGGAAAACATGCGCTATGCCCGCCCCGAAGCCACCGACGCCCAAGTCATCAAGGTTGCCAACAGTATCGGCGGCGGGGAATGGATCGAAACCCTGCCCGATGGCTTACAAACGGATGTCGGCGAACGGGGCGCGCGCCTTAGCATGGGGCAGCGCCAACTGGTTTCCTTGCTGCGTGTATTGGTGCAAAAACCAGCGATCTTCATCCTTGATGAAGCCACCGCCAGCATTGATCCGTTTACTGAGACACAAATTCAAGAAGCGCTTGACCTTATCCTCAAACAATCGACATCCTTCTTGATTGCGCACCGCCTTAGCACTGTGCGCAGTGCCAACCGTATTATCGTCCTTAAGCAGGGGGCGATCATCGAGCAAGGGGATCATAACGCGCTGTTGACACAAGGCGGGCACTATGCCGAGTTGTACAACACCTACTTTAGGCACCAAAGCTTGAGTTATATTGAAAACGCTCAAGCCTTGTTCGCGCAACCTTCGGGGGACTGAACGAGCGTGTCAAGAATGCCCTAAAACGGGGTGAGGCTGATAGGGCGCTTCAAGCATCGTGACCTCATCAGCGCCGAGCGTGATGTCTGCCGCCGCGATCAAATCGTCAAACTGATGTAGTTTGCTGGCACCAATGATAGGTGCTGTGATCCCCGGTTTGTGCAACATCCACGCCAGCGCGATTTGCGCGGGCTTAACAGCGCGCTCGGTTGCCAAAGCGATCACAGCATCGAGGACGGCAAAATCGTTCTCAGCATAATACATGTGGTGAGCAAAGCCATCACTTTTGCTGCGGGTTGTTTCGCCACCTTTATCACGGGTGCGGCTGCCCGCCAAAAACCCGCGTGCCAATGGACTCCAAGGAATCACACCCACCCCTTGATCGATACACAGCGGGATCATTTCGCGTTCTTCTTCACGATAGACCAAGTTGTAATGGTTTTGCATGGCTACAAACTTCGTCCAACCGTGCGCTTCAGCGATATGCTGCATTTTGGCGAACTGCCACGCATACATGCTGCTCGCGCCGATATAGCGCACTTTACCCGCTTTTACAATGTCGTGCAGCGCTTCCATCGTTTCTTCAATGGGCGTCTCTGGATCAAAACGATGAATTTGGTAGAGATCGACATAATCGGTACCCAAGCGGCGCAAAGTATCGTCAATCGCTTGCATGATCCATTTGCGCGACAACCCACTGTGATTGGGCAGATCACTCATTGGGTTGAAGACTTTCGAGGCGATCACCACTTCATCACGTTTGGCAAAATCGCGCAGTGCCCGCCCTGTAACTTCTTCGCTCATGCCCAAAGAATACATATCGGCAGTATCAAAGAAATTGATCCCCGCCTCGAGCGCTCGTTGGAAAAAAGGGCGACTTGCGTCTTCATCCAGTACCCAATCGCGCCATTGCGAGGTGCCATAGGTCATACAACCCAACGCAATTCGCGATACCTTTAAGCCTGTTTTACCGAGATTAAAATACTGCATGATTTAATCCTCCAGCTCCACTGCGAACGCCACGCCTTCGCTGCCCCCTAGACACAATGCTGCGATCCCTCGCTTAAGTCCGCGCTGTTGAAGCGCGTAAATCAGCGTGACCAACACCCGTGTCCCACTGGCACCAATCGGATGACCGAGCGCAATCGCGCCCCCGTTCACATTCAATTTTTCGAGGGGCAACCGATGCCCATCTCGTGCCAGCCCCTTCACATTCGCCATCACTTGGGCAGCAAAAGCTTCATTGACCTCAAACAAATCGACATCATCCATTGTCCATCCTGCCCGCGCCAATGCCACCGGAATCGCCTTCACTGGGGCATAAAACAACCACTCCGGCTCTACCGCCGCTTGCCCATACGCTACCACGCGCGCCAGCGGCTTAATCCCCTTGCGCTCGGCATAGGCGCGACTACTAACGATGACGGCTGCCGAGCCATCATTCATGCCGGGGGCATTGCCCGCCGTGACCGCACCATTCTCTTCAAAGGCGGGTTTCAGTTTCGCCAACGCTTCCAAAGTCGTCTCAGGGCGTATCGACTCGTCACGATCAATGACCGTATCGCCTTTTTTGCCGGGGATCGTCACAGGGACAATCTCAGCTTTGAAGCGTCCTTCGGTCGTCGCCGCTTGGGCGTTGATGTGACTGGCATACGCCAGTGCGTCCATTTCAGCGCGCGTGACTTCCAATTGCCGCCCGACAAATTCAGCCGCATTGCCCATACTCCAGTCGCACAGATGGCACCATAGCCCATCATTTTGGAGGGCATCTACCAGTTCTGTTTTGCCATACTTGTAGCCCGTGCGATGATCCCGCAACAGAAAAGGCGCTTGACTCATGCTTTCGGTACCGCCGGCAATATAGACATCGCCATCCTGCGCTTTGATCGCGTTCGCGGCGATCATCACCGCTTTCAACCCGCTGCCACACACCTTATTAATCGCAACACCACCCACATGAGCGGGAACACCAGCACCAATACTCACTTGGCGAGGAAGTGCCTGCCCTACCCCAGCACTGACAACATTTCCCAAGATTACTTCGCTCACATCACCGGCATCAATACCAGCCCGTTCGACTGCCGCCCGCACTGCGACTTGACCCAATTGAGCCGCCGTCTGGGTCGCTAACCCACCCAAAAATTTACCAACTGGGGTGCGTGCCCCACTAAGGATCACCGGTTCAAAATCATGCTTGTGTGTTGTCATCAATTTTTTCTCCATAAAGGGTCTGCCATATTGCGCGCAATGCCTCAGCGGTATTTTCAAGCGTATCGGGAATCACGCGCGTTTCGGCGATGGTGGTCATAAAATTCGCATCCGCCGCCCAACGAGGGACAATATGAAAGTGATAATGCTCGGCGATCCCTGCACCGGCGGCGCGCCCTAAATTAACCCCCAAGTTAAATGCGGGCGGATTATACAATTTTCGCAACGCCCCCAACGCACGGTTTACCGTCAGCATGATGTCCGTTAACGCTTCCACCGACATCATTTCTTGGCTGGCGATATGCTCGTAAGGCACTACCATCAGGTGTCCATTGCTATATGGGTATATATTGAGTGTCAGGAACACAGTTTGGGAACGGGCAATGACTTGGGGATGATCAGGTTGTGCTGCCAATTTGCAGAACACGCACCCACCATCATCGGGCTTGGTTTCGCCTCGAACATAACGCATACGCCACGGTGTATATAGATGATCCATACGGGTACAATCAATCTCAAAAAACGGGTCTAAGAAAACATTGTGATCATATCATCTGACGAAATGATGCGCTAGGAAAATCAGTATCCACGATTGCGCAAAGGAAGCTATCCTGATGACAGATTTAAGCACCGAACGATTAGCTTCAGCATTGGGCACTCGTCGCCATGAATTTTATGCGGAGATCACCAGCACCAATGACCGCGCACAGGTCTTGCTGAACGAGAATGCGCCCAATGGTACTGTGATCATCGCTGACTCACAAACACGGGGACGGGGACGTTTAGGGAGAGTATGGCTTTCACCCGCCGGCTCATCGCTCATGCTTTCGTATCTGTTGCGTCCGCCTGTAACAAGTATTGGACATGTCGGCATGATCGGTGCGCTCGCCGTCGCCGAAACACTGGACGCTATGGGGATAAAAGAGGTGGGGATAAAATGGCCTAATGATGTACAAATTGGCAAACGTAAAGTGTGTGGCGTTTTGCCCGAAGTCGTTTGGCAAGGCGATCAATTGATAGGCGTCATTTTGGGGATCGGCATTAATGTCCGTGTCGATTTCACCACCTCGGCACTAGCAGAAACTGCCATCAGTCTCAGCAATGTTATCCCACAAGTAGATCGACTTGACCTACTCCTTCAACTGCTCCACAAGTTGGATATTTGGTCGACTGCTGCCGGCTCAACCGATGTATTTGCGGCATGGCACTCCCGTTTGAATATGCTTAACGCACCCGTCAATGTGGTGAGCATCACTGCCAATACCCAAGAAATGCTGAGTGGCGTTGCCCAAGAAGTAACTCCCGAAGGCGCGCTCATGATCCGCACACCCGATGGAGGAGTGCATCGTGTCATTGCGGGCGATATCGCTTTAGGATAAATCCAGACGTTTAATCATCAGGCGACAAAATCAATGTAAGCATCCCCGTGACTACTCAGGTATAGAAACAGAATAATATAAATAGGGAGGCATGAAAACGTGAAGAAAAACAGGAAAATACCCCTCGAAACGTGGATGTAGGGGTGGATTAGGCGCTTGTCAAT
>JBBRTY010000145.1:0-10927 GCA_038248285.1 Aggregatilineales bacterium
CACCGCCGCCCGCAAACCACCCACAAGCCCCTCACCCCCCCCCACACCCGACCCGCGTCGCGGGCGCGCGGGATGTGCGGGGTTTTCGTTCGTCGCATACGACGTGTGTCTCATCAACGCAAATGGTGGTGGGGATTAGGCGCTTGTCATGACGGTTGATGACCGTTGATGGTCGCGCGCCGAATATCCCCCCATTGATGGCAATATGATGGGGCGGATCGGCGCGGGGACAATTTGGGTTGGAAACGATCCACGTTGGGGAGAATGGGGGGGGATATTCGGCGCGGGGACGTCCGTGTTTATGGACGATCCCCGAGCGCCTAATCCCCCCCTACAGACGATCCGCGTTGTAGGCTGCCGTACAATTCATTGAATTTCCCCTGCGCACGATCATAAATGCCGAAACCCGCCGCGAATTCCCAATAGCACCAGCCGATCCCCACCGACTCGACGGTTTCGCGGACGGCTTGTGTCCAACGCAAACGCGACTCCATATCGGCGCGGCTGTAGGCACCAAATTCACCGAGCAGCACCGGCACACCGTTTTTTTCGCTCCACTGGGCTGCGTGCTCAAGGGTCGAAGTCAACCATTCATATTCGGCGTCGCTGCCCCACGTCGTGCCCAAGTGGGCATCCATCCCCGGTGACCATTCCGCGCCCTGATGCGTGAACTCGAACGGGCTATAAAAATGGAACGTCGCCATCAGGTGATCGTCCTCCGGCAATTCAAGCTCTTGCAAGCCATCAAGCGAATTCCATTGCCCACCGCCCACGATGATCGTGCGCGTCGGGTTGCTGGCGCGGATCGCCGCCACCACTTGGGGCTGCAACTGATTCCAGAGCGCGGGGGTCAGTTGATCATTCGGCTCATTGAGCGCCTCAAACAACAAGGTAGCGGGCATGTCGGCATAGTGACTGGCAATTTGATCCCACAATGCCAACAGGCGGGGCAGACTGTCTTCGGGGGCGCTCATCATCTCATTGAAGTGATGGATGTTGAGGATCACCGTCAAGTTGGCGTCCAGCGCCCACCCGATTACGGTATCGATGCGGTCGAAGAACGCCGGATCGATGGTATATGGCGCGGCGGTATCCGCATGGGTAGACCAACTGACGGGCAGTCGGATGCTATCAAACCCCGCTTCGGCAATCGTGGTGAAGAAGGACTCCTGCGCCCTAAAGCCCCACTCGCCCTCATTGGGCGACTCCAGCATGTTGCCCATATTGACGCACCGTTGAACAGGCGCGGGCGGCGCGGAGTCTTGGGCACGGGCGGCGGAAGCAGTGCCCAAGCATAGCATCAAGATAGCGAGCAAAGCGATTTTGATGGTCATCATGAGATTAAACCTATCTCCTTGCTAGATGAAAAAACAGTAACGGTTCAGGTAGCCTTCACCCACACGCCATGAGAAAATCTGACCAGCGAAAGCCGACGATTTGATCAGCGACATGCACGCGCAACATGCCGTCGTCGCCGAGCGCATGCCACAGTTGCGAGCGCGAATCGCCGTACAAGCGAATCCGGTTGCACACCCCGCCCGCCTCGCGTTGCAGCGCGATCACATCGCCCCCACTGCTGGTCAACAGCACGATAGCATCATGCAGCGTCAACGTGATCACCCCCGTGACGCCGGGGAGCGCCACTTGCCAGCGGAGATCGGGGGTATACGCGCGCAGCACCTCGCCATCGAAGGCGTAGAGCGCTGCGCCATCCGCCGACTCGACTAGGGCAGACCGCACCCCACCGGGGAGCGCCTCTTCGCGCCGCAATGACCAGCGCCCCCCCTCGTCGATCTGCCACAAGCCGCCGCGTGAAAAGAGCAGCAGGTCGCCATTGGCGGCGGTGGTCAGCGCGGCGGGTTCGCGTAACATGGCGGTATCGAGAAGCGCGCCGCTCCGGTCGATGGTTAAGACGCGCCCGTCGCTGAGGATCACGCCGAGCAATCGCCCCGATGCGGCGATGCGCACGGGGTCGCCCACGTCTGCCAGTTGCCACGCGGGGGCGGTCAGTGCCGCATCCCACGCCGTCAAGCCGCCGTCCGCCGTCGCGAATACCCAGCGATCCCCAAACCGCGTGGGGGCACCGGTCAAGCGGGTGCTTTGGGTGATGGCTGCCCCTAAGGTGCCTTCGCTGCTGATCGGTTGGATGCCGCCGTCGTCATAGACGATGAGCGCCCCTTCGCCGCCTTGCGGGTCGGGCACTAGGGCGATGGCGCGACGCTCTAGGACGGTACGCCATAACACGCGCCCATCGTTGCTCAGGTTCAGGACGCGGTTAGCATCTAAAGTCAGCAAGCCCTCCCCGCTGGTGACGATGGGCGGGGCGATGCTGCCCGTCTCGTCGGCGATGTCGGCAACGAACGCAAAGCCATCGGTAGTGCGGGCGCGGGCATTGAGGATGAATTTGGTGGGGCGGCGAAAACCGAGTTCGACCGGATCATCCCAAGTATAGCCCGCGCCGGGGATGTCCGGCTGATTGACGCGCATCTCAAAATGAAGGTGGGGCGCGGGGCGGGCATCGCCGATGGCAGCGATGATATCGCCGATGGTCACACACGAAAACGGCGCGGGAAAACTGACGCCGGTCGTGTTGGTGATGTGACCATACATGCTGTAAACGATGGTGTCATCGCGAAACGTATGCTCGATGATGATCACGCCGCCATCGACGCCCCAGCCGTTGGGTGATGCGAAGGTGACGCGCCCCGTGGCAGCGGCACGCACGAAAGCGCCGAAACTCGATCCTTCGCCGCCGTACCAATCCTCACCCGTGTGGTAGCGCCCTTGATAGCGACTGCTGGGCGTGCCGAAATCTTGAGTCATTTGGAAGGTGCCAGTATCAACGGGAAATTCGATGGCGTCGGCATAGCCGCATTGGGTTTGACGGGCGGCAACGGGGGGCACCATGACAAGGCAGAGGATCGCCGCCGCCAACACGCCGCTGATGAAAAAATTATGGTGTCGGTGCATCGCAATTCCTATTTTGCCGATCCTTGACGATATGCCAAGGATACCCTAGATCAAGAGGATGAGTTAGGGGATTGGGACTCTAGCGCTGTGGACAACTCGACAGAATGCGGTTATTCTATTAAAATCGTAAAGACCGTAACAAATTTTGAAAGGATGCCGAATGTCAATACGTTCTGTGATACGCACCCTTCGCAAAGCTAGTTCTATCATCGTGATGCTGTGTTTTAGCAGCGTTGTCGCTCAAGACGGCACTTGTTCCGTCTTTGTTGAGAATGCGCTTGCGGTTGTGTCCGATGGGTGTGCGGGTGTCGGTCGCAATCAAGCTTGTTATGGGAACAACACTTTGCAAGCCGTCGCCCGTGAAGGTGTCCAGCAATTCAATTTTCAAGAACGGGGCGACCTCGCCAATGTCGCCGATATTGACTCTATGCGCCTACGCCAACTGGATCAGCAAGAAGAGGTGTGGGGCATCGCCCTGATGAAGATTCAAGCCAACTTGCCGGATTCCCTGCCCGGTCAGAATGTCACCTTTTTGTTGTTCGGAGATGTCGAAATCCAAAATGCCGTTCCATCAGCAGCGGATATCGCGACCCTAGCCGTGACCACCAGCAGCAACATAAACGTGCGCCGCGCTCCCTCCACCAACGGCGCGATCCTTGGATCGTTGGGCGGGGGCGAAACGGTGGTCGCCAACGGACGGAATGAGGAGGGCACATGGGTGCGTGTTCAACTCAGCGATGCGGACTCATTGGGGTGGGTTTTTGCGCAATTGGTGACGACCGAAGGCGATCTCTCCAGCCTGAACGTGGTCAGTGCGGACGACTTAGAAACGCCGCTTAGCCCGATGCAAGCATTTTACTTTAGCAGTGGCGTGACCGGGACAAACTGTACTGAAGCCCCTCAAAATGGTATGTTGATCCAGACCCCGCAAGGCACTGCCGCCATTACGTTACGCGCGAATGATGTGGCGGTTACGCTCGGTTCATCGGCGTTTTTCCAAGCCGAGGCGGGCATGGGGATGACCGTGAGCGTGATCGAAGGACAAGCCGAAATCACAGCCGAGGGTGAAACAGTCGTCGTGCCGGCTGGGGCGCGGGTCTATGTTCCAGAGGGCGAAGCCCCCGGCACCGTCGAACCCTATGATGCTGAGGCGCTCCAGACGTTGCCGATCCAATTGCTGCCTGAAGTGATCGAGATCGCTGCCCCCTTAACGGCGGAGGAAATAGTCTCCGCCGAAGACAACTCCTCCGGCTTTGGCGGCATGATCCCGGGTGGGTTCGATGCCTCGTTATATAGCGGCATGGACAGCGCTATCTTTTGCACAATCATGGCACAATCGGTCGCCGAGTCGGGCATTTCCATGTCCGATTTTTTGGCGGAGATTCAATCCATAACGGCGTTTGTTCCTGCCGAAGGACAAGCGGACTTCAGCGCCTTCATTGCCATGCTGCAACAGTGCAATTAGAGTCTGATGGGGGATTCTGTTGAAAAACACGGGCAACCACATTGGGTTGCCCCTACGAGACCCAATGGGGTCGCCCGCCGATTCAAACCCTTTTTCAACAGATTCCCGTTGCGCGTCCCACCATTTGCCCGTTGTCCATGAGAATTGTCAGCATTTTTAGAACAATATGAGAGCCTCACGCAAAGTGAGGCTCTCCAGAGGGGAAATTTACAGCGGCAGAGCGTTAAGCGCCGTAAATCGCCGTCTCCTTGTTCGCCAACACGGTTTCGATCTGCGCCATCACTTCTGGCGTCAACAGCGGGACGACTTCCAGCGCGGCGAAGTTTTCGTGTATCTGCTCCACCTTCGACGCCCCGGTGATCACCGTGCTGACATGGGGGTTCTTGAGGCACCATGCCAACGCCAGTTTCGGCAGGGTCGTGCCCAAGTCCGCCGCCACTTGGGCGATTTCTTTGACTTTTGCCAAGTTGCGCGTGCCTTCGTCGCTCTCCATCTGCGCCTTCAACCACTCATAACCGGGCAGATTCATGCGGCTGTCGGCGGGGATGCCTTCGTTGTACTTGCCGGTCAGCAAGCCGCTGGCGAGCGGCGACCAAATCGTCGTGCCCAAGCCGATGGTATCGACATGATACAGGCGGGCGTATTCGACCTCAAACCGATAACGGTGCAGCATGTTGTATTGGGGCTGCTCCATCGTCGGGGGAATCAAGCCATATTGACGGGCGACGGCGTAAGCTTCCATGAGTTCAGTCGCCGACCACTCGCTCGTGCCCCAATACAAGACATCGCCGCGTTGGATCAATTCGGTCATGGCGCGCACGGTCTCTTCTATCGGCACCTCGGCATCGGGGCGGTGGCAGAAATATAGATCAAGGTAATCGCACTGGAGGCGTTCAATCGCCTGATGCGCCGCTTCAAAGATATGCTTGCGGGAGAGTCCGCGTTGGATCGGGGACGGTTTTGCGACCGCGCCGCCATACACCTTGCTGGAAACGATATAACTATCGCGTCGCCAACCGGATTTTTTGAGCGCCGCCCCCATGATGGTTTCGGCTTGACCATGGGCATAGGCTTCGGCATTGTCAAAGAAGTTGCAGCCATAATCATAGGCGGCTGCCATCAGTTCTAACGCTTGATCGACGTTCAATTGCTGTCCAAATGTGACCCACGCGCCGTATGACAACACGCTGACTTTGAGACCTGATTTACCGAGACGACGAAATTCCATCAGTGTATCCTTTGAATGAATAAAACTGTTCGAGTGGCTGGCTTGCGAAGTGTAACGTTTCAAAGTCTACCGCGCGCGCTTGGTTTGGGCTATGCCCATCGTGGGGCGTGGTTTGATGTCGGGGGGTATCTCTGGCGGTGTCTTGAAAACAGGGGCGATCCCATAAGTTCGCCCCTATGCTTTACGGCGGCAAAATGCGCGACCGCTTCAAATCATCTTCCGCCAGCGTCAACAGCCGATCCAGCATATCGAAGATTTCTTGCGTGCTGCCCTGCACCAACCGGATGCGTCCGCGATAGGCTTCGTGCAACTCGGCGATAATGCTCCAAGGGTCGTCCCCCATGCCGGTGACAAGATAGTTGACGGTCACGCCGCCCAAGATCAACGGCAGGTAGACATACGTTAGGTCAGGGTCGATTTGCCCCGCCAGCCAACTGACGATCTTGTTGGCATAATCGATGCGCTCGGTTTTGTCCCCCAAGTTGGTGCGCACTTTGGGGCGGATGAGCGAAAACCCTAACAGTACAGCGTCATACACGACGCTTTCATAGAGGTAGCGCCCAACGATATCGCCCCCGCTCCAACGGGCGATCTTCTCATCCGCCGCCAACGCTTGGGTCAGCGCTTGAAACCACCGTTGATCCTCGATGCGATAGCCCGGCTCGGTATCGGAGCGGTCGCTGAAGGTGTAGGTCAGCAATTTGGCGATGGCTTTGGCTTCGCCGGGATGCAGGGGGATGCCCCGATCCGCAAAAATTTCGTCGGTGGAACGCAACAATGGCTCATAGATTTCCCGTCGCGTGAAGGACACTGCCACCAGCCGCGCCTGATCCATTTTTTCGACGAGATGCTGCCGTTCTTCGCGCATTTGGGCTTGCGTCCACAACGCCTCATAGGTCGGCTTGAGCGGCGTCAGTTGGGGCGGCATTTGTTTTGAGGCAAGTTCAAACCGGAGCAACAGATGTTCGCCCCGGATATTTTCTTTTTTGGTTGGGTCGATAAACCCAACTTCGCGTAATGCCTGTACCTTAAAAGGCGAGACCGCCAAGACCGAGGGCGGCGCGGCTCCGGTCGGCGGGCGCACGCGGTTGCCGCCCTTGCTACGCGACCGAATACTGATGGCGATGGGAAACGCGGGGTTGGCGCGGGTGGGCATCAGCGGCACCACCGGGATGCGCAGTGCGCCCACCTCGCCCCCTTGCAAAATTTGGCGGATGTCGTTTTGCTCCACACCCATCTTGACGGGGGCACCCTCTTCATCTTTGCTAGGGATCGTCAACAAGACGCGCACCTCAATTGGGCGGTCGAGCATATTTTGCAGGATGACGATCACCTCAATGGGTTGATTATAATAGGCGCTGCGCGGAAACACGCCCACCGCCGCTTGGAGTTCGCCCTGATCGAGCCGCACCCCACCCGCTATGGCACCCAATACATCTGGGTAGAGGGGGTCAAAATTCAAATCACCGTGAGAAGCCATGCCTATTTGCCTTTGAACGAATTAAACGGGTGTAGACAGTTCAAGAGGAACTGTGACCCCGACAAGCGGGGGCTGAACGCCCCCATGATCACGACAAGGCGATTCCGTTTTTTGTCGCTAGACCGGTAGCACCCCATGTTTTTGCCCAATCCGCGCCAAAATGCCACTCGCAAGTTCAAAGATCGGCATGTCGGCATCACTGCTATCGAAGATGCGGTCTTGCAATAATTTCTTGATCTGGTTGATGGTATCGGCGGGGTTTTCGGCATCGATCAACATGGCTTCGTTGATGATCATCCCGCCCATCACCAGCGGCAGGTAGACCAGCCCAAAGTCTAAGCCCTTTTTCTCGGTCAGTGCCGTGACTACTCTTTCGCGATATTTGCGCACATCGTCATCATCGCCCAAGTTTTCACCCGATACCTCTTGCACCAACGCGAAGGCGTGATCCATCGCATCGGCGATCACATCTTCATAAAGATATCCGAGGATGAGTTGTGCCGGATGCGAAAAAGTGCGCTCGTCTTCTTCAGCATAGCGCATAAAGGCGCGGAACCAATGTGGGATATAGGGCTGTTTTTCTAAGTCAAACGGATCGCGCTCGATCATCGCGGCGATGTTAAACAAGCGTGCCGCCATATTGCCATGTGCCGTCTTTTTGGGCGAGGCGTATTCGAGGATGAGCGTCATCAATTTGCCGATCAATATGGCTTCGGTGTCGTGGAGTGGAAAGCCCGACTCGGAAAAGCGCTGCTTGGTGGCTTCGATGAGTGGTTTCAACATCAATGCCCGTTTCAAGTTGGGCAAGGTTTCGACTTGGAGGCGCGTGCTGTATTGATGCAAAAAATAACGCGGATCGCCATAATTTGACAAGCGACTCAGGCTGACCCAACCGGGCGCAAAATCAGTCATTTTGCCCATCGTGCCACTCATCAAGGTGAAGGGGACATCAATGATATTGCCCATCCGCCGTTTTTTGGTGTGGTAGGTCAACCCTTGTAAGCCTTCGATCATCTCGGCGGTAGCGGTCGATAGGTGTTCCAGCGGGACTTTGCCGCCACCGCTGGCGCTCCGGATGCGCTCCCCTTTGCCCATCATTTTGACGCTGACTTCGACCCCCAGTTGATAGGCATCGCTGATGGCGACATCGGGCAACGTCGTGGCAGTCAACAAGGCATAGCCCACTTCGGCAGGTTTTACGCCCACCACCACCCGTTGAGTTTGAATGATGAAGCGGTCTTTTTGCTTTTTGGCGTCCACCGATGGCATGTGGAGCGTCATCGTGATATCGACATCGGTATCCACGGCGTTTTGAACCAAAAGCAAAATTTCAAAGGGGCGACCCGCACGTACAAAGCGGGGACGGGTGGCGACGGCGATCTGCACTGAGTCTAAGTTGAGGCGTTCACCGCCAGTAATAAGACCAAGAATATCGGGATAATTGGCGCTGTCGATCATCTTTTTTGCAATCATGATAAATAAGCAATGGACAGGATAATTAAATTATAGTCCGAACGCCTGAATACGGCGGCTTTCGGTTATGAATTTTGGGTTTGTATCGATTCATCAATGATTCTTACCTAAGTTTCTGGTGTATAAGGGAATAAACACACTCGCATCAATGGGAGACTCGTGTTCGAATTGCGCGCTTGGTCATTTTCATGCTATAGTCGGGTTAGAATTCTGCAACAAAAATTTGAACCCTCAAACTTAGGGGATAGATATGAGCGAGAAAATTCTGGTCATCGACGATGAAACGACGACGACCAACCTCATCGCGATGTTATTGGAACGCAAGGGTTTTGAAGTCATCCGCGCCAATACTGCCGATGAGGGGTTGCGCCGCGCGTATCGCCACCAACCAGATATGATCCTCCTTGACATTATGATGCCGGATATGGATGGTTGGGAAGTCTGTCGCCGCCTGCGCGAAATGTCGGACGTGCCGATCATCTTCTTGACCGCGCTGGACTCCGTGCGCGACATCGTACACGGCTTAGAAATTGGTGCCGATGATTACATCACCAAGCCTTTTGACCACGACGAACTGATCGCCCGCATCCGCGCCCACATGCGCCGCGCGCCACGCCAACAAATCAGCGAAGAATTGGTCTTTGACGGAGGGGAATTCCGCATCAATTTCATGAATCGTGAGGTCAAAGTCCGCAATGATATCAAACATCTGACCCCCAAAGAATTTAACCTGTTGGGGGTGTTGGTGCGCAATGCTGGGCGGGTGGTGCCCCGAAGCCAATTGGTGGTGGAGGCATGGGGCGAAGAATATGGCAACGCCGTCGATAGCCTCAAACTGTATATTCATTATTTGCGGCAAAAAATCGAGACTGATCCCGATAAACCCGATTACATCATCACCTCACGCGGGGTGGGCTATCGGTTTTCGAGCCATTAAGGAAAGGGGGTAACTGCTCAGGCTGAAAAACGGTCGGTAATAAAGGGAGAAATGACCGTTGGCGGCAAATGGGCGGATATTCGGCGCACGAACTTTCATGTTAACGAACGATTGACAAGCGCCTAATCCGCCCCTACATCCACGTTCTGAGGGGCATTTCCCTGTTTTTCTTCACGTCTTCATGCCTGCCTATTTATTTTATTCTGTTTCTATACCTGAGTAGTCACGAAAGGGGAAAATATGACTCAAGCCTCTGTTGCTTTTGACCGTGCCAGCGATTACTACGATCAGACGCGCGGGTTTCCTGTGGGTGTCGAACAAGAAGCCATCGCTGTGATCGCCCGCATTGGGGACTTGACGCCAGACATGCGCCTCCTCGAAATTGGGATCGGCACGGGGCGCATCGCCTTGCCCTTGGCACCCTATGTCGGCGCGATCTATGGCGTCGATCTGGCGCTGCCGATGGTGGAGCGCTTGCGCGCCAAGCAAACTGACGAAGCCATCTATCCGGTGATCGCCAATGCGCTGCACCTGCCCTTTGCCGATGAGTCCTTTGACGCGCTGGTTGCCGTGCATATCTTCCATCTCATCCCCAGCTATGCCGACGCCTTGCTCGAAGCGGCGCGCGTGTTGAAACCCAATGGCTTGTTGCTGCACGCATGGGGGGAACGCCACAGCGAAAACCGGCTCGATCAAGTATGGAAGAATGCTGTCGAGCGCGATTGGTCGGCACCCGGCGCGATGGATTGGGCACAGCGCGGCACCTTTTTAACCGATCATGGCTGGCTCGCTGGCGATCATGACGCGCACAAGTATACCGTCAGCCAAGCCCCGGTGGATTATTTGGCGGGCGTGCGCGGGCGCATTTATTCCAGCATGTGGTTTTTGCCCGATGAAGTGCATCAGCGCGGGATCGCAGCGCTAGAGGCGTTCATCGCCGAAAATTACGACGACCCCACGCTCCCCGTCCAAATCGAGACGGCGTTTCAGGTACAGGCGTATCAGAAACCCAGCGTCTAATGCACATCCTCCATATCAGCCCCTATTACGCCCCCGCCTTCGCCTTTGGCGGGGTGCCCCGCGCTGTCGAAGGGTTGGCACGGGCACAAGCTGAACGCGGGCATCGGGTCACGGTGATCACGACCGACGCCGGCACGCAAACCGCCCGCCTCGCCGCCCCTGCCCACGAAACCCGTGACGGCGTGCGCGTGATCCGCGTGCCGAATCTATCGGTGTGGGCGCGCGGGCGCTTCAACATGTCCTCCCCGCTCAGCATCGGACGGGCGGCACGGGCGATCCTGCCCACCGTCGATATCGTCCATTGTCACGAGTTCCGCACGGTCGAAAATTTGCTCGTCACCCCGTTGGTGGCGC
>JBBRTY010000146.1:0-10806 GCA_038248285.1 Aggregatilineales bacterium
GATGAGACGATAGGGGTTGGCAACAAAAAACAAACCCGCCCTATTGTGGTTAGGGGCCCGCAACGGAGATCGTTGGTGGGGCGGATTAGGCGCTTGTCAAATGTTATCAACTCACATTGTCCCCGCGCCGAATATCCGCCCTTTGAAACCCCACATTTCCCCCGGTACCATGACGAGTATATTTTGCACTAAAGTGAAATGCACCCAAAGGCGGTTCTTTATTTCTGCTACAGCGATCTTTGCGTTACAATTTAAGGATAATTATCCGGCAACTTCATGCTGGACACCATTCATCATTCATTTGAGGGGGGCGCTTTGGAAGAAGCACGCGAATTGCGCCAGCAAGGTATTCGGGCAGCAAAAGCCGGTCAGAAAGATGAAGCGCGGCGTTTGTTGCAACAATCCTTGCGGATTGATCCAGATAGTGAGCCAGCATGGTTGTGGCTGGCAAGTGTCGCCAACAATAATCGCGAACGTGTTTTTTGTCTCAACAAAGTCATTGAACTGAACCCGTCAAACGAAACAGCACGGCAAGCATTGGAGTCTTTGAATGAACCCCCGATGGTTGCTAATGAAACAACGCGCATGCAAACCGCTCCGGTTGCTCGTTCGACGATTGACGAATTAACCGAACAGCAGCCCGGTATTCCGGTGGCACCCCCAGATCGGATCGCCGCGCTTCAAGATCAAATCGAGAAGCTCGTCCGCGAAACCTCTTTTGCCGTCCCTGCGCGCGTCAAATGGGTGCATAAAACACGAGGACGGGCGGGTGAACGGGACATTATTTTGTACCGTGTGCAAGTCGGGATCGCTGTGATGGTGTTTTTGGCGATTCTTGGGGGCATTGGTATTTTTGCGGTTCAGACCAATGATAGTTTGCGGGGTGTGGTGTTTGGTCCCAGCGCCACGCCGACTCCGCCACCGACCATCACGCCGACCTACACCCCCGGCTATACCGCAACGCCTTCGGTAACGCCCCGTTTGACGCCTGAGCCAAGCGCGACAGTACCGCCCAATGTCCCGGCTGCCAGCCCTCCCGCGTTGCCCGCCGCCACCAGCATCTATCCGAATATTTTGGAACGCGCGGTGATCAATGCGGTGGCGCTGATCGATCAAGGGCAGTATCCACGCGCCATTTCGACATTAGAGCGCGAGCGCGCTCAAACCTTTGATAGTACTTTTAGCGCCAATGTCTATTATTATCAAGCGATTGCGCTGGCGCAGACGGGCGATTTCCGCGCTGCCTTGGATGTCTTGGATGAAGCCGATGGGCGCATCGGTGACCGCCCAGAAGCGCAACGTGCTGCCCGTCCTTTGCTGGATTCGGCATATGCACAGGTCTACTGGCTGCAAAGTACTCGTGCCACTCAAAATGGTAACCCGACGTTGGCAAACGAATCGCTGGAGTTGATGGTAGAACGCGCCGAGGCAGCGGTGGATGGCGATTCCAAGTTGGCAGAACCCTATCTGTTATTGGCACGCGCCAATGTGCAGAATCGACAGATCAGCGATGCCCTCGAAGTTCTAAATCGTGGCTTGCAAGTGCAAGACCTCGCTGGCAATACCAATTTGTTGATGGCGAAGGCGGATATTTATTATCAACAACGGAACTACGAAGACGCGCTGTATCAGGTCTTTCTGACGTTGTATGTCGATCCGTCCATCGAAGCGGCTTACGAATTGAAAATCACCATTGCTTTAGAGCGTAATCGCCCCGGCGAAGCAGTGCTGGCAGCGCAGGATTACCTCTACTATTATCCGGGAGCAACGCGCGCCTTCCGGCGGTTGGGACAGGCATTTGAAGCCGAAAACAAACCGGACCTCGCGCTGAATATTTACAGTCGCGGGTTGAGCGGGCGCACAACTGATGCCGATACCGTCGCGATATTGGAGGCGCGCGCCCGCATCTATCGTGAATTGGGTGAAGGTGGGCAAGCCATTGCCGATTATGATCGCTTGCTAGAAATTACCAATGACGCGAATTATCGTTTGCAACGCATGCAAGCGTTCGTCGAACTGAATCAGTTTACGCGCGCGCAGGAAGACGCCGAAATTCTTGCGACGATTGCCAGTATTCCGCAAGGGCTGGTTCGCTTGGTGCAAGGGCGGGCATTGGTCGAGGGCGCTGTCGAAGAGGATACCGCACGCTATCAACAAGCCATCACTTTCTTAACGCAAGCCAACAGCAGCCCCGATCTGACCGATGTGACGTTGCGCGGGGTGGGTCTTGAATATCTCGCACGGGCACAATTCGGCATTCGCAGTTATAGCACGGCGCTGGCTACGATTGAGAGCGCCATCGCGATTGCCGAGACAGGCAGCCGTCGTTATTGGCGCGGACGCATTCATGAAGCGCTCAATAACGATGAAGAAGCCATCGCTGATTATGAATTTGTGCTGACATGGGGGCAAATTTTCTCTTATCCCTTCCGGGTGGATGCGCAAGAGCATTTGAATGACCTGCTCGGTTAAGCGATACGTCGTAGGGTAGGGCATGGTAGCGCTGTGTTGGTTGCCAGTTGCTAGAAAACAAGCGGACACCATCCAAACGGTGTCCGCTTGTTTTCCAGCACGATGATAAGGGGAATATTTACGGATCGAAGCGTGTGCCCAGTGCCGAGGGTGGGTCGGAACGCAAGAAATTGCGAGACCACCGTTGTACTGGGCGCGGCAGGACGCTAAGTAAGCGCTCAATGGCACCACTGCTCACCAACAGCAACGTGACGATCATCAGCACCCACGGCAAACCGTTGAGGAGTACCAGTGGGATTTGAATATCGGGGCTACGTTGAATCGCGGACGCCAACGCGCGTAGCCCTGCGAATAGATACGCCCCCAACACCACGCGAAACGGGTGCCAGCCCCCAAAGATGACGATAGCCAACGCGATCCAGCCATCCCCGCGCATCACCGGGGGGGTTGCCCAACCCGGCTTGACCGCCAACGAATAAGCCGCACCCGCCAGCCCCACGAGCGCCCCACCGATCACACAATAGAGATAACGCAAGCGGTTGACATCGGTGCCGCGTGCAAAAGCGGCGCTGGGGCGTTCGCCAATAGCGCGATGTGCCAAGCCGCCGCGTGTGTGAAACAGCCAATACCACGTTCCAAAGATGAGCGCATAGCTAAAGTAGACCAATGGTTCGTGGTTGAAAAAAATCGTGCCGATGATGGGGATGTCGCTCAAAATAGGGAGCGGTAGGTTCAGTAATTTGGGTCCCGGTATACGGGTGTAGTCTTGCCCAAGAAATTGTGCCAAATCCGCCGCAAGTAAGGTCAGCACAAAACCGACCGCAACCTGATCTTGTCTGAGTTCGATATTGGCGACGGCAATGATGAGCGCGATCACTGCCCCCACGGTCATCCCGATGATTATGCCGACGACGATGCTGCCTGATACTAGCGCTGCTACAAAACCAGCCATTGCCGATAGTGCTAAACTGCCATCTAATGACAAATTGACCACGCCAGCGCGCTCGGTGATCGTTTCGCCGATGCCGGCGATCACCAGCGGCGTGGCGTTGGCGATGATGCTGCTCAAAATATTGACTAAGCTTTCATCCATGAGGGGCACCTTCGGGTGTGGGGAAAGGCGGCGAGTCTACGGTAGGGGTTGGGGCGCTGTTGCCGAGTAATCGCGCCCGTAAGCCGTTGGTGAGCAAGACCGTGAGGACGATCAAGCCTTGCAAGATGCCCGCAAGGGAGGGATCGAGCTGGAGGGCGATCTTCAAGCGCGTACTGCCCCCCAAGATGATCGAAAAGATCAATGCCGTCAGCAAGGCGCTAAGGGTGCGAGTGCCTACCAGTAGCACCACCAGCAGCGCCAGAAAGCCGATCCCGCCGGAGGAAAGGGGGCGTAGGCTGCCATAAGTGAACAACACGCGGTAGGCACCTGCGATTCCAGCGAATGCGCCGCAGACGAGAAAGGCGCTCAAGGCGCTACGTTGGGTGGGGATGCCGAGTAAAAGCGCAGAGACGGCATTCTTGCCCGTTGCTTTCAGTTGCAAGCCCCAACGACTGCCGCGTAAGGCGATGGTCAAGGCGATGAAACCGAGGATCACCAAGCCGATAGCGAGAGCGCTCACCGAGAATTCGTTTGAGATACCCGGTAACAACGCATCGGTCGGGAAAGGGGCAGTCGATTGAGCGCTACCGCCTTCTGGGGGCTGCCACGGACCAGAGATCAGATAGATTGTCAAAACATTGGCAATAGCGTTGAGCGCGACGCCGCCAAAAATTTCGTGAACGCCGAGCCGCAAGCGCAACACGCCGACCAGTGCCGCCCATGCCATACCGCCCAACGCCGCCAGTAAAATTTCCAGACCGATCAAGAGGGGCGACGGCAGAATCACAAATTGCGCGCCCCAACTGGCAAAGATCGCGCCGATGAGCATCTGCCCTTCGACGCCGATGTTCCACATGCCCGCGCTAAAGGTGACGACCAAGCCCAAGCTGCACAACGCTAGCGGTATCCAAAAATTGACCACCCCAGCGAACGAGGTGCTGTTGCGAAAGGCACCTTCCCATGATTTCTCGAAGACTTCAATAGGATTGCTGCCGACAGCGATGATCAGTAAGGCGGTGACGACAAGTGAAATGATGATCGGCAGGAGTACCAGTCCAGCCTGAAGCCAAATTTTGTTCTTCATGTGCATTTCCCATCTAATGGTCGGTGGGTGTTTAATGGGCGACGGCTTCGGGACGGTTAAAATCTCCGCCGATCAAACGCCCCAAAACATCAATTGTGAGCGTTTTGGCGTCGCCGGCATCATAGAGATGCCCGGCATAGGCGACGAACACCCGGTCACTATAGGTGAGCAGTTCATCAAGTTCCGGCGATGTGAAGAGGATCGCCGTGCCGCGATCACGTCGTGACATGATTTGTCCCCAAATTTTGCGCGCCGAATCGACATCCAAACCGCGCGTGGGTTGTTCCAGCGCCATCAACGTGCAGCCTTCGGGCATCAGCGCTATCAGCACGCGCTGTTGATTGCCACCCGATAAGCGCTCGATAAAATCTTGGGGTCCCCCGCGCACGTCGTATTCTTTGAGGAGGTTTTGGGTCAGGGTCGTGATGATATCCCAGCGGATGAAGGGGGTTTTGTTTTTGACCAGCGCCATGTGTTCGGTCAAGGTCAAGCCGGCGATCAAGCCCTCTTCTAAACGTCCGGCGGCACCAAACGCGATACCATGCTCAATGAGTTCGACATACGATTTTCCGGTCACGTTCTCACCATTAATCAGTACCTGCCCGCGACGTGGCTTGACGAGTCCCGTGAAGGCGCGTAAGACAAGTTCTTGACCACTGCCATCCAGACCGGCGATACCAATGACTTCCCCCGCGCGGATGTCCAAATTTAGGTCACTGACTGTCACCCGTTTGCCGCGCAAGGTCACGTTGTTTAGGGCAGCGACCACGTTCCCCAAGGGCACATCCGGGCGTTCTTGCGGCGCGAAAACCTGACCGAACATCATGCGTACTAGCTCCGTTTGGGGGACGGGCAAACGGGCATTGCCCACCAATGTGCCCGCGCGCAGCACCACGACTTCGTCGCATAACGCCAAGACATCCTCAAGTTTATGCGATACTAAGAGGATAGTCACGCTGTCGCGTTTTGCCAACGTCCTGAGCGCATTGAAGAGCAGTGTCTTTTGTTCGGCAGAAATCCCCGTCGTTGGTTCATCAAGGATGAGCGCTCGCACACCCAGCGCGATCAAACGGGCGATCTCCAATTGTTGGCGTTGACTGATAGACAACGAAAATACAGGGGCATTGGGCTGAAGGCTGAAACCGAGTCGTTGGCAAATGGCGCTCAGTTGTTGTTCCGCTTGTTTAATCGACAACAACGCTCCCCCGGGTTGCCCATAGATAAAATTTTCGATGACCGTCAAGGCAGGGACATCCAACGGGTCTTGTTGTAACATCCCGATGCCGCTTTGGATCGCTGCCAGTGGGGTGTGGTACTGAGCGGGTGCCCCATCCAACAAGATGGTGCCTCGGTCGGCGCGTTGATAGCCGGAGAGGATTTTCATCAAGGTGGATTTGCCCGCGCCGTTTTCACCCAACACGCCGACGATCTGTCCGCTTTCAAAGGTCAAGGTGATGTCGTTGTTGGCATGGACTTGCCCAAATGATTTATGGATATGCTGAAGTTCAATTTTCATGGGGAAGTTTCGCGTTCATATGATCCAAAAGAGAATGGGGGCACGTTGTGTGCCCCCAGATTGATGGTCTAGATTACTTCCTAGTGTGGAGCCGTAGCGAAATTATTCGCTGGCACCGACCATGCCTTGCAGGAGTTGATCGAGATACCAAACATCGAGCGGATCTACCAATTGACCACTTTCCGCCAACACGGTGCCATCTTGCTTGGCGAGCGGACCCGTCCACAGGGCGAAGCTTTCGGGCACCAACGGGTTGGTGGCATAACTGGTCAGCAAGGCGATGAAGTCGGTCAACGAGGCGCTGGCTTCTTCGCTGAGACCGGCACCGGGCAAGAAGCCGATGGTGGAGGTGTCGGGATTATTGATGTCGCTCCAATCAGGACCAACCCAGTCCCAGGCGGGTGCCCAAGTGCCATCGATCACTTGTTGAACGACTTTGGTATAGACAGGACCCCAGTGGAAATAGGGGACGCCCAAGCAAATTTCGGGGGCTTCATCACAAGCACCGGTGAAGTCGTAAGGGACGGCAAACACGGCTTCGCCTTCGGCGGCACGTTGCCCAGCAACGACGATCCCCTCGGTAGTGTCAATGCCGCTCATCACGACATCCGCACCGTTATCAAAGAAGGTGTTGGTTTCTTCGGTCGGGTCTAAGGTGACGCCGGGGATGTTGAACCAGAAACCGATCCAAGTGATGGTGAAGGTCAAGTCTTCAGGATTGAGATCGCGATAGTTTTCGTAACAATAGCGCGCCCCCAAATAGGCAGACGACGCCAAACGACGGGTTTCGCCGTTGATGAGCGGTCCCAGATAACCGATGTTGCCCGTTTCGGTGCTTAACCCGGCAGCACAACCGGCGATGATCTTGCCCCATTCCATTTGCCCCATCAAGTTGCCAACATTGTCGGGGGCAGTCCCGGTGAGGGCATCATCACCCGAAATATTGATGAAAGTGGTTTCTGGGAAGACAGCGGCGACTCCGTTGGTATCTTCCTCGAAAGCGTCCGAGGTGGTGAAAATGACTTGGGCACCTTCGGCGACCATTTCACCAACGACATCTTCGAGGGTGACTTCGGGCGCGTCGGCAGGATTTAAGCTTGGGAAAAATACCATCCGCGCACCAGGGATTGCAGATTCGATATATTGTCCGGCTTCGTAATGGGCTTGGCTCCAACCGCGATCATTTTCTGGACCCACCAACACGAGACCGAAGACAAATTCATCTTGGGCAGCGGCTGGCAAAACGGCGAGCATCAACAGCAAAGCGACAACGACCCCTACAAAAAGTTTTTGTTTCATCCTGAACAAACTCCTACCCTTGAGAATAGTGAAGCATCTTGACAACAATAAGCGAAAAAGGGACGCTTATTGAGAAATATCGATCCTACCCTTGTCGAGGGACAGATGCAAATTGCAAACTACACAAGCGTTAGATTGATTTGCTTGGCAAGTTTGCTCAAGACGCTGGTTGAATCACGGGTTTCAAATCTCGGAAAACCCAATTCCAGCCAAAATTGCGAGAATAACAGGACTAAACTGTCGAATCTTGGTAAATGTGTTATGCTAATCATACCTAGATTGGCAATTTATTGCGGCTGAGTCACCAAGATTGATTTGGTTTGCCGCTGAAGTGCTGTCCGATCAGCAAAAATGGATGGGTTATGTCTGAAGTTAATCTCAAAGACTATCTTGCGCGGTTGGATTCATTGCTCAGTGACAATTCAGCCGATGAAGTGATACATCACTCGAGGCACATTTTGCGCACTTACGCGAAAAATGTGGAGACGTATCGCTATTTAGGACAAGCGCTCGTCCTAATCGGGCGGTTGGATGAAGCCAAAGTAGCGTTACAAGGTGTTTTAAGTGTATTGCCTGATGATTTTGTCGCTCATGTCACCTTGGGTGAAGTCAATGACCGTCAGAATCGTTGTGATGACGCGATTTGGCATCTGGAACGCGCGCTCGATCAGCGTCCCAACGAAAAGGTGATCCTTGATGCGTTGCGCGTCCTCTATCACCGCTGCCGCCAAACGGGGACGCTAAAGATTCAAATGACCGCTGGGGCAGTGGCACGACAGCACTTGCGCACGGGGTCGCCCGAACGCGCTGTCGAGACGTTGCGGTCGGCGTTGAAGCAAGTGCCGGATCGCATCGATTTGCAGTTGTTGCTGGCACAGATTTTATGGCAGATTGGACGGCATGAAGAAGCAGCGGATGTTGCATTAGAGATTTTGACACAACAGCCTGATTGTTTAGAAGCCAACAAGATTATGGCGCAATTGTGGCTGTCCTTTGACCGCCCCTCGGATGCGCAACGGTATGTGAACCGGGTTGAATCGATAGACCCCTATTTAGCTGTTGAACTGGTGCGCGGGACTGCCCCGGACGATGACGCCTTCCGTTTGGATGAATTGGATTATCAACGCTCCGCACAATCGGAAGTGGTGGCTACTCGTTTGGACTGGCTACAAGAGGTCACGGGGAACGACTCGTCCCCAGAGACCCCGAAATCGTCCACGCCGACATCCCCCAAATCAGACTGGACGAGCAGTATTTTGGCATCGCGGACGACTGGCACAGGGTTGCTGAACGCGCAATCTACCACTAAGCCTGCCGATGAGATGGACTGGATGGCGGATGTCACCGCACCCTCGACCAGCCAACCGCAGGTGAATACTGATGACTTGTTTTCATCTATTGCCAGCGACAATAACACAGACGACCTCGCTGCCTTGTTTGGCGACTCGCTGGAGGATGATTTTGTGCCTTCGCAAGCTGCCAGTGCCGTTGATGCCGATGATCCTTTCGCATGGGCGCGTCAGTCTGGCATAGACGTGGCAGATTCATCAGACGCTGGCTTTCCGAACTTGTTTGGGCTGGATGATGAGGAAAGCACACTCCCTGAACAGCCGAATGATCCATTCGCATGGATGAATCAGTACGATCAAGACATGCTGGTGAATCAGCAAGATCGGTCAGGTTCTTTTATGTCGAGCGATCCTGAAATTCCGGCGGATGGCAGCAGTCTATTTGACGATGACCTGTTCGCGGAATTTTCTGACAATGACCCCTTCCCAACGCAAATATCGCGTCCTGCTGCTTTCGACCTTGCTTCAATAACCTCAACCTCTACCAGCGAGACCGCCAACGCCGAAGAAGATGTGCTGGATTGGCTCCGTAATGATGCACTCAACACGGATGATTCGTTTGCTGCGCCTTCTAGTGCCTCAGCCTCCAGTCGTTTTGATATCGATATGACGGATGTATCCCCCACCGAGACTCCTGTCAGCGCGCCGCTGGGACAACGGGGATTGACCGCCATTCTCAATGACGCCAATTTGGACTGGCTCCGTTCTGGCGATAAATCAAACGACATAGTGGCGGGTGAGGAGGATACAGATGATTGGCTCAATCAATTTGAACCTGTCGATAAATCGCGATCTTCTGATGCTAATACGCCCTCGTGGTTGATGGACTTAGATGATGAACCCAAAGCAAGCGCTGGATCAACACAAGGTGACATGATATCCGATGATTTTGCCAGCCTTTTTGGCGGTGAAACCGATACTTTCCAAGCCAATGATGAGGAGCGTGACGGGATGAGTGAGGCAGAACTTCCAGAAGAACCAACAACACCCGAAGAACCAGAATTGGCAGATTGGCTTTCGGAACTAGAACCGAAGGATGCACCCACGAATTTGCCCGCGCAACCGGACGACTTTGCATGGTCTGCTATTCCTGATGCCCCAGATAGCGGTGCGACGGATGATTTCGCGTTGTCGGCGAATGATATGCCCGATTGGTTGCTGGATATTTCCCCCGCCCCAACTACGCCTACCCCCACAACCGACTCAGCGAGCGCCACCACTGATTTTGAATGGTTGGATGACCCGGCATTCGCGGATGCCGGAAGTGAGGCGGTAGGGGCATCGACTGCAAATATAGATAGTGCATGGATGGCACCAGAGCCGGAATTAGACGATTTGTTGAGCGTCGAGACCGAAGGCGATGCGGTTCCTGAATGGCTCATGGAATTTCAACCAGAACCCCCCCTTGCGCCTACCCCCCCACCAACCGTAGTCGTTGCAGTCGAAGACACGTTTGACTGGCTGAGTGAAACCCCTGAAGAATTGCCATTGTCAGCCCCCGACGTGAAGTATGATCGACCGGTCGCACTAGGCGATGAATTATCGGATATAGATGATTTTGGTGACGAAGAAGAGACGCCCGACTGGTTGACAGACCTAGAACCCGCAGCAATGGCACCTGTCAGCGCGGTGAACAACTTTCTAAGTGATACGGATAGTGACGACGAGTTTGAACTCGATAGCATTGTCGGAGAGACGCCGGACTGGTTGACCGATTTGGCACCTGCTGCGGCAGCATCGCCCATGAGCGTGGCGGACAGCAACGATGAACTTGAAGGTGCTGCCGATAGTGAGGATGACCTTGACTGGTTGGCGGACTTGGCACCAGCGGCGATGGCACCCGTGAACATGGCAGACAGCTTCCTGACGGATGCGGATGAATTGGAACTAGACACGGTTGCCGATGACGCGCCGGACTGGTTGGCGGACTTGGCACCAGCGGCGATGGCACCCGTGAGCATGGCGGACAGCTTCCTCACGGATGCCGATGAAC
>JBBRTY010000147.1:0-10636 GCA_038248285.1 Aggregatilineales bacterium
CGGCGACTCTTGGGGTTGGGGATTTTTCCACGAGCGCCTAATCCGCCCCTACATTTACGTTGATGAGACGATAGGGGTTGACAACAAAAAACAAACCCGCCCTATTGTGGTTAGGTGCCCGCAACGGAGATCGTTGTAGGGGCGGATTAGGCGCTTGTCAAATGTTATCAACTCACATTGTCCCCGCGCCAAATATCCGCCCTTTGAAACCCCACATTTCCCCCGGTACCATGACGAGCATATTTTGCACTAAAGTGAAATGCACCCGTAAAGCTCACCATCCAAAATCTTGACAAATTTTTGCACCCGCTGTACAGTAGAGATAAGTTAATTCATTCAGTGAAAAAAGATATCGATGTCCGTCCCCGGCAACCGTGACCTGATCAAAGCGATGAATCGCAACCTGCTGCTCAATATTCTGCGGCGGGAAGGCAGGCTCTCGCGCACTCAGTTGACCGAAATTTCAGGGCTAAGCACTGGTGCCGTGTCGCAAATTACCACCGAGCTGATCGGCGAAAAGTGGGTCTTTGAAAGTGGTGAAGGCGAATACACGGGCGGCAGACGACAAACCTTTTTACGCCTCAATGCCGACGCCGGCTATGCCCTCGGTCTCAAACTGATGGAAACCCGCGTCGTGTGTGCCGTCACCAGTTTTGAGGCGCGCGTCTTGTATTACAACGAATTCCCACTGACTGACGACCGCACCGCCGACTCTGTGGTCGCCGCCATCGCCGCTATCAGTGAAGCGGCAATTGCCGCTTCGGGGGTGGCGCGCCACGCCTTCTTTGGGGTGGGCGTCGGCTTGGCGGGGGTGATCAATCCGCATGAAGGCGTCGTCCATTATTCCCCCTTCTTCGGCTGGCGGGATGTGCCGCTGGCGGGGCTGTTGCAAGCCCGTTTGGGGCTGCCCGTCGCCATCGAAAATGATGTCAACACGCTCACGATCAGCGAACACCTCTTTGGGGCTGGTCGCCATCAACAAAATTTCATCGTGGTCACGGTGGGGCGTGGGGTGGGCATGGGCATGGTGCTGCATGGACAACTGTATCAGGGCGAACGCGGCGGCGCGGGCGAACTGGGGCACAATATTATGGATGTCGAGCGGGCGCGTTTTTCCGCCGAAGCTGGTAGTTTGGAGGCGTTGACCTCCGACCCCGCCATCATCGAAGCGCTGGCTGCCGAGGGTTATCCCTACCCGACCTTAAACGAAGTGGTGGCGGCTGCCGAAGGCGGCTCCCCCGCCGCCCAAGCGGCGCTCTACCGCAGTGGCGAATATTTGGGCGTGGCGCTGGCGGGCATGGTCAACGTGTTGGCTCCGTCGTTGGTGATCATCAGCGGCGAGGGCGTCAATGTCGGTGATTTTCGCCTCAAGCCGATGTTAGAAGCGTTGCGGCGCTATACCTTCAACGGCTTGCTGGATCATGTGGATGTCATCGTCGAACCTGCCGATGATCGGGCATGGGCGCGCGGGGCAGCGACGCTGGTCTTAAATCGGTTGTTCGCGTCGCCGTTGCTGACGCCCGGTCAACTTGAGCAAAGCGACTGATTTTTTTTAGAAATGTTTTTTCATCGAGTGAAAGATGAATGCTTGTGGCTTGGAATAGTGGATTTCAACGGTGGAAATGGGTGGCGTTTTTCTTGCTGCCCGGCTTGGTCGGGCTGTCGCTGTTCGTCCTCTACCCCATCCTCTCGTCCTTCTGGTTGGCGTTTCAGGATTGGAACCTGCTCAGCCCGCCGGAATTTGTCGGCTTGGGCAATTTTCAAGAATTACTCGGTGATGGCGATTTCTGGCGCGCGTTGCGCTACACGCTCACGTTCATCGTCTTGTATGTCCCCATCGTCTTTGTGTTGGGGCTGGCATTGGCGCTGTTCCTCAATCAAAAAATCCCCGGCATGTTGCTGGTGCGCGTTTCTAGTTTTTTGCCCGTCGTCGCGTCGTGGGTGGTGGTCTCGCTCATCTGGAAGTGGATTTTCAACCCCGCCTATGGGCTGATCAATTACGCTTTGGGTATTTTTGGTGTACAAGGACCGGCGTGGTTGTTTGAACCGCAAACGGCGGTCTATGCGATGGTTATCACCAGCGTGTGGAAGGATGTCGGCTATATCGCCTTGCTGTACTTGGGCGGCTTGCAAAATATCTCCGAAAGTTATTATGAGGCGGCGCGCATTGATGGTGCCAATCACTGGCGGTTGCTGCGTCATATCACCTTGCCGTTGTTGACGCCGACCATGTTTTTCGTCGCCATCACTTTGCTGATCAACTATTTTCAGATGTTTGAACAAGTGTGGTTGATGCCCATGCGCGATAGCGCCGCCGACCGCCAAGTCGAGGTGATCGTGACCGAGGTCGTCAAGAACGCCTTCAGTTATAACCGCATGGGCTATGCCTCAGCGATGTCGTGGGTGTTGTTCGCGCTGATCTTCGCGATCACGATCTTTCAGCTTCGTCTCCAAAAACGGTGGGTCTATTATGAATCAGAGTAATGTCGTTCGCACTGACCGCTTGCCCGCCGTTGATCCGGCGGCGGTTGCCCCCCGCACCTTGCGACTCTCTTATATCGTGCGGATCGGTCTGATGGGGGTCATCGTCGCCTTGATGGTGCTGCCCTTTGTGTGGATGCTGAGTACCTCGCTGAAGGCACAACAATATATCTTGACCACGCCGCCCCAATGGATCCCCAATCCGCTCACCTTTGAGAGCTATACGGGCTTGGCGGAACGGATCAATTTGGGGCGTACCTTCTTCAATAGCCTGTTCGTCGCCGTCGTTGGCACCATGGGGCAGATCGTGATCTCGGCGATGTCGGCGTATGCTTTCGCCCGTTTAGACTGGCGCGGACGCAACACCGTCTTTCTGCTCTATCTGGTCACCATGATGATCCCGGCGGTGGTGATGGTCATCCCTCAGTTTATTTTGGTGCGGGCGTTGGGGTGGATGAACACCTACGCCGCGTTGATCGTCCCCGGACTGTTTAGCGCCTTTGGCACCTTCTTGTTGCGCCAAGCCTTCCTCGCCATTCCCAAAGATTTTGAGGAAGCGGCATTGGTCGATGGCGCGAATCACTTCACGATTTTCTGGCGGATCATCATGCCGCTGGCACTCCCTTCGCTCGCGACGCTCGGCGTCTTTAGTTTTATGGGGTATTGGAATAACTACCTCTACCCGCTGTTTGTGGCGCGTCAAGAAGCGGTCGTAACGCTCCCCATCGCCCTTGCGACCTTGCAGGCTGGACCGCGGGCGCTCACCGAGTGGAATATGGTCATGGCGGGGTCGGTGATCACGGTGCTGCCCATTTTGGTGGCATACCTGCTGGCGCAACGCTGGTTTGTCTCCGGCGCAATCTCCAGCGGGATCAAGGGATAGGTTTCGTCAAGCGACGGAATGCGCTTGTTAAAGAGTCACTTGTTGAATGATGTCTTGAAGGGAAAGGCTAAGTTGATGTACCGTAGATTATTCGTGTTATGTTTAGGGCTATCGTTGTTGTTCGTCTTGCCGGCAGCCGCGCAGGATACCACCACCATTCGCTATTTCACCTTCTCCGCCGCGCCGGATCATCTTGAAGACTTGGATACCATTATCACCGCCTTCGAGACCGAAAATCCGAGCATCAATGTCGAAGTGGAAACGGCAGCCTTCGCCGATTACTTCACGCTGTTGCAGGCGGGTGTCGCCAGCGGCGATGCCCCTGATGTGTTTGAACTGAACTATGAGAACTTCGTCACCTATGCCGCCAATGATACCCTGCTTGACCTGAGCAGCATCTTGGACGCCGATGCGCCCTTCTACCCGCGCGCGCTGCAAGCCTTCCAATATGAGGGACAACAGATGGCGCTGCCCGCCACCTTCTCGACCGTGTTGCTGTTCTACAACAGCGACCTGTTCGACCAAGCCGGTCTCGACTATCCCACCGCTGACTGGACATGGGACGATGCCATCGCCGCCGCGCAAACCATCCGCGCTTTGGGTACCGACACTTGGGGGCTATTTTCGCCCACGCAATTTTGGGAGTTCTACAAGAAAGCCGCTCAGAATGGCGAATGCAGCTTCTTTAATGAAGACATGACCGAAGCGACGATCAATTCTCCCGCTTGCGTCAGCACGCTGGAAACGATGGTCGGCTTTATGAACGATGATTTGATGCCGACCGCCGCTGAACTATCCGGCGTGTCCGACTCGGAACTGTTCCTGAGCGGCAAACTGGGGATGCTCGTCACTGGTATTTGGATGTTTGGCGCGTTCCAAGAGGCGTCCTTCACATGGGACGTGCAAATTGAGCCGGCGATCAACCAACATGCCCATCACTTTTTCGCCAATGGCGTGGCAGTGTCGGCGACCACCGAACATGCCGAAGCCGCCGCTGCCTGGGCGACCTACCTTGCCGCCAGCGAAACCGCTGCCACTGTCCGCGTGGACAGCGCATGGGAACTGCCCGCGCTGAACGAACCCGCCTACTTTGAAGCCTATCTATCGCAGACACCACCCGCCAACCGCGCCGCCGTTTTCACCGCGTTGGAAAGCCCGATCACGCCGCCTGTGATCGAACGTCAAAACGAAATGCAGGATGCGCTCAACGCGCTGTTGACGCAAGTGGTCGATGGCGAATTGACAGCACAAGCCGCGCTAGATCAAGCCAAGACCGAATTGGATGCGCTGATTAATTAAGCAAGAGAAGCTATAGGGGCGCAAGGCACCTTGCGCCCCTAGGGTGCCTAGACCCCGCGTGCCCACTTTTTCACCCCAAAACCCATTCACTCTCCATTCACTCTAATGAAGGATCGTCCGCCATGCTCGATATTCTCCACACGCCGTATGGTCACGAACACCCCTATGAACAACTTCCCGAAGAACGCTTTCCGCGCCAGCCGCTCGCCGGGCAAGTGTTCACGGTGGGCATTGTCATTCGCCCCTCGGGAGCCGCTGCCGAAGTCTTTGTGCATATCGAAAATGCGGGTGTTCCGCCGGTGGTGGTCAGGGCGGTGCAGCAACTTGACTGGCAACAGAAGCAAGAAGATGGCGTGGGCGCGGAATTTTTGGAACGGATGGTGCGGATCGATCAAGATGTTTGGCACGCCCAGATGAGCGTGCCGCCCTATGGTCAAACGTTGACCTATTGGATCGAAGCCGAAGGGGTGATCACCCCTCGTTATACGGTGCGCGGCGAAACATGGATCACGGATGAGACCGCCGTGACGAACCTCCAGCTTCACCCCCACGATTCGACGGCAGGCACCGCTTTCCCGATCCCCACACAGGTGGAATGGTTGAGCGACGGCACCCGCAAGCGCCGCGTCCGTCTGACCGTGCCTTGTGCCCCGGACGAGCAGTTTTTTGGGTTGGGCGAACGTTTCAATGCCCTCAACCAACGTGGCAACCGCATCGACGTGCGCGTCTATGAACAATACAAAAATCAAGGGCAGCGCACCTATCTGCCGATCCCATTCTTGTTGTCGTCGGCGGGCTATGGCGTGTGGGTCGAGAGCAGCCGCTGGATGCAATTTGACCTCGCGGCGTCGGCGGAGGATTGCTGGAGACTGGAGGCGGATGTCGGCGCGGACGAGGCGCTGTCGCTGCACACCTTTGCGGGTGATCCGCTGGATATCATCGCTCAGTTCACGCAGATCACCGGTCCCGCCGCCTTGCCTCCGGAATGGGTTTTTGGTTTGTGGATGAGTAGCAACGAGTGGAATTCACAGGCGCGGGTGGAGCAAGAAGTCCGCACCTCGTTGGAACACGGCATTCAGCCCGCCGTTGTGGTGATTGAGGCATGGAGCGATGAGACTACGTTTTATATCTGGAATGATGCCGAGTATGCCGCCAAAGAGGGGGCTGAAGCGTTCCATTATAGCGACTTCACGTTTCCCCCCGATGGCAAATGGACAAACCCGAAAGGCATGGTCGATTGGCTGCACAGCTTGGGGATCAAGGTGCTGTTGTGGCAAATCCCCGCCTTAAAAGTGATCACGCAACCTCATGCCCAACATCAAGCCGATCATGATCATTTTGTCGAGTCGGGCTTTGGCGTGCGTGATGCGGATCAGCGTTTGCACAAAATCCGTCCGTTCTGGTTTCGCGATGGCTATTTGTGGGATGTGACCCGTCCGGCGGAGCGGGAGTGGTGGCTGAACAAACGTGCCTATCTGCTGGACGATGTGGGCATTGATGGCTTTAAGACCGACGGCGGGGAGCATCTGTGGGGGACGGATACGCGGTTTGCCGACGGGCGACGCGGAGATGAAGTGTGGAACGAGTATCCGCAAAAGTATGCCGCCGCCTATTATGATTTCGCCCACAGCAAGCGCGGGGGCATCACTTTTAGCCGTGCCGGGACGACCGGATCGCAACGCGCGCCCTTGCATTGGGCTGGGGACGAAGATTCGACCTGGGACGCCTTCCGCCATTCGATTTACGCGGGCTTCAACGCGGCGATCTCCGGCATTCCTTTTTGGGGATGGGATTTTGGCGGTTTTAGCGGCGAACCCCCGACGGCAGAACTGTATTTGCGGGCGCTGGCGATGGCAACCTTTTGCCCGGTGCTGCAATACCACTCCGAATACAACCCCCCCGGCAAACCGAGCCGCGACCGCACCCCGTGGAACATCGCCAAGTTGAGCGGGGACGCGCGCGTCGTGCCGATCTTCAAAGCCTTCATGGGCGTGCGCGAACGGATACTGCCGTATCTTTGGCGCGAGGCACAGCACACCGCCGCGACAGGTGAGCCGCTGATGCGTCCGCTTCAGGTGTGGTACCCCCACCAAGCGGGCGCATTTCAATATCTGTTCGGGCGCGACCTGTTGGCGTGCCCAGTCACAGAACCGGACACGGTAGCGCTCACCTGTTTCTTGCCCGCTGGCGAGTGGCGCGATTTTTGGACAGGGGAGTCGTTCACGGGCGGGCGCGAAGTGGTGGTGCCCGCGCCGCTAGATCGGATTCCGGTGTTCATGCGGGCAGGGGCGGCGCTGTGATATCAGCCCGTGACGGCAAATGCCGAAATGCCGGATAACAGAGTGTATGGGAGTGGGGGGACAGGGTCAACGCATGAGAGGATACTCGATATTCACAAAGGGTCACAAAAACATACAATGGGTTTATCCTCGGTAGGGGCATGATATATCATGCCCCTACATACCCATCCTGACCCGTTATCATCCAACTGACAGGTTTCATGCGTAAGCTCTAGGGCGGGGGGATGTGTCCCCGTCCCCTACTTGACCGCGCCCGCTGTCAAGCCGCGAATGAGCTGGCGCGAGAACAAAATGTACAAAATGATCACCGGCACCGCCGAGAGCGTCAGCGACGCCAGCACCGCGTTCCAGTCGTTGACGAACTGCCCCAAAAAGGTCTGCGCCCCCAACGTCACCGTCTTGTTGGCTTCACTCGGCGCGAGGATCAACGGGAACCACAGATCATTCCAAATGGGGATCATGTTAAAGACCATGACCGTCCCCAACGCCGGACGGATCAGCGGCAGGATTAGCCAATAAATCCGGTACTCACTCGCCCCATCCACCCGCGCCGCATCCTTGAGATCGCGCGGAATCTGGCGCATGAACTGAGACAATACAAACACCGCCAGCGGCAAGCCCATCGCGGTATACACGAGGATGAGCGCGAGCAGGGTATCCGCCAAATCAAGAGTCACGATCAAGCGCAACAGGCTGACCGTCCCCAAGCGGATCGGCACCATGATCCCCAACGCCAGATACAGCCCCAAGAAGGTGTTGCCGGGGAACTTGTATTCCGCCAGCGCGTGCGCCGCCATCGTGCCCGCAAAGAAGATGAGCACCAACGCCCCGACCGTGACGATCAGGCTGTTCAAGAAATAACTGGGAAAGGCAGCCCGCTCAAAGACCGTTTCATAGCCGACCAGCGAGAAGGTCTCGGCAGTGGGGAAGGCATACGGTGTGCGGAAGATGGCGTTGCGGGCTTTGAACGAATTGAGGACGACCAGCACCACCGGAAACAGCGCGACGCAGGTATAGGCGATCAACAGGACGTGCATCCCGATGAGTTGTAGGGTACGGCTGGCAGCAGCGAACGGAGCAGGTTTGATCATCAGATGCCTTTAGAGTTGAATGTCGTTACGCAGCAACCGCCGTTGGAACCCGAACAGGTAAAGCAAGACCCCCACGAGGATGATCGCGAACATCACGCCGGCGATGGTCGCGCCCATTGTGGGGTTGCCCGCTTGTAATTGGAACCCGAAGAAGGTGCGATAGAAGAAGGTGCCTAGCAAGTCGGTCGCGAAGTTCGGTCCCGCCAGCGCTGTTTGGGTGGTGTACACCAAGTCGAAGGCGTTGAAGTTGCCCACAAACGTCAATACGCTGACGATGCCGACCGTCGGCAAAATCAACGGCAGCTTGATCCGAAAAAAGATGCCGATGCCCGTCGCGCCATCAACTTGTGCCGCTTCGACGATCTCGTCCGGGATGGCGATCAGCGCGGCGAGGAACAGCATCATCGGGATGCCGATGTATTGCCATACCGAGATCAACGCCAGCGCGGGCAATGCCGAGTCTTGCAATCCGAGCCACGGCTCCGGCGTGATGCCCAACGACCCCAACACTTCTCTGCCCCACAACGGGCTGAGGATCAAGCGCCAGATGAAGCCAACCAGCACCACCGACAAGATGGTGGGTGTGAAGATAAGGGTGCGAAAAAATGTCCGCCCGCGCACCACGCGCGCACTGAGCAACGCCGCCAGCAACAAACCAATAGGGTTTTGCACCAGCATGTGAATGGCAAAAAAGACGAGGTTGTTGCGCAACGCGCCCCACATGCGCACCGAATAATTGGGATCATTAAAAAGGGTGTTGTAATTATTGAAGCCGACGAATGCCGAGACGCCTTCGGCATTGGGGGCAAAAAAGCTCAGCCGCAGCGAGTCGAGCAGGGGGTAGATCATAAAGACCGTGTAAATCAAGACGGCAGGAGCAAGGAACACAAGGATGTGAAAAGGGAATTTGCGTTTCGGCGTCATCGGGATGCTGTTTTCCTTCGCGCCTTCGCGCCTTCCTGTTCAGCGTTCATCTTTTTCTTTTTTTGGGGTATAGGGTGGGTCGGGGCTGCCCCCGACCCACCGATAATGCTAGTTTTACCCGCCCGTTTGCGGGGCGTACCACTGTGCCAAGCCGTTCTGAACCACGTCAGCGGCTTCTTGAGCGGTGACATCGCCGTTCAAGATTTGCGCGCTTGCCGCCCACAGATCAGTTTCATTGTTGGGGGTGCCGCGTGACAAAATTTGGTAGGACGAGCGAATGGTGGAGTTGCATTCCACGCGCCAATCGACAAATTCTTGCGCCAACGGATCATCCAGCGTGATCGGGGCGTTCGACAGCGAGAAGAAGCCGGGGACAGCGTTCGAGAACAACTGCGCGAATTCAGGCGTGGTCATCCATTCCAAGAACAAGGTCGCTTCGGCGGTGTGCGCGCTGTTGGCGTTCATGCCCATCGCGATATCGGTATGGTCGCTGATGAAGCATTCTTCTTGACCATCGGGCACGGGCGGTTTGAAGGCACCCAAGGCAAAGTCCGCTTGGGCGCGGAACACCGAGATATCCCACGAGCCGGCAGGGTAAATAGCACCCAAGCCGAGCGAGAAGGCATTTTGCGAATCAGGGTAAGTCTGTGCCTGATAGCCATCGGGCAGGTAGGGTGCCCACTTCGAGAGGGCTTCAAATGCCGACAAGAAGCCACCTTCGTTATAAGTCGCGCTGCCATCCAGCAAGCCCAAACGTCCGGCTTCGCCTAGCCAGTAGTTGGGTCCGATGTTTTGGAAACCCATCGTCGCTGATTCCCATTGGTCGGCGGTGCCCATGACCAGCGGGCTATAGGTGCCGTCCGCCTTGATCGCTTCCAAGACTGCTAAGAATTCCGACTCGGTCGTCGGTTCTTCCAAGCCTAATTCGGCGAACGCATCGGCGTTATAGATGAAACCGTGAATGACCGACGCCATCGGCACGCAGAACACATCCGAGCCGTCGTCGGTGATCCAGGCGCTCTTGGCGACATCGCTGAAATTATCCATGCCCGCGAGGTCGTTTAGCGAGGCGAGATTGCCCGCTTCAAACAGACCGAGTGAGACATCGAAGGGGCGACAGGTGATGAGATCGCCCGCCGTGCCACCTTCAAACTTGGTGTTCAGCGCGGCGTTGTATTCGGTGGGGGCGGTGGGGGAAAACACGACATTGATGTTTGGGTAGGCGGCTTCAAAGGCGGGGATGATCACATCTTCCCACGCGGTCAAGTCGTCATTACGCCAGCTTTCGATGGTCAAGGTCACGGGGTCTTGGGCGCTGATGACGCTGGCGCTGAGCGCCAACACCAGCACGAACACGAGCAACAAAGTCTTTTTCACGGCATCTATATCCTTTTAAAAGCGTCAACAATCGATCCAAACAGCGGGAACAGGCGCAGCAATACTACGCAACGTTTCACACTGTCCACTTAAGGGATATTGTAGCGCGAAAATGGCAACACGCCAAATGGTTTATTACGTTAGGGTGCATTTCACTTTGGTGCATCGCTATGATTTCATAACAGGTAAACGGGCGGATATTCGGCGCGGCGACTCTTGGGGTTGGGGATTTTTCCACGAGCGCCTAATCCGCCCCTACATTTACGTTGATGAGACGATAG
>JBBRTY010000148.1:0-10623 GCA_038248285.1 Aggregatilineales bacterium
TTCACAAAGGGTCACAAAAACACACAATGGGTTTATCCTCGGTAGGGGCATGATATATCATGCCCCTACATACCCATCCTGACCCGTTATCATCCGTCTGACAGGTTTCATGCGTAAGCCCTAGGGTCTCCCGTTGCCTAAGCGGTGGGCATTCGTCGTTGCCGTCCCCCCGCAAATCCACTATGATGCGTTGCCATTGCGTCTCTATCTCAAGGATGAATTATGACTCATGCGCTCGTCACCGGAGGAGCCGGTTTTGTCGGCAGCCATTTGAGCGAGCTATTGCTTAAAAAAGGCTATACCGTCACCATTATTGACAATCTATCGACCGGAAACATCAAAAATATCGCCCACCTAGAGGGCGACCCCAACTTTCACAGCGTCATCGAGGACATCCGCAACATTCATGTGATCGATCGGCTGGTCAGCCAAAGCTCGGTCATTTTTCATCTGGCGGCGGCGGTCGGCGTGGAGCGCATCATCAATGAACCGATTGAGACCATCGAGACCAACATTGGCGGGACCGAGATCATCCTCAAAACGGCGCGCCGCTACCGCTGCAAGGTGATGTTGGCATCTACCAGCGAAGTTTACGGCAAGGGCGTCAAGTTTCCGTTCGAGGAAGACGACGACTCGCTGATGGGACCCACCACCCGCAGCCGCTGGAGCTATGCTGCCTCCAAAGCCATCGATGAATTTTTGGGCTTGGCGTACTACCACCAAACGGGGCTGCCCGTGACGATCTTCCGGCTGTTCAATACGGTGGGGGCGCGCCAAAGCGGACAGTATGGCATGGTGCTGCCTCGTTTTGTCCAGTGGGCATTGGCGGGCAAGCCGATCCGCGTGTATGGCGATGGCGAGCAGCAACGGTGTTTTGGCAACGTGCATGATATCGTCAGCGCTATTGCCCACTTATCAGAAGCGGACGAGGCGGTTGGGCAGGTGTTCAACATCGGCAACACCGAAGAGATCAGCATTTTGGGCTTGGCACAAAAAGTCAAAACGCGCACGGGCAGCGCTTCGCCCATCGAAATGATCCCCTACGAACAGGCATATGAAACAGGTTTTGAGGACTTTAGGCGCAGGGTGCCATCTTTGGATAAAATAAAGCGTGTGATCGGATGGCAGCCGACGACGGCGCTTGATGAGACTATTGACCAGATCATTCAGTATCACCGTGAAGGAGCAATGTAAATGGCGAGTGAAATTAGCCGTAAAGAGTTAATCCTTGCGCTCGTGAGTGCGGGAACTACCCCTCGGTTGGCAGGTGTCAACCTCAGTGTCATTGATCTGACTCGTCTCGATTTGAACGGGGCGAACATGCGCGGCTGTAACCTCCAAGCCGCGACTCTGCGTGAAGCGATCTTGCGCGGCGTCAATTTGTCGTTCTCCAACATGATCACCGTCAATGGCTTGGGCGTGGATTTGGACGCCGCCAACTTGACCGGCGTGAATCTGAGCAGTTCCAATTTGCAAAGCGCCCGCTTGACCGCCGCCAACTTATCGAACGCGACGGTCAATGGCGTCAACTTCACGGGGGCGAATTTGAAGGGCGCGATTGTGACGGGCTTGAAGTTTGACGAAGCCACGATCTGGCCCGATGGCAAAAAGGGCAGCCAGTCTAACCCCGCGAATTATATTTAAGGGCGGGGGTTAGGGATTGCAGGGTAGGGGATGGGTGGATTATGCCCCGCCCCCCACCCTGCGCCGATGCTGCCCGGGGTTCATCCCGATATGCCGTTTGAAGGCGCGATGAAACGCCCCCTCGGAGTCATACCCCACCCGCAGGGCGACCGCCTGAAGCGACAAGCGGCTGTCTGCCATCAAGGTGATCGCGGTTTGCATCCGCCAGCGCGTCAAATACTGAAACGGTGTTTCCCCCACCAGTTCGCTAAACCGAGCGGCAAAACCAGATCGTGACATCGCCACCGCCCGCGCCAACTTTTCCACCGTCCAATCGGCTTCCGGCGCGGCATGGATCAGGCTGAGGGTGTGCCCAATCGCTGGGTCCTGCAAGGCTTTTAGCCAGCCTCGCGCTATCGTCGTGGGGTCTTCCATCCACAACCGCACCACCTGTATAAACAAGACATCGGAGAGGCGCTTGATCAGCGTCGTCGTTCCGGCGCGTTGCAACGCCGACTCGCGGGCGATCAAATTGAGTGTGGCATCCAAGCCTGCACGCTGACTGTGTTCATGGGGGATGTGCAGCACGGCGGGCATTGACGCCAGCAAAGGAAATCGGTGTTGATGTTCAAAATCGAACACTCCGCAGATTAAGGTGGTCGTGGGGTCGCCATCGCCATACTGTTGACGGTGAAAAACCGGGTAATCTTGATCGAGCTGAATGGCGATCATGGGTACCAAGTCAACGCGGTCGCTGAGGATGTGGCGATGCCCCTGCGTCAATACCAGCACATCGCCTTCATGGAGCACGACAGAGCCGCCCCCGTCCACTTGGGCGATGCAGTGCCCCTTTTGAAGGACATGAAACATAGCGCCGGGGGTGGCGTTGAAGCGTAATGACCAATCGTGTTTGGCGATGTCGGATCGATAATAGACGCTGCTCTTCAATCTCAAGGTATTTAGCACATCCGTCAACACATCCATCGGGCACCTTCAGCAACTTTGGCGTAATGAGCAAGAATTATAGATGAAAAGTGATAGAAACGCTTCAAATCATCGCCTATACTGGCATCAACGCGCAATGAGTTTGAGGAGATAGGGCTATGGGTGACTCAGAATTATTGTTGATCGCATGTGCCGTCTTGTATTGTTTTTGCATGGGTGCATCGTGGATGCTACAGGTCGTGTGTTATCCGACGTATGCCTTGGTGGGCGAAAAAGAATTTGTGCCATTCCATGTCAGTTTTGGGCGACGGCTGCTGATTGTGGTCATCCCGATGATTCTGACGGCAATCGCGACCTTTGTTTTGGTGTTCACGCGCCCCGAAGCGACTCCGGTTTGGGCAACGCTGGCGGTAGCGGTGTGTTCGGCGGTCATTTTGGGGACGACGATTATTTTGGAAGTGCCCAAGCATATGCAGCTCGACAAAGAAGGCAAATCCGACACGCTGATCGCGGCGCTGGTGCGCGATAACCTGCCGCGCACGGCATCATGGACGCTCGGTAGCCTGCTGCTGGCGTATATGGTGGTGGTCACGTTTGGTGGCTGAGTGCGGTGCAGCGGTTTGCAAAAAAATGGGGCGTCCTCAAATTTGAGGACGCCCCATTCGTTTACGCGACCAAGCACTAAACCCTGCGGTGGTTAAACCGATAGGTCTAGTAGTCGGGCATCGGGGGAGCCGACGAAGCCGAGTTCTTCTCCGGCAGGTCGGTGATCAAGACTTCGGTCGTCAAAATCATCGCCGCAATCGACGCTGCGTTTTCGACGGCACCACGGGTCACTTTGGCGGGATCAGGGATGCCAGCGACGATCATGTCGCCGTAGCTGTTGGTCACCACGTTGTAACCGATCTTGTAGTTGTTTTGTTCTTTTTGTAGGCGGCGCACTTCTTGGATGACGACGGCACCATCGACGCCAGCGTTGGCGGCAATTTTGCGCATCGGCATTTCCAAAGCACGGCGCACAATTTGCACGCCGGTCTGTTCATCTTCGCTGTCCATCTTGATACCATCGAGCGCGGCAACGGCGTTGATCAACGCCACGCCACCACCGGGGACGATACCTTCTTCAACAGCGGCACGGGTCGCGCTCAAGGCGTCTTCGACACGGTGCTTCTTTTCCTTCAGTTCGGTTTCGGTCGCTGCGCCGACGCGGATCACCGCGACGCCACCGCTGAGCTTCGCCAAACGTTCTTGCAGTTTTTCACGGTCATAATCGCTGGTGCTCAGCTCGATTTCCTTGCGGATTTCTTCGATGCGCCCATGAATTTGACTTTCATCGCCAGCACCATCGACGATGACGGTGTTGTCTTTGGTGGAAACAACCTTGCCCGCGCGACCGAGGTCTTGCAAGGTGACGGTTTCCAGTTTGCGACCGGTTTCTTCGCTGATGACGGTACCGCCCGTGAGGACAGCAATGTCACGCAGCATCGCCTTGCGGCGGTCGCCAAAGCCCGGTGCCTTCAACGCCAAAACGTTGAGCATCCCGCGCAGTTTGTTCAAGACCAGCGTCGCTAACGCTTCGCCGTCAACATCTTCGGCGACCAGGACGACATCACGCTTGCCGATCTGGACGAGTTTTTCGAGCAGGGGGACGATATCCGCCGCCGCGCTGATCTTCTTCTCGTAGATCAAGATGTACGGTTCGGTGATGACCGCTTCCATCGATTCGGGGCTGGTGATGAAGTACGGGCTGATATAGCCACGATCAAACTGCATCCCCTCGACATATTCGGTTTCAAATTCCAGACCGCGCGATTCTTCGACGGTGACGACACCATCTTTACCGACCCGATCCATCACTTCGGCGATCAGATTGCCGATTTCGTTATCTTGCGCCGAGACACTGGCGACCTGAGCGATTTCGTCTTTGGTGCTGATCGAGATAGCTTGGGTCTTGATGTTGGCGGCGATGGCTTCAGCAGCTGCCATGATGCCGCGCTTCAACATCATTGGGTTCGCGCCAGCGGCGACGTTCTTCAAGCCTTCATTGACAATCGCTTGTGCCAAGACGGTCGCGGTGGTGGTGCCATCGCCGGCGATGTCGTTGGTCTTGGTGGCGGCTTCTTTCAACAGTTGCGCGCCCATGTTTTCATAGGGGTCTTCCAGTTCGATCTCCTTGGCAACCGTCACACCGTCATGTGTGACCGTAGGAGCGCCGAATTTCTTGTCGAGGGCGACGTTACGCCCTTTGGGTCCGAGGGTGGTGGAGACGGCTTCTGCCAATTTGTCCACACCGCGCTGTAAACTACGACGTGCTTCATCACGGAAAAGCAACTGCTTCGCAGCCATTGTCTTCCTCTCCTAATGGGTAGTTGAATCATAACTAAAGGGAATGCGGTGGTGCCAACAACTGGTTAAAACAAAAATCTGGGCGCTGCCGACGGCGATTAGCCCTCGACGATGCCCAGAATGTCGCTTTCTTTCATGATCAGCAATTTCTTGCCGTCCAACTTGATTTCGGTGCCTGCGTACTTGGCGAACAAGACGCGCATACCGACTTCGACATCCATATCGATGCGTTCGCCGTCTTCATCACGACGACCCGCACCAGCTGCCAAAACCATACCCTGTTGCGGTTTTTCCTTGGCAGTTTCCGGCAGAATCAGCATCCCGCCAGCAATGGTTTCCTCTTGTTCAACAGGTTCGACGATGATACGATCGCCGAGGGGACGAATATTTATTGCCATAATTTCCCAGCCTCCAAGTGTCTGTGAAATGCACTTTGCACTGTGCGCTCGATCACTGTTGTTGAGACGACGCAATCTAGCACTCTAAGCATTTGACTGCTAATCACCGACGATCAATATAACAAAAGCGCGCGGCGGCGTCAATAGCGGGATAGGAATTTCTAGCAAAGTTTTAACATAAGTGCCAATTGATTTGTAGACTTTTATTTCTGGTTTGGTCTAATCGCAAACAGGAGTTGTCCCATGACCGCACTGATGCAAGCTGTCAACGCCAAAGACGCTGCCAAAGTCCGCGCCTTGATCGGGCAGGGTGTCAATATCAATGAAGCCGATGCGAGCGGCGATTACCCGCTAGTCATCGCCGCGTACAAAGGCTATGGCGACATCACTCAAATTTTGTTGGAGGCAGGGGCGCACGTCACCGTGCTAGACCCCGGCATGAAGGCGACGGCGCTACACGCGGCTGCCTATGCCGGGCACGCCAACACCGCCGCCCTGCTGGTGAAACATCACATCGATATCGACAAGCAAGGACCCTACAACGGCTATACGGCACTGCATGATGCCATTTGGCAGAACAATATCGACGTGGCGCGCATCTTGATCGACGCTGGGGCGAATTTGCACATCAAATCCAATGACGGCAAAACGCCCCTCGACTTTGCCAAAGGCAAGCACCTGCGCGAGATCATGGCGATGATCGAGGCGAAGCTGGCGAGCGGGTAGGCGCTCACATATCGGGGTCGCCGTCGCCATCGCTGTCGAGCATCCCGCCGAACACCTCATCCATCTGATCGCGTCCCTCATCCACTGGACGATAGGGGCGATCGGGGCGCTTGCGGGGGGACGAAATCACCGCAGAATTGGGATCATAAGGGGGCAGCGGGGGCGGGTTGCTGCCGATATTGAACGGCGGTGGGTTGCCAAACGGAGCCGAAGACGGCTTGCCCAGCGTGGGCGGTCGATTGCTGAGCGGCGGCGGTGCCGAGTCCGGCGCGGGACCCAAATCGGTGCGGCGGTGATCGCGCGTGCCCAACGGGGACTGAATCGGGTTCAGCGACCGTGCCGTGCCCGTTTGCCGGGGGTCAAGTTGCTGCGTGGCGATCTGGTTTTCAAAGGTGTGGCGGCTGGCAATGGCGTTCAAGTCCGGGCGCGGCTGGCGCGGTAGGTTCGATTCGAGATCATCCTCATTGCTGGAGCTGTTGCCCAACAGGGACATAAAGCTGAGGATGGGGCGGTGTAAGACCCGCGATGCCAAAAACAAAATCACCACCATCGTCACAAAGCACGCCAGTGCTAAGCCAAGCAAGGCGATGATGACCAGTAGAGAGGTACTTTCGAACATGTCATTTACTCCATCAACGGCGTTCGTGCGCACGTTGGTTCTATTTTACCCTAACTCCAAGCGTTGACGCAAAACCGTCTGCTTGCGCGGGTGCATTTCACCTTGGTGCATCGCTATGATTTCATAACAGTAAACGGGCGGATATTCGGCGCGGCGACTCTTGGGGTTGGGGATTTTTCCACGAGCGCCTAATCCGCCCCTACATTTACGTTGATGAGACGATAGGGGTTGGCAACAAAAAACAAACCCACCCTATTGTGGTTAGGTGCCCGCAACGGAGATCGTTGGTGGGGCGGATTAGGCGCTTGTCAAATGTTATCAACTCACATTGTCCCCGCGCCGAATATCCGCCCTTTGGAACCCCACATTTCCCCCGGTACCATGACGAGCATATTTTGCACTAAAGTGAAATGCACCCCCTAGCGGTCATACCCTTAGGCGAATCGCGCCGATTCGCATATAATCGACATCGTAAAACGTTTGGTTATCCTTGTTCAGTTGATTAAAAGAGGTTTTCGATGATCCGTTTTCGTCTTGGTACCCTCATCTTGCTGTTGCTGTTCGCGTTGCCCGCGCTCGCGCAAGATACCACTCCCGAACCGCTCGCGCCGTGGGTTTGTCCCGAAGGCTACGCCGGACAAACTTTGAACGTCTATAACTGGACGATCTATATTGCCGAAGATACGATCCCTAATTTTGAAGCCGCGTGCGGTGTCACCGTCGTGTACGATAACTACTTCACCAATGAGGAACTGTTGGCGAAATTGCAACAAGGCAACCCCGGCTATGATGTGATCGTGCCCAGTGACTACATGATCGCGATCATGATTCAAGAAGGTCTCCTCGAACCGCTGGATCAAACCTTGATCCCTAACATCGCCAACGTCAGCGAAGACATGCTCTCGCCTTGGTACGACGAAGGCAACGTCTATACTGTGCCTTACCAATGGGGGACCGTCGGCGTCGCTTACAACCGTACCGCTGTCGGCGGCGACATCACCAGTTGGGACGAATTTTTCAACTATGAAGGCAACGTCGCATGGTTGGAAGACCTGCGCGGGATGATCGGCACGGCGCTGCTGATGAGCGGCTTTGATGTCAACAGCGAAAACCCCGATGAGATCGCTATCGCGCAACAATATCTCCTCGATCACTCGGACAATGTCGCTGCTATCGTCGTGGGCAACTCCAAACAACTGTTGTCACAAGGCGAAGTTGATCTAGCCATAGACTACAATGGCAACGTTTTTGGGTTGATAGCAGAATGTGCCGCTGACCCCAACTGCACCGATGAATATAGCTACACTATCCCCGTCGAAGGCGCAAGCCGCTGGACGGACAACCTCGCTATTCCCGTCGGGGCGCAAAACCCGACGCTGGCGAATGTCTTCATCGACTATATCCTGCATCCCCAAGTGAGCGCCGACATCAGCAACTACGTGACCTATGGCACGCCCAATCGTGTGGCGCTGGAACTCTCCTTGATCGATCCGGCAAGCTTGACGAATCCTAATCTTTACCCGCCGCCGGAAGTGCGCGCCGTGCTGTACCAAATTCGCCCCGTCTCAGTAGAATCCGAAACCTACTACAATGATGCGTGGGATGAGTTAAAAATCGCCATAAGTGGGTAAAAGCTGGTCTTTCACTCTCATTCAATAGCTCGTAAGGAGCGACCATTGGATTCTCTATACAGCATTCGTCCCGCCACCGCCGATGACATCGACCTCATCGTAGAACAACGCAAGGCGATGTTTCAAGACATGGACGTGGACGAGATGGGTATCCATGCCCAAGAAAAACCTTTTCGCGATTGGCTGTCGTGGCAGTTCAAAGCCGGATCGTATCTCGGTTGGTTTGCCGTGCGTGGGGAGGACATCGCTGGGGGTGCCGGCTTATGGATTCATGAATGGCTACCGGGTCCGCTTGCGCCGGAAGGCATCCGGGGCTATATCTGCAACGTCTACACCCACCCCGATCATCGCCATCACGGGTTGGCACACATGCTCGTGCAGACCTGCATTGATGAAGCGCGCCAACGCGGGCTGATCGTCGTGGCGCTCCATGCCAGCGAAGCCGGACGCCCGATCTATCTGTCGATGGGCTTTGGCGTCACTGCCGAGCTGCGGTTACTACTCAAGGACGACTAACCACCGTCTTGCCACTAGGGGCACGCACCCGTGCGTGTCCCTAGTAGTTCATCAAGAAGATAATCAAATGTGGTGACTACTCAGGTATAGAAACAGAATAAAATAAACAGAGAGGCATGAAGACGTAAATAAAAAAAGGAAAATACCCCTCGAAACGTGGATGTAGGGGCGGATTAGGCGTTTGTCAATCGTTCGTTAACATGAAGGTTCGCGCGCCGAATATCCGCCCATTTGCCGCCGACGGTCATTTCTCCCTTTATTATCAACCGTTTTTCAGCCTGAGCAGTTACAAATTATAAATCATTTTTGCCAAGAGCGTTCCCGACTTCGTGCAGCAGTCCATCATTAGCACCATAAGGTACTGGCTCCTCATAAGCCAGCACCTTAAACACACCAACAGCGACCTTTACGGCGTTAAGCGGGTCATGTCGCGGGGAAACAACGCCACCTCCCGCACATTTTTCGCCCCTGTGAGCCGTGCCACGAACCGCTCTAGCCCGATGGCGAAGCCGCCGTGCGGCGGCATCCCATGTTTAAATACCGACAAATATTCCTTGAACGCTTCAGGACTCAATCCGCGCACTGCTAAGGCGGTGAGGTAATCCGCATAGTGGTGCAACCGCTGCCCACCCGTCACCAGCTCCACACCCCGAAACAGCAAATCGAAACTGTTCGAGTATTCTGGTTGTTGCGGGTCAGCATGGGTATAAAACGGACGCTTGATCATAGGGTAGCCGACGACGAAGAGGAACGCCGATTGGAATTCCGCCTGTGCCCATTCCCCTAACCAGCGCTCTTGCGCTGGGGTCAAGTCCGGTTCGGCACGCACATCCTCACCAGTGGCTTGAAAATACAGCTCATGCGCATCGCGAAAATGAATCGACGGGATCGCAGCGGGAACTTGGGGCAGTTCCACCTCAAGTCGATCCAGATCAAGCGCTCGTTCGCGTTGAACGCACGCCATCATCTCGGCAAGCACCCGCGTGAGGAGCGCCATCACCGTGTGGTGATCTTCGATAAAGCCGATTTCTGCGTCCAGCGAGGTATACTGCGCCAAATGACGGGTAGTCGCATGGGGTTCAGCACGAAAAACGGGACCAACCTCAAACACGCGCTCATACACCCCAACCATCATCTGCTTATAAAATTGCGGGCTTTGCGCGAGAAAAGCAGGGGTGTCAAAGTAATCGATCTTGAAAACGTTCGCGCCACTTTCGGTGGCTGCGGCAACGATCTTCGGCGTTTGAATCTCGACAAATTGCTCATCCGTGAGCGCTTGCCGAAACCCCGCCATTGCCGATGCAGCGATCTTCCATGTGCTGCTCAACGTTGCGTGACGCAGTGCAACCGGGGCATGATCAAGGATGGTGGGAAGTTGTGCCTTTAGCGCAGGGCGATACAAATCAAAAGGCGGAGGCTCGACAGCACGAGACAACACGCTCACGGTCGGATGATGAATCTCAACCCCATTGGGCGCTTGCTCCACCGCTATTACCACACCCCACACGGTGAGGACACTCTCGGCGGGGAGTTGATCAAGCAGTAAGAGCGTGGAGTCATCTTCGACCACGATCTGAGCCAGCCCAGTGCGGTCACGCAGGATAAGGAAACTGATATTTCGTAGTCGCCGTAAGCGATGCAGCCAACCCTTTAGCTCGATGGTCTGCCCAACATGATGCGGTAATTGCGAGGTGGTGATACGAGACATGATAGCACGCTCCAAACACAAAAACTCCCACCTCACCGTCTGTGAGGTTCGTCGCTGCGGACGAGGGGAGCTTCTCGTGGTGCCACCACAGCTTTACCGCTGCTACACAAA
>JBBRTY010000149.1:0-10608 GCA_038248285.1 Aggregatilineales bacterium
CCCACCCCCAAGCCTCTCCCCATTCCATGCTGAGGGGAGTAAAGTATTGTTTGAAGTCCCTCCCTATGAAATGGGGAGGGATTTAGGGTGGGGATGTGCTTTCGTAATCCACTGACATTGTTTCACACAGGACTTTGCAACAGCCCTGCCCGCTCGTCCCCCAAAGTATCCTCAAACGCCCATCCGACATATAATGCAGGGAAGTGATATCCACTCTTTAGCGAGCAACCTATCGATGCCCTTATTTTGCCGTTCATCCGTGTGCCGTCCTGCTTTACGACTCCTGAACAAATTACTAATCGTCCTCATGGTCGGATTATCATTGTCCATAGGCGGGATCAATGCTCAAGATCAGGGGAACCGCCATCCGACGCAAGTGTTTTTAGGGCAGCGCGAGGACGGACGAGTCAATTTGATTTTTATCGATTTGCTCACCGGCGAAGAGCGGCGTTTGGCGCTCATTGGCGCGCAATTCACGATCATGGATAATGGAGTCATGTTCTTCGATCAGGATAGTCGGCGGGTCAAGCTTGCTTATCCAGAGGGTAGCCTACAAGATCATCCGTTTATCCAACCCACACCCCAAACGCGGCGCATCGATTGGTTGGTGAGCGGCGACCGTATCTTCTGGACGAACGTCACCGGCAGTACGGACGCGCTCTTGACCGAAACATGGATGGCGAACACGGATGGCAGCAATTCGGTCGTCCTCTTTAGAGACGGTCCGCGCAGTGGGATTCGGGCTTTTCCAGTCGCCACTAGCGAAGATGGCAGGACGCTTTTCATGGATTATCAACCCGATACCATTGGCGACATCACCCCCCTTCGGCAATATGCGGGGTTATTCGCAATCCCACTCTTGACGGGCATTGCCAGTACCCTGCCCAACGAGCCGGGTTGTTTTTGTGGGGCGGGCTTTGGCGGCGGGTGGTTTTTGCGCTTGGCGTTATCGACGGACGGGTTTGACCTCCACGCCCAGTATCTTGCCACCCAAACCAACACCGTGATCCCGGCATTGGTGTATCCGGGCTTCACTCAAGCGGGCGGGTTTTTGATCGCCCCGGAGGGCAATCGTGCGGTCTATGTCATGAGCCGGCTTAGCAGTATTACCACGCCCAACGCGGCGGATCAACGCGATCAAACCATTTTCGTCATGGTCGATTTGGTCAACAGGACGCAACGAGCGCTGGGTGTACCCGTTCCGGGGGTGTTGCGCCCGGTCGAATGGCGCACCGATGGCAGTGGCATTGTGGTGATTGGGGCACAAGCGGGCACAACATGGAAGCTCAATCCCGAAAATGGAGAAATTTTGCTCATCGCTGATAGCATTTATCTGGGCGTGCTAGGGTATAATTGACCTATGATGATGAATACTGTGCCTGATTTTGACCGCCGCCGCGCCAAATATGCCCCTGTCGCCTCTTTGCTGATGGCGGTATTTGGGCGACCCGATTGGCGTCCCTTTTTGCCGCCGTTGGATGAACTGGTGGATTGTATCTTGAGCCAAAGCACCAATGACCAAAATCGGGATCGCGCTTTTGCGGGGTTAAAAGCCGGTTTTCCCAATTGGGAAGCGGTCATGAATGCCGAAACTGACGAGGTGATCGCCGCGATCAAGCCAGCAGGGTTGGCGAATCAAAAAGCACCGCGTATTCAAGAAGTACTGCGGCGCATTTATGCCGAGCGCGGCGCATTGAACATCGACTTTTTGGCAACCCTACCCCTAGAAGATGCCCGCCAATGGCTGATGGCGTTCAACGGGGTGGGACCCAAAACTGCCGCTATTGTGTTGTGTTTCGCCTTTCAGCGTCCGGCTTTTCCGGTGGATACCCATGTCCATCGTGTTGGTCAACGGATCGGATTTTTGCCAGAGGGGATCAGCGCGGATAAGGCGCATCCCGTCATGGAAGCGCTGGTGCCACCAGAAGACCATTACGCCTTTCATCTTAATCTCATTCGCTTAGGGCGCGAAATTTGCCAAGCCCGTCGCCCCCATTGTGAAGCTTGTCCTTTGACCGCTCATTGCGATTATTATCAGGCATTATATGTCCGTCAGTGAAAGCCGTACCTCAAAAATAACGGAACAAGAACTCGTCAACATGCGTCAAAATTTGCACCTGCTGCGCGCGCAAGTGCAAACTGGACGTATGGAAAGCGCTTTTCTCGATAAACAATTGGAAAAGCTGATCGACCTGCTGACCCGCGTCCAAAGCGAACATCGGCAATATGCCAAGCAAGAACGGCTTGAGGGTCTGTATAACGTGATCAGCTTGCTTGGGTCATCGCTCGACCTGCAAACCGTCCTTGACCAAGTGATGGACTCGATCATCAAATTGACCCAAGCTGAACGCGGCTTTTTGATGCTGGTGGGCGATGATGGCGAGTTAGAAGTGCAAGCGGCGCGTCATTTCGATCAACAAACGCTCACTGGGGACAAGTTCAAATTTAGTCGTACCATCGTTTACGAAGTCCTCGAAAAAGGCGCACCCATCGTCACCACCAACGCCACCGAAGACCCGCGCTTCCAAGACCAAGCCAGCGTCATCGGCGGTCTCCTGCGCAGCATCATGGCGACCCCCCTCCGCGCGCGTGGCGAGGTAATGGGTGTGATCTATGTGGACAACAGCGCCATCGCCAGCCTATTTGATGACAACGACCGTGATACCCTCAATGCCTATGCCGCTCAAGCCGCCGTCGCTATCGATAACGCCCGTTTGTTCCGCGCGACGGATCAAAGCTTGCAAGCGCGCGTTGCCGAACTGACCCAACTTCGCATCATTGATGAGCGCCTTAGCCAAACGCTGGAAATCGACAAAGCGATCAGCTATACGCTCGAAGATGCCAGCCGTGTCGCCCAGGCCGACATCGCCCATTACGGCGTGGCGCAGGGCGAACATATCGCCACCGTCCAAAACTTGCCCCCCAATATGGACGATACCCAACCGTTCTTTTTGGATAAGCTCTATCCGCAAATCCGCGAGATTATGGAATTGGAGGATGAGAAACCCTACCTCCTGCGCGATGAGATTCGCAACCAAAGTGTGATGATCGTCCCCATCAAACGGGCGAATCAGCAGGCGAACGTGTTGGTACTGCGTCGTAAGAATGGCAACTTCACCGATGAACAAAAAAATACCGTCAAGAATGTGGTCAAGCGGGCGGCTATCGCCATCGAAAATGCCCGCTTGTATGCGGCAGTGCAAGCGGCAGACCGCGCCAAGAGCGAATTTGTCGGCATCGTTGCCCATGACTTAAAAGTGCCAATGACGAGCATCCTCGGCTATGCCGATCTCGCGCTGATGGATGGTGGGTTGACGGAAGACCAAACGCATTACCTCGACCGCGTTCGCAGCACCGTCCGTCGGATGGAAGTCCTCGTCAGCGATCTCGCCGATATCAGCCGGATCGAAAATGGACTGTTCTATATAGACAAGTCGCGAATCAACGTTGATGATATTGTGCAAGGGGTGCGCGATAACATCATCCCCGAGATTCGACGGCGCAACCATGCCTATATCGAGCAGATCGAACCGAATCTGCCGGCAATGTGGGTCGATTATTTCCGTTTGCTCCAAATCTTGACCAACCTCTTGAGCAATGCCTATAAATATACGCCGGATGGCGGCGCGATCACGCTCCGTATTCAGCGTGCTGGGGATCGTATCGAGTTCAGCATTATCGATACCGGTATCGGGCTATCCGCCGAAGCCCTCAAGAAACTGGGCACCAAATTCTGGCGTTCCAGCGATGAATTCACCCGCTCGCAACCGGGTGCAGGGCTGGGGTATGCGATTACCAGCAGTTTGGTGGAGCAAATGGGCAGCCACATTGAAATTGAAAGTGAAGTCGGCAAAGGCAGTAGCTTCACCTTCACCATCGCGATTTTCAATGACAATGCCTGAGTCACAGACACGGGATCAGGGGAACTAAACCATGACGGCATCGCTAGAACAGATCAAAGCGCAGTTAGCACTGCTGATTGAGCAAGCCAAATCAGGAGCCATCGTCCCGATTCGCTTGCCCGGTCAACTGGAAGCGCTTCAGGAGCTTTTGAACGATATCGGCATGGGACAAGACGCCGCGCCCGCCGCCGCGCCAGAAACACCGACCGATGCCCAAGCGTTAAAAGATGAAATTTTGGGGGAACAAGCGACCTTTATCTCCCACGCCATCCATGAACTACGGACTCCCATGACCAGCATTCGCGGGTATGCCGATATGATGAATGGCATGGGAGAGTTAAACCCCATGCAGCAGCAATTTGTCGATACCATCCGCACCAATGCCCGCCGCATGGAAGGCTTGCTGACCGATGTGAGCGATATCAGTAAAGTGCGCGGCGGCACGTTGCGAGTGGGTGCCAAAATGGATATGTTCAAGAATATCGCCATGATGGTCGAGCGGCAGATGCAACCCGTCGCGGAGCAACTGAGCCGAACCCTGAAAATCGATCTGCCGCAAGGGTTGCCGTTGTTGAATATCGACGGCGAATTGCTCGCCAAAGCGCTGAGCAAGCTGGTCGAAAACGCCCTGCGCTATTGTGAAGACAACTGCGAAGTCACGATCACCGCCGAAGCGAAAGAGGGCGATCTCGTCATTTATATCAAAGACAACGGCATCGGCATGAGCGAGCAAGAACTTGCTCAATTGGGGACGCTCTATTTTCGTTCCGATAACGATGTGGTGCGCGCCTACAAAGGCAGCGGTTTAGGCATCCCTGTTGCCTATGGCATCCTGAAAGAATTGGGCGGCACCGTCCAAGTGAGCAGTACCGTTGGGGAAGGCACGACCTTCACCATCATGATTGCGGGCATGAAATAATGAAGACGGCGGAAGCGCTAACGCTCTTGTCGCGAATGCGGGAGGCTGCCCCCGCCATCACGGCGAAGCGTTTGGGCGAAATGGCGGTGTTACTGCACGAGTTGGAGCAATCCGCTCAAACACCGTTTGCCCCGCGCCCCAAGCGCCTCCGTCAGCGCCGCCGCTTGCCGATGCGCCCGTTGCCTCTCCCCGAAAGCCTCGATCTCACAATGGTGATCCAACAAACGCACCGTCATTTGATCAACAGTTTTAGCGTGATCGAAGGGCAAGCCAGTTCCTTGCGAGTCGGGCGCTTAGGCAGGTTGACGAGTGAGCAAGCCGACGCCTTAAAACTGGTGATGGAGTACGCCAGCACGGGGGCAGTCTATCTGGATCGGATTCATCAACTGAGCCAGATTCGCAACCACAGCTTGCGCGTCGAGATGGTGCTATTTAGCCCGCTAGACGCGGCGGCGGATGCGTGGCAACGCGCCTCAACCTTTGCCGAAGCGCGCCAGCATCAGCGCGTGATCATGGCGGATGATCCCCTGCCGTTTGTGCGCGGCGATTATCAGCATACCTTGTCCATCCTGATCGCAATGATCGACAATGCCATTCGTTATACCCCAGTGGGCGGCGAGATTAAGCTGTCGGTCAACACGCTTGGCTCGGACGTGTTGTTCAACGTCGCCGATAATGGCATCGGCATCGGCGTGGACGATCAAAAACTGATCGGCACCGCTTTTTGGCGCGCGCTTCAGCAACCGTTAGTGCGGCAGTATCCGGGTTCGGGCTTAAGTTTATTCGTCTCCCGCCTGATCCTGCGCTTGATGGGCGGTGACCTCTTCTTTTCGGGTGAACTGGGCGTCGGCAGTACCTTTAGCTTCTTGCTCCCCGCTGATACCGATTGATCCCCGACCCATGACGCCTCAACCCCCTGTCACACTCAGCGACCGCGCCCGTCACCTGTTCAGCGGTATCCTCCAGTGGGCAGGGATGCGGATGGTCAGGTTGGGTGTCCACCCCGACACCATCACTATCGTTGGCTTGGGGATTGTGGCAATCGCGGCGGTCGTGATCGGCATGGGGGCGTTTCAGTGGGGCGGCGTGATCCTGCTCTTCAGCTTGCCGCTGGATGCGCTAGACGGGGCGACCGCCCGCGCCATGAAGCGCGTCGGCAATTTTGGGGCGATCCTTGACTCGACCTTGGATCGCTATGCGGACGGTTTGATCTTCGGGGCACTCATGATTTATTTCGCCGGTTCCGCAGCCCCAGATCGCCAATTGGGCATGGGGTTGGCTTTGGCATCCCTCATCGGCAGTTTTGTGGTAAGCTATGTCCGCGCACGCGCGGGTGAAGCTGGCATCAGTGTAAAAAATGGTTGGTTTACGCGGTTCGAGCGGGTGGTGGTGCTGCTGTCCGCGCTCTTGATTCCGCCGTTATTTTGGGTGGGCTTGGGGGTGTTGGCGGTGGGCACCAACATGACCGCAGTGCAGCGCTTATGGACGGTCTATCGGCATCTTAAAGAGGTTTAGCTTATGGATTTTCAATCCGAATACGTAGTGCTATTTGAGCGCTTACAAATTCGCTATTACGGCATCATCATTGTGGCAGCGATGCTCGTTGCTGCTTGGATCGCCGCGCGTCTGGCGAAACGTGATGGGCGCGACCCCGATCATATTTGGGGTGGCTTAACATGGGCGATCATCCCCGCAATTATCCTCGCCCGTTTATGGTTTGTCTTGTTCCCCCCGCAAACGCTGGTGGACGCAGGGCAAGACACGGCATGGTTTTTCGCTAATTTCTTCAATTTGCAAAATGGCGCTATCGCCATTTGGAGCGGCGGCTTAAGCATTTTTGGCGCGTTCTTGGGTGGCTTTATCGGGGCATATCTCTATATGCGCCGCAACAACCTGCCCGTCGCGCCGTGGTTGGATATTGCTGGCGTCGCTATACCGCTCGGTCAGGCGATTGGGCGCTGGGCGAATTTCGTCAACCAAGAGTTATATGGCATCCCCACGACCTTGCCTTGGGGCATCACCATCAATGCCGATAACCGTGTTGCGCCGTTCACCTCGCCGGTCGATTATCCCTATACCGAGACTCGCTTCCACCCCTTGTTTCTGTACGAATCGGTATGGAACTTGCTGGCGTTCGTGGTCTTGCTGCAACTGTTCACGCGCTATCGGGATCAGTTGCGCTATGGCGATATTTTCTTGCTGTATGTGATGCAATATGCTTTCATTCGCTTCTTGCTGGAATTCATCCGCGTGGAAGTCGCGCTGGTCGGTGGCGTCAATGCCTCGCAAGTGGTAACGGGACTCGCCTTCGTGGTGGCGCTCATCATTTTCGTAGTGCGCCGCAGCCAACCGAGCATCGGCGAACTGAGGCAACAAACCGCTTCTAGCCCCATTCGCTAAACACCCCCCACGCCAGCGGATGCGCCTCGTGTTCGCTGGCATCTTCACACTTGAAAACAAAAGGGGCACACCCGTGGGCGTGCCCCTCCAAAACATCCGTTATCGTCCTGCCTAACCGCCCATCATCATATCGACATAATCCACGCGCGTGATCTCGTAAGCTTCTTGCACGGGATTGGCGAAATAGGCGTTGATGTAATATGCCGCGCCGTCAGCAAGCGCCAACGTCGTGCCTTCGCCCATCGTCTCGGTGACGAGGGTGATGCTCGCTGATTCCCAATCGTCGCTGCTGGACAGTACCGCGATCACTTGGCGGTCGCCTTCGCCATCTTGGGGGCGACCGACCGCGACGAGGTTGTTGTCCGCGTCCAGCGCCATGCCGTCAATGCCAATCGGGTAGGGCAGTGTGACCGCTGTGATGGTCGTCGGGTCGTCCAACAGAATTTTGTAGACTGCACCACTGCCCGCCACTGCCGCCAAGAGGTAGCCGTCTGGGTGAATGTCGATCCCGTTCAAGCCGAAGCCGGGCGCGGCAAGGAGGTCACTCTGCGCGAAGATCGAGGCTTCGCCTTCGGGCGTGACTTTATAAATCACGGGCGAGAACGAGTCGGTCACATAAGCATTGCCGTCCGCATCGGCGGTCACGTCATTGGCGAAATTGGTGGTTTCGGTTTCGGTGTACAAATCACTCATATCCACTGTGTACACCAATTCGCCGGTTTCTAGATCAAAGGCGAACAACGACGCCAAATCACGGGTGACAAAGCTGGTATTCGCCACCAACAGACGGTTGTTGAGCGCGTCGACATGAATGCCGACCGAAGTCGTCATGCCTTCTGCCTCGGCAAACACGGTGACATTGCCTTCGGCATCGATATGATGAATGGTGCCTTGGCTGAGCGATCCGAACAGAAAACCGCCGCGTATCGGGTCATATTCGACGCCTTCAGGAAGAATTCCAGTGACGTTGATCACAACTTGATCCGGCAATGGTGCCATCATTTCAGGGGTAGCATCTTGGGCAGCAACAGGTAGCGCCAACAGAACGAGCAATAGCAAAACGATAAAACGAGACATTGCACTTGTCCTTTCGTGGAAATACCGTCTGATCGTAGCGCACAATCGTGAGTAAACCCTTGCCCCTCCATGAGCGCCCGCTGAACTATGTTGCCACTGCCCGCAACAATGACCAACCGATTTGCAAATCCTCCCAACATCTTCAATAATATCCGTCATCAACGACGAGCTGATGCCCAATGCCCTAAAAGGGGACCCCCCTGTGAAACTATTCATCTCTTATCGCCGCACCGACAGCGAGCCGATCACAAAACGGATTCATGCCCTTCTCGAAGCCGAGTTTGGCAATGGCAATGTCTTCATCGACAAAGATTTAGAACCGGGCGACTGGTGGACGCAGGTGGTGACCGCCATCAATCGCGCCGATGCCTGCCTGATCGTGATCGGCGCGGGCTGGCTGACGGCGATCAACGCCGAGACGGGCAAGCCGCGTTTGTTCGATCTGGAGGATGTCGTGCGCCGTGAGATCGAGTTGTCGCTCATGCGCCCGCTCAAGGTGATCCTGCTGTTGAACGATGCCCATGTGCCCAGCATCGCCCAGATCCCCGCTACGATCCGCCACATGCCCGATATGCAAGCTTTTGAAGTGCGCGATGGCGAGCATCTGGAAGCGGATGTGAAGAGCGTCGCCCGCAAGATCAAGGTCTCTTTCGGGCTGCCGACCGAGACGACCGACACCGCCGAGACTATCATCGTGCCACCGCCCGACCCGCTTCCGCCGCGCCGCTTGCCAGTGATGGCGGGGGGGATCGCCGCCTTTGCCGTGATCGCGCTGCTGATCGCGCTGGCGTCGGGAGTCTTCAATAATGGGGGTGTGCCCACGCCCACCCTCGCGCCGCCCGCAACCACCGCGATTGTGGCGGTGGCGACCGATGCGCCCACGACGGCACCTGAGTCCCCCGCCGATACCGCTACGATTGAAGTACCGCTGACGACGCCCGCACCGACGCTGACCCCCAGCCCAACGATCGCGCTAGAACTGCTGGCGCAGACGTTTGAAGCTGAACAGACTCTTACGACGACTGCGCGGTTTGGCGCGGAAACCGCCACCGAAAGCGCCGCGCAGACCGCCACCGCGACTCAGTGGACGCCGACGCCCATCCTGCCGACGCCCAACCAGACGCGCACCTTTGAGGCGTTTTTGACGGAACGCGCCGCCGGCACCAGCACGGCGGCGCGGACGCAGACAATGGCGGCATGGACGGATACCCCGACGCCGACCTTGACGCCGACCTTGACGCCGACCTTGACGCCGTTGGAGGCGGCGCTGCTGCGGGCGGAGGTGCCCATGACGAGCAACGAGGCACGGACACCGTTTGTAAACACGTTTGCCGATGGCGTGTCGATGATGCTGGTGCCCGCCGGGTGTTTCACGATGGGCAGCGCGGACGGCAAGAGTGATGAGCGCCCTGTCTCTGAACAATGCTTCACGGAGCCGTTCTGGATCGACCAAACAGAAGTGACACAAGCCGATTTTGGGCGCTTGGAGGGTGTGAAGGCGAACTCCAATGCTTTCACGGGGGATCAGCGCCCAGTGGAGCAGATCACATGGTTCGAGGCGCGGGATTTTTGTGCCTTACGCGGGGGGCGCTTGCCGACCGAAGCGGAATGGGAATACGCGGCGCGCGGACCCGAGGGGTGGGTCTATCCGTGGGGGGATGAGTTTGTGGCGGATAATGTGATTTACAGCAGTAATTCGGGAAGTCAAACTGCGCTTGTGGGGGCGACCATCCGCACGGCGGGGGCGTCGTGGGTGGGGGCGTTGGATCTGAGCGGCAATGTTTGGGAGTGGATGAGTACGATTAGAAGTGACTACCCTTATGATGCCGCCGATGGACGGGAGGATATGAATAAAACAGATGTTTCGCGTGTTTTGCGTGGTGGTTCGTTCTTCGATGCTTCGATTAACTTGCGCGCCGCCTTGCGCGGCAGCGGGTCGCCCGTTTTCGTGGACAACGCTGTCGGTTTTCGTTGTGTCCGCTCTCAATAGCTCTGGTCTCTGTTTTCTGATCTCTGGTTTCTGGTGCTTTTGCTTTTGTCCTTACCCCAAATTCCGCGACGCGGATCGCGGAAAAATTTCAGGGGTGTTATGAAGACATATAAGAGTGGGATACGATCAACGGGGGGCGTTCGCGGGGCGTAAAGGTGGGGTGTGGGAGTGTGCGATCAGAATGCCCCCCACGAGGCGCTGGGTAGGGTGCGGACTAGGCGCATGGGGATCGTTCATAAACATGAGCGTCCGCGCGCGGGTGCATTTCAAGTTAGTGCAAAATATGCTCGTCATGGTACCGGGGGAAATGTGGGGTTTCA
>JBBRTY010000150.1:0-10587 GCA_038248285.1 Aggregatilineales bacterium
GATCAATATCAGGTCGTGATCATCGGTGAAACTGGCACCAGCGGGAATTACACCATTGGTATCTTCAATGATTGTATTCCCCGCGTACAGAACGGATGGGTACAGAACAGCGCAACGAACATTCAACGCTGGCGCGTGATCAAGGACAATGGCAATCCGTTCTCGATCCGGCTTTTCAATCTTGAAGGATTTATCAGCTATAACTATGAGCTTCGTCGTACCAATGGGGAAGTGCTTCAGTCTGGCAGCAGTATTGACGGCAATATGTACATCTACGATACCAGTGGATCAGGAACATTTGACTTCGTAATGACTTCGCTTAATGGCACCGGCTCCTATGACATTGCCCTCCAAGCGGGGCGATGGGAACCCATGGGTGCCAAACCTGTCGCCCCAATACGCGATCAGCGTGTCACTGTGCCATTCACGGTGACGACTCAACCGGGGGCGGGCAATGGGCTGCCGCAACAGTTCGCTTATCAATTGGACGACAACGCTGACTTCAGCAGCCCGATCATTGACTCTGGATTTGGCAATGGAACGTCGTGGACAGTATCATCACTCGCACCGGGAAGCTACTTTTATCGCACCCAACAAAAGGACAGCGAAGGGCGCTTATCGGGTTGGTGGTCGGGCGTCCCGTTCACCGTCGCAGGGATTGACCTTGTCGCCGCAATTAGCGATAACGTCGATCCGGCGACAGCAGGCGGGCAAGTCACGTATCTGATCTCGGCACCCAATATCGGTATGGCAAACGCGACCAACGCCACCGCCAATATTTCTTGGTCGAGCGGATTAAATATCGTCCAGATTTTGCCCAGTCAAGGAACGTGTCTCGCACCGTCTGGCACCACCATCACCTGTGAATTAGGCACGATCAATAGCGGTGCCAGTGCCAGTATCGCGCTCACAATGAATGTCATGCCCGGCACCAATATCCCGCAAAGTATCAACGTTGACCTTGGCGGATCGCCCACCGACGAGAACACTGCCAACAACAGCGCCAACCAAAACACGTCGGTCATTATCGCTGCAACCGCGACGCCCACACCCACCGCAACGTTCACGCCTACATCGACCGCAACACCTAGCCAGACACCTACCTTTACGCCATCGGCGACCATGACCTTCACAGCATCTATGACGTCAACGCGCACGCCAACGTTCACACCTTCTGCAACGGCATCGGCGACGCCCACCTTTACATCTACATTCACTGCGACGCCAACGCGCACTTTTACACCATCGATGACGCCGACGCGGACACCGACCTTCACCCCAAGCGCGACGCTCCCAGTGAACGGCGTTGTGATGGCTATCATGCCCGCCACCCAATCCGTCGGCGTGGGCACTGAGTTTAACGTCAACATCGAAGTGCGTGCGGGATCCCAACAAGTCGATGGCGCGGCGGGCTATCTCAATTTCGACCCGGCACTGCTCGAAGTGGTGAGCATCAGCGCTGTAACGTCCCAACTGAGCGTGACGGTCGAGCAGACCTTTGATAACACCCTCGGCACGGCAAACTATGCGGCGGGCAGGTTCTCGGCACCCTTCCCATCCGGCACCTTCACGATTGCCACCCTCCGCTTCCGCGCCAAAGCCCAATCAGCGGGGACGCCGATTACCTTCAATACGACGAACCCCCGCAAAACCGATGTCACCTTCGGCGGCAATTTGGTATTGGCTGGGGTCGCCAACGGCAATGTCATCATCACGAGTGGCGTCACGCTCAACATCAGCCCCACCATGCAAAACCGCAACGCCGCCAATCTGTCGTTCCAAGTCAAGATCGTCCCACAGGGAGGCGGGGTCGCTCTCTATAATGGCGTCGCGACTGCGGACGCCAACGGGGTGATCAGCTTGCCCGCGCTGCCGCCGGGGACGATCACCGTGTGGATCAAGTTCGCGCAATCAATCAGCGTCATGACCAACGTCACGCTGGCGACCGCCACCAACCCCATGGCACTCAATATTATGCTGTTGCTTGGTGATACCAACAACGACAATATCATCAATATCCAAGATTTCAGCATCTTAGCGACCAGCTTTGGCAAGTCCGTCGGGCAAGTCGGCTTTGACGCCCGCGCCGATTTCAATGGGGACGGGATCGTCAATATTCAAGATTTCAGCATTCTTGCCACCAACTTTGGCAAGTTCGGACCAGCGATGCCGTAAAGGGGCGGATCAATCGGGGATGAAGAGGGGCATGGGCATTTTCTGCCCACGCCCCTCTGCTTGCATTCCCCCACCCTCTTCGCATATGATCCTTCCATCTATAGAGAAGGGACTCCCATGTTCACAATCGGCATTGATGGCGGCGGTAGCAATTTGCGCGTGGTGGTGGTTGATGACGCCCTCACGATCTTGGCACAAACGACGATGGTGGGCACCGCCAACCCTAGCGTGATCGGGCGGGACGCCGCCGCCCTACTCGTGCAGGACGCCATGCGCACCGTGATCGCCGCCGCGCCCGATCAGCCCATTGTGGCGGTCGGGATCGGCATCGCCGGAGCCGCCCCCGCCTATGCCGCCGATTGGCTGCATGAGATCGTCAAGGCGGTGTTGCCTACGACCCTCGTCGTGCCCGCCACCGATGTCGAGATGGCGCTCGTCGGGGCACACGGTGCCCGACGCGGCGTGATCGTCATGGCGGGCACGGGCAGCGTCGCCTATGGCGTGAGCGAGACGGGCGAAGGGTTACAAGTCGGCGGGTGGGGCTACCTGCTGGGCGATGAAGGCAGCGGCTACTGGCTGGGGCTAAAGGCGCTCCAAGGGTTGACGTTGTGGTCGGATAGTAAAATCGACGTATTTTACGCCGTCGCCCATTTCGTCATGCAGGAGCTACAACTCTCCAGCCCTAAAGAGGTGATCCCGTGGCTGTATCGCACGCCGCCGCCCACGCACGAAGTCGCCGCGCTCGCCAGCCTCATGTTGATGCTGGCAGAAGAAGGCAACCTCTACGCCAAGGGCGCAATTAACGAGGCGGCAGGGTATCTCGCGGGGATGATCGCTCGCCTCAAAAACCGCCTCGCGCTCACCGACCCGCCCATCGCTTTTGGCGGGGGTTTGCTGACGAACCCCGATCCGCTCAATTACACCAACCCGCTAATGCGTGCCTTAAGAGGGCGACTTGGTTTAGAACACTACCCAGAGACGCTGTATCCCCCTGTGATCGGCGCAGCACTGCTGGCACAAATTCGGGCGCGCGGCGGTTAAGCGACCGCCTCACGCTCCTTCAAGACCTTGCCCGCCCCAGTGCTGAAATAGACCGTCACGGTGTCCCCCACTGACGGCAGCACCAAGCCGGGGTTATTGAAGATATCGACATTCAACCCTTGATCGCGCAAGCGCGTGCGGATGCGCACCACCGACCCCAAGAAGTTGATGTCCTCGACCGTGACCGTGAGGCGATTCGCGGCGGCATCATCGGCGCTGAAACTGATCGATTCGGGGCGCAACGCCAACGAGACGTGCGAGTCACTGCCCGCCAACGACTCCTCCACCATGATCGGCTGCCCGTCCAAACGCAATTGCCGCCCAGTTTGATCCGCGACTTCGGCGTGCAAGACATTCAGCGTGCCGATGAACGAGGCGACGAATTGCGTCTCTGGACGGTTATAAATATCGCGCGGGCTGCCTACCTGCTCGATATTGCCCTTGCTCATCACGACGATGCGGTCGGCAATCGACAGCGCTTCCTCTTGATCATGGGTGACGAAAATGGTGGTGATCCCCAGTTGCCGCTGAATCGCGCGAATCTCTTGCCGCAACATCATACGAATCTTGGCGTCCAATGCCGATAGCGGCTCATCCAACAACAAGACTTGCGGGCGGATCGCCAGCGCCCGCGCCAATGCCACCCGCTGCTGTTGCCCGCCGGAGAGTTGATGGGGGTAGCGTCTAGCGAAATCGGTCATGTTGATCAGCGCCAACATTTCGGCGGCGCGGTCTTGCATGGTTTTCTTGTCGGCACCCGCCACCTTCATGCCAAAGCAAATGTTGTCGGTCACGTTCATGTTGGGGAACAGCGCATACTGCTGAAACACCATGCCCACATTACGGCGGTTGGCACCAATGGTGGTGATATCCTTGCCCTGCAACAAAATCGTGCCAGAAGTCGGATATTCAAAGCCGGCGACCATGCGCAGCACCGTCGTCTTGCCACACCCGCTAGGACCCAAAAACGAGATGAATTCGCCGCCTTCAATGTTCAGCGAAAAATCCTGCACGGCGACACTGCTGCCAAAGGCTTTGTGAATATGGGTGAGTTCTAAAAATGCCATCCCTGCTGTCCCTTATATCGTGTTTTTGACGTAGAAGATAAACCCTCAGCGCACGCCCGCCCCGCCGACCATGCCCCGCCCGCGCCCGACGATCTGAATCGCCAACACGCTCAGCCATGTCAACACGAAGCTGATGATCCCCAACGCCACCGCTTGATCCGCTTCACGGTAGCTGAGGTCAAGGATATAGGGCGTGAAGGCGGGCTGATTGAGCAACGACGCGATGGTAAATTCACCCAAGACTAGCGATAAAGTGATAAAACTGCCGTTTAAGACCGAAAACAACAGGTTTGGGAAGATCACCCGCCCCAAGATCGTGCCCCACCCCGCCCCCAAGCTTTGCGCCGCCTCGGTCAAGGTGCGCACATTGATCGATTGCAAGCCAGCATCGACCGAGCGGTACATGTAAGGCATCGAGATAATCACATAGGCACCCAACATCATAATATACAAACCGGTGCTGCTGTTGGTCAGCGGCGTGCTATTGAAAAAGCGGATCAAGCCGAAGGTCAGCAGCAATGCCGGGATCACCAACGGCAAAATGGTCATGAATTCGATCACAGGGCGCATCCGGGGCATTCTAAGCTGCACCCAAAAGGCGGTCGGCACCACCAACACAGTGCTGATAAAAATCGTGATCACCGCCGACCGGAGCGAAAAAAAGAAGCGCTCCGCAAAATCTGGTTGGCTCAACACATCGGGATACGCCGACACGTCAATGCCGCGCGGCGTCGTCACCGACGCCCACACCATCGCCACCAGTGGCACCAACAAATATGCCACCGCAACCGCCAGCCACAACCACGCCAACCACGACGTCCGCTTATCATTCTTCATATCTATCTCTCCCTATGAGTCGGGTGGCTATTCGGCAATGCGCAGCCATTGTTCTGCACGACGACGGCTATAGGTGTAGATCAGCACCGTCGCGGCGATTACGATCATCATGCTGAACGCCAACGCATACCCCAACCCCGGATCGCCAAAAGTATCCGTGCGAAACTGGTTGGCGACCACCACCGTCACCGCGAACGTCTGCCCCATCGCCCCCAATAAAGCAATCGCGGTGGCATAGGTGCTAAAGGCGTTGACGAACAACAGCGCCAGCGCTCCAAACAAGGCGGGGGTCAAAATTGGGAAGGCGACATAGCGCCAATATTGGGCTTGGGTCGCGCCTAAATTTTCGGCAGCTTCGCGCCATTCCTTGCGTAACCCGTTCAGCGCCGGCGTCAAGATCAACACCATGAGCGGGATTTGAAAATAAGTGTAAACGATGCACAAGCCGGTCAGGTTATACAAAATCTGTTGAGGATCGACCAGCGCGCCCCCCCCCAACGACCGCGAGAGGGTGTTGATCATCCCCAAGCGCCCGAATAATGCCGTAAAAGCGAACACCAACGGCACCCCAGCGAAGTTTGCCGCCACGCCCGAAAACGACAGCACGGTATTCCGAATCCACTCCGGCAGTTTGCCCAGCGTGATCGCCCATGCCAGCAAGCCGCCGATCACCGCCCCACTGATCGCCGTGATCACGCTGACCTGCAAAGACGACCGATACGCGATGACGATGGTCTGATTACTGCTCAGTTTGGCGATATTTTCGAGCGTGGGGGTACCCGACGCATCCGTCACCGCGCGCAGCACAATCGAGAAGGCGGGCAGTACCAAAAATACCAAGATAAAGATCGTAAAAGGCAATAGTCCCACAAAATCGAAGGAGAACCGAGGGCGGTTGCGAATAGCGCTTTTGGGTGCGGACGCAATGGCGGTCATGAGCAGGTGGTACCTCCTTATATAGGGGTTAGGATTTAGGGGTTAGGGATCAGGCAACGACAATCGCGCACATCCGCAACAAGGCTTATTTTATAGCAATACGGACAAGGCGCGTGCCCTGTCCGTATTGAAGGTGATGCCGCGAACCGCAATTAGCCAGCGGTGTAGGTGATGCCGACTTCGGTCGCCCAGTTGTCACGCACATATTGCAGACCCACTTGCAGTTGCGCAAGGGTGGGGAAGGCAACCGGGACATTAGCAGCGGGCAGTTTCGCCAAAATTTCTTCGGGGATGACGCCACGCGCCAACATGTCGTCGAAGCGCACTGGCTTGGCATACCCCTTCAGCCATTCCAAACCACCTTCGTCGCTGTAGACGTATTCCATCCACAGGCGGGCGGCGTTGGGGCGGGGCGAGTAAGCATTGATGGCGCACAGGTACACACCGGCAATGCTGCCGCTGGCAGGGTACACGACTTCGATATTGGCGCTGTCGGCATTGTTGTCACGGTTAGTGAGGGCGTTATAGTCCCAACGCAGGGTGATGGGCAGTTCGCCGCTGACCAACGCCGCCGGCGACCATGCGGTCGGGACGAGGTTGCCGCTTTCCGCCAATTGACGGAAGAATTCGATCCCCAATTCGGGGGTGTCGATGGTGCCGCCATTGCCGATTGCCGCCGCCCACACGGCATGGGTGTTTTGGCTGCCAGCAACCGGATCATTGATGGCGATCAAGCCCGCCAGACGTGGGTCGAGCAGGTCGCTCCAGTCGCGGGGGACAAACGGAACGGCATCGACGTTGACTTCAAACGCCATCGTGCCGTAATAGTTGCCGTACCAGAACCCATCCAGGTCTTTGATTTCTTCGGGGATGCTGTCCCAAGTCGCGACCTTGTACGGTTGCAGTAAGCCCTGATCCTGCGCCATTTGACCCCACACAAAACCGACATCGATCACATCGGGGTTCTGGGGACCACTGTTGCCAGCGTTGGCGCGGATTTGTTCGATTTCTTCGGCAGAGCTGCCTTCGGGGGTCAGGTCGGTGTGGGTCAAAAAGTCATAGTTTTCGACAAAGAACTTCTGCTTCATGCCGCCATAATTCGCCCAATCATCCGGCAACGCGGTGGTGGACAGCGAGCCTTCGGCACGGGCGGCTTCGATCAGGGAGTCCAAACCACCAGCGGCTTCCACATCAATCGGACCAGCAGCAGGGGCAGGAGGCAAAGCGGGAAGCGCGGTCGGGGTACCGTCTTGGGCAAATGCTGGCAAAATCGAACCTGCTTGCGCCATGACAGCGGCAAGGGCACTCATTTGAATAAAACGACGACGTGACATCTTGTTATTGAAGTTGCCCACAATGTTTCTCCTTAAGCTGAAATCTCTGTCCGACTGAATGATTTATCACACAACGGGTGCAAAAGCCGAGATTACCCGCGATTCATTAACGGCGATGGGCAGATGTGTTAAATTAATTTCACGAAGTCGTTAAAGATTGATCGCTCTCATGGTGCCCTTTTCACCTTTTTCCCATTTGCGATAGGCTTTTCCTAATCCCTAAACCCTTTGCACCTTCCCCCCTTTGCGCTATGCTTTTCCTAATCCCTAAATCCTAATCCCTTTTCTCTAAGGAACCTCCATGACCGATTTCACCCTACAGCACGAAAAAATTGAGCAAGCCGTCGGCATCTTACAAGAACAAAATATCGACCTGTGGCTGACCTTCGTCCGCGAGACGGAACACAATGCCGACCCCGCCCTCCCGTTGATATCGCCCTCTAACGTGACATGGCACACCGCCCTCATCATCACCCGCACGGGCGTCAAAATCGCCATTGCCGGACGCTATGAGATCGTCAATTTCCAACGCATGGGCATTTGGGACGAGACCATCTCGTATGATCAAAGCATCCAACCCGCCCTCGTCGAAGTGCTGGATCGCCTCAATCCGGCACAGATCGCCATCAATTATTCGGAAAGCGACACCGCCGCTGATGGGCTGTCGCACGGCATGTACTTGACACTGCAACGCTATCTCGCCGGCAAACCGTACACGCTCATCTCTGCCGATACCCTGCTGAACGCCTTGCGCGGACGCAAAACCGCCAGCGAACAAGCCCGCATCCGCGCCGCCGTCGCGCTCACCGATGTGATCATCGACCGGATCACGGCATTCCTCAAACCGGGGCAGACCGAACTCGACATCGCCCGTTTCGTCCATGCCGAATACAAAAAAGAAGGCGTGATCCCGTCATGGGATGCCCACCACTGCCCGACCGTCACCTGTGGACCGGACTCCCCCATCGGGCATGTGTCGCCCTCGGATGAATACGTTGCCAAAGCGGGCGAACTCGTCCGGATCGATCAGGGCGTGGTCTTGAATGACTATATTTCTGACATTCAACGGGTGTGGTACCTGCAACCGGCGGGCGAAACGACCATCCCCGCCCCCGTACAGCACGCCTTCGACTCAGTGCGCGGTGCTATCCTCGCCGCCGCCGCCGTCCTCAAGCCGGGCGTGCAGGGGGCGGTAGTCGATGACGCGGCGCGCAATTTCATCACGGCGGCGGGCTATCCCGAATATCAACATGCGGTCGGGCACCACATCGGGCGCACTGTTCACGATGGCTCGACGCTGCTGGGTCCGCGTTGGGAGCGTTACGGCAAAATGCCCTTCGGCATCGTCGAGGTGGGCAATTGCTTCACGCTGGAACTGGGCGTGCATGTGGCGGGCTATGGCTCGGTATCGCTAGAGGAAGATGTGGTGGTGACGGCAGACGGCATCGAATGGCTAGGCAACACCCAAACCGAGATCATCGTGGTGCCGGCGTAATGGGGCATGGGTTTTCGATATTTTGGGGGCGGGGACATAGCTCCGCCCCGTCGCAAAAATAACACGGGTCACGCCATTGGGGTCGTCCACTGCCTTGAATCCTCTTTCAACAAAACTACTCGCATCTCTGCTATTATTTCACCGATTATCATCACTTTTCAGAGGAGTCCCATCTCATGCACAGCCCGTTATCACCACGCTATCGACCAGCACGCTGTTGCGTCCTTCTGGCTTTCCTGCTCATCGGCAGCATCGCGCCGCTGCAAGCGCGTCAAGACGAAGCGCCCAGTTTGGGCTTTGCAGAAGGGGACTGCCCATTTCCAGAAATTGAAAATGTCACCTGCGGCTATTTAACCGTGCCCGAAGACCGCTCCCAACCGGACGGCAACCTCGTTGAACTTGCCGTCGCCATTATCAGCCCCCTCAACGACGACCCCGACGCGATCCCCGTCTTGTATCTGGAAGGCGGACCCGGTGGCTCGGCATTATTAGGCACGGATTCGTTTTTGAGCGAACCCATCGCCGAAAATCACACCGTCATCCTGTTTGACCAACGCGGGACGGGTTTTTCGCTCCCCAGCCTCAACTGCTATGAATTGGAAGAGGACAGCGACGCCGATCCCGACGCCGACCCGACAGAAGCTTGCCGATATCGCTTGTCCGAGGACGAAGGCATCGATCTGCAACAGTACAACAGCGCCAACAGCGCCGCCGACGCCTATGATCTGGTGATGGCACTAGGGTATGATCAAGTGGCGTTGTGGGGCATCTCGTATGGCACGAAACTGGGGCTGACGATCATGCGCGACACCCCCGAAATCGTCTATAGCGCGGTGCTGGATTCGGTCTATGCACTCGAAACCGATGATCTCACCGTTCAAATAACCGGCTTCTTGAGCGCGCTCAATGAACTTTTCGACCAGTGCGCCAACGACGATGTTTGTAACGATGCCTATCCCACCCTCGCCGATGATTTTTACACCCTCTTGGACACCTTGGACGCGGATCCGGTCGATGTTGATGATGAGGGTATCGTGACTACAGTGGATGGCGCAACGCTGTATAACATGCTCTTCCAAACCTTCTACGACACCCAAGCGATCCCCTTCTTGCCGTATGGGATCACGCTGATGGCATATGCCGAAAGTGAAGAGGACTTCACCTATGGCTACCGCATCGTTGCCAATCTCGAATTCCCTATCGAGGTCGAGGGCGCGCCGGAGATCAATGCGCCGATTGCCGAGAGCGACATGGTGTTAGACTATTTTGACCAGTATGGGCAGATTGACGACAGCGAAGGCATGTCGAATTCAGTCGATTGTCAAGAAGAGTATCAACTGAATGACGCTGACGCCGCTGTGAGCATCGCCGAATCAGCACCCACGCCTTTGAGGTCCTACTTTGTCGATAATATCACCAGCAACCTTACGCTTTGCGAGACGTGGGGCGTGCAGGCCGCCGACCTTATCGAAACGGAGCGCGTGATCAGTGATATTCCGACGCTGTTGTTGGCGGGCAGCTTCGACCCGATTACGCCTGTAGCTTCGGCAGAAAGCGCGCTCGAAGGCTTGTCGGACGGGGTACTGCTCGTGTTCCCCGCGGCGGGGCACGCCATCACCGTTGCCGTGACCGACTCAGGGGCGTGTGCCAAAACCCTGATGCTCGGCTTCTTGTATGATCCAAGCGCACCTCTTGACGAAGC
>JBBRTY010000151.1:0-10566 GCA_038248285.1 Aggregatilineales bacterium
CGATGGCTATAGCGATTATGGTCCCGGCACGGGCACCCCGTTTCAAAATGGGCTATGCAATTTTGACGTGACCCCGAACCCGACCGCAACCTCGGTGGTCTACAACGGCATGTACTTCCCGACCCTGTTTCCCGTTCACAATATCAATACCGACTAGGCGGCGTATGCACAGGCTTGCCGCAGACGCCGAGTCGCTGCTCACCATTGCGCTAACGCAGGAACAGGTCGATCAATTTGACCTGTTTCTGCGGGAACTGGTCGCTTGGAATGCCCACACCAACCTGACCGCCATTACCGACCCCGACGGGGTGCGTGTGCGCCACTTCCTTGACTCGCTGACGGTGGCGAAGGTGATCCCGCTAGAGGCGGGCGTCCGTGTGATCGATGTGGGTACGGGAGCGGGTTTTCCGGGCATCCCGCTCAAAATCGTGTACCCACAGCTAGAGGTCACACTCTTGGAAGCGACGGGCAAGAAAGTTAATTTTCTACGTCACGTCGCGCAGGTCTTGGGCTTAAGTGGCATCCACTTTGTCAACGCGCGGGCAGAGGAAGCCGGGCAAATGCCCGAACATCGAGCGGCGTATGATGTCGTGGTGGCGCGGGCAGTGGCGCGGATGCCGATCCTGATGGAATATCTGCTGCCGCTCACCAAAATTGGGGGCGTCAGCATCGCCATGAAAGGGGTGACTGCCCACGAAGAGACGGTCACCGCTAAGCGCGCCTTGTCCACCTTTGGTGGGCAGTTGCGTAGCATCGAGACGTTCCAGTTGCCCAATGTCGAAGAACCGCACAATCTGGTCATTGTGAACAAGACGGCAGCCACGCCCGCTTTATATCCGCGCTACCCCGGTTTGCCCACACAAAAGCCGATTCGCTAAAGCCTTACTTCTGTAAAATTGCGAAAGGGTAATCCCGATGCTGACTCCGCCAACTGATCTTGCTGTCTCACCCACGCCCCCCTCTGCCGACGCCCCCACCCCTAGCAATCCGCTCTCCCTGCCTCGTTTGATCTTGATTCTGATCGCTATTTTTGCGTTGATGCTCGCTTATTTCGCCGCGCACCGTCCCTTTAGGATCGAACCGGGCAATATCCCGCCCATCGTCTTTTTGTTGGGCGGCGCGGTCTTGGATATCGTCACGGCGGCGCTGGTCTTTCTCGTCGCGGGGGCGGTGGGCGGGGCGTTCTTTCGGCTCACCGAGGCGCGTTTTGGGACGGGCTGGCATCTGGAGCGGCTCTCCCGCTTGGAGCGTCTGCCCCTGCAAACGGGCATCGGCTTGGGTGCGCTGGCGTTGGTCGCAGTCTGTCTCGGTCTGATCGGGCTGTTTCACGGGGCGATCCTGTGGGGGCTGGCGGCGCTGGCGGTCATCGTGCTGCGGCGCTCGCTGATCGACACGTTGCGGGCATGGGCTGCCCTCATCGGGGCAGTGCGTCCCAGTACCGTATGGGAAGGTATGACCTTCATTTATGTTGGGTTCGCCTTGCTCTTGGCGCTCGCGATGGCATTGACGCCACCCACGCATTGGGACTCGATGACCTATCACCTGCTTGCGCCCACGCGCTATCTGGAGGCAGGACGCATCAGCGCCCAACCCGACAACTTTTACCTCGGCTTCTCGCAAAATATCGAGATGCTCTACAGCTATGCCATCGGCTTATTCGGGCGCGACACCGCCGCCGCGCCCATCCATTTTGGGATCGGGCTGTTGGCGCTCTTGGGTACCGTCGGCGTCGTGCGGCGCTTTGCCGGACGCTGGACGGGCTGGATGGCGCTATTGCTCTTGATGAGCGCGCAAAACCTATGGGGGTTGTTTGGGTGGGCGTATGTCGATTTAGGCACCCTGTTGTATGGCGCGCTGGCGTTGATCGCCGTCACCGCGTGGGAAAACGGACGCGCTCCAGCATGGATCATCCTCATGGGCGTGATCGCAGGCTTGGCGGCGGGCATCAAATATAACGCTGGGGCGCTCGGCATCGCTATGGGGGTCTACGTGTTGCTACACACGCCCCGCCGCGCTGTCATCGGTTATGGGTTGCTCATGATCGGGGCGGCGGTGGTAGTCTTCCTCCCATGGGCGCTCAAAGGGGCGCTGTTGTATGGCAACCCGATATACCCATTCGCTTTTGGGGGGATATCATGGGATGCGGGGCGCATGGAGGCTTTCAGCTTCCCTGAACAAAATTTCATCGGGCGAGAGTGGCTATTACACCTGCCGTTCTTGCCGATTGCGGCGACGATTTTTGGTCGGGATTTGGAAGGTGGGTATGGCTTCGAAGCTGGGGCGTGGCTCTTGACGAGTTTCGCCTTACTGCCGATTGTGTGGCGCGTCTTGACGGATGGCGAACGGCACTTGGCACGGGCGGCGGCGGTCTTCATCGGCACCTTGTGGGTCTTTTGGGCGGGTGTCGGGCTGACGAGCGGCATCGGTGTGCAAACGCGCCTGATGATCATGGTCTTTCCGGCGTTTGCAGGGGCGGGGGCGCTCGTCTTTGCGGTCATCCGGCGCTTGCCCAAAAAACCGATCATGGTCGATTTCATCCTGCGCAGCTTCTTCGTGATCAGCCTTGCACTGACCAGCATCTATATGATGCAAACCGTCCTGCGCGACCGGGTAGTCTCGATGCTGTTTGGCGAGACCAGTTATGACGAATACATGTATGTCAATCTGGAAGCCTATTACAACGCCATGAAGTATCTGCCGGAGGGGACACAAGTGCGGCAGATGTTTGAGCCACGCGGCTACTATTGTCCGTCCACGGTGACCTGTGTGGCAGATATGGCATTCGATCACTGGTTGCGCCCCTTGTTGGCGGGGGCAACGCCGACGGAAGTGCTGGCGAGCTATCGGGCAGCGGGGGATGACTCGCTTTTGGTCTCGCACGCCATCTATGAAGAATACCTGAAAGTCTCACGCGATCCGGCATTGGATGGACAGCTTATGGCGGCAATTGACACAGCGATGACGCCAATCTGGACGGATGGGTTTCGCTATACCTTGTATGCGTGGAAATGAGCCATCATCGGCGAAAGGGATGAAGGGATGAAGCGAAAAAGCCGCATCGCAGCGTTAGGGGTGGTCTGTCTCCTGCTGATCAGCGCGTGTACCGAACGCGGCGTGCGTTTGGAAGATATCCCCACAGCGGCATCGATTGATGCGTTGGCGACGGCGCTGCCGCTGACGCAAAATGCCCCGCCCACGCCGTTTAACCTGCCGCAAACGACCTTTGACTTTATCGACAATCACCTGAATGAATTGGCGGGGTGGCGGTATGTCGTGCAGCTTGATTTTAATGGCATGTTCGCCCGTACCCCACGCCAAGCCAGCGCCTCGGCACAAGCGGAGGTGTGGTTCAATCAAATGGGATCAGCGCGGCGGATCACGCTCAACACGACGGGGGAACTGATCGGTCAGGCGGAAAACACCGCTTACGAAGCCGTGCGTTTGGGTCCCGACAGCTTTTTGGTGCGTGAAGGGGCATGTTTGGTGGGGGCACGCGGGGACGCCCAAACCGCCGCTGACCTGCGCGCGGGCGACTTGGTAGGCGGGGTGCAATCGGCAACCCCTGCCGGACGGCGCGCGACGATCAACGGGCAAGAAGTCTACCTCTATGCCTTCACCGAGGAAGCGCTGGTCTTGCCGTCGATTCGTCCGGCGGACGGTGGGACGATCACCCTAGAGAGTGGTGAATTATGGATCGCCCCTCAGCACAACGCGGTGGTGCGCTACTACCTCAACCTTCAAGTCGAGAACGTCAATTTATTTGAGCGCCAATTGCCCGTCAGCGGCGCGGTGAGCTTGCGCTATGACCTGTATGATGTGGGGGTGGCTGCCAATATCACGGTGCCGTTTGGGTGTTGAGGCGGGATCGTTGCGCGGCGGCGAACGATTCCGTAGGGAGATCGCCTAAGTTGTCGGGCGGGCTGCTGCTATAATGCCCGTCAATAGAAAAGTGTGATAGCCATTTGAGCCTTGAGGATAACTGTTGTGAAATTGTTTCGACCCCGCCACTGGCTGGCGTTATTGTCTTTCTGCTGCGCCCTTATCTTGTATCCCGCCCGAGCTCAGGATGCCCCCCCCACGGATCCCGCCCCGATAGAACCCGCCGCTACTGATGCGCTGGAGGGGGATATCACAGTGCCAGTGCCCACGCGCGCGGTGCGCTACCCGCCGGAAACCAGCGTCGATGGCGAACATGTGCGGCTCGAATTGTTTTTTCGCGCTATCCCCCAAGCCACCACTGCCCTCATCCGCTTGACATTGCGCGACGACAATGCTGCCCTGCAAATCACCAGTGCCCGCGCGCGGTTTCTGGATAAATTCATCGATTTCTTCTCGTCAGCGGATGGCTTCTATGCGTTGCTGGCACCCAGTATGGAGCAAAATATGCGCTCAGACTTGCCGCTCGATATTTTTGTGACTTACGACGACGGATCGCGCGAGTCGTTCACAACACCCGTTGCCGTTACAGTCGGTGGCTTTATCCGCCAAGCTGTTACCCTGCCGCCGCAAACGATGTACTTGATCGATGCCGCGACCGAACGGTCAGAATTGGTGCAATTGGGCAGTATCTTCACGCCCAGCACCGAGACGCGCTATTGGGCGGCGGAGGGGTTCCGCGCACCCTTGAACGCCGTGCTGACTTCGCCTTTTGGTGCCTTCCGCACCTTCAACGAGTCGTTCAACACGCGCCATACGGGGTGGGATTTCCGCGTCACGCTCGGCACGCCGATCAGCGCCAGCGCCGCCGGACAAGTGGTATTTGCGGCGGATCTGCCGATTCGCGGGAGTCATATTGTGATTGATCACGGGTATGGCGTGTATACCGGGTATTCCCATTTGTCGGTGACCCACGTCACCCGCGGGCAACTGGTCGCGCAAGGGCAGATTATCGGCATGGCGGGCGCAGGGGGACGGGTGAGCGGTCCCCATTTTCATTGGGAAGTCGCCGTCAATGGCGATTTCGTGGATGGCGCGCAGTTCATCAGCATGTGGCTGCCGCCATAATGGGGGGGACTCTTGACGCTTTATGAGGGGCTGTGGGCGACCTTGGCGACGCCCCTAATCCGCCGCATGGATGCCCAAACCGTCCATCATCAGGTGATCGAGGCGTTGCGCGTGGCGGATACCCTGCCCTTGATGCCAACAGGGGCGGGCTGGCTCCAGCAAGCGCTGATCCCCGACCTGCCGACGCCCGTCGGCGGCGTGATGTTGCCGCACCCGCTGATCCTCGCGGCGGGGTTCGTCAAAGGGGATGGTTTCGCCGATGAAGGCGAGGCGTTGGCGGCGGTCGCTACCGGGCGCAATATCATCCCCGGTTGGCGGGTTATGCCCGCGTTGGTGGGCGCGGTCGAATTTGGATCGTTCACCCGTCACCCCCGACTGGGCAACAGCGGGCGGGTGTTGTGGCGCGATGACGCCACCGCCAGCACCCAAAACCGGATCGGCTTGCGCAACCCGGGCGCACGAGCGGCGGCGGCATTTTTGGCGGCGCGGCGCGATCAGTTGCCGGCGGTGTGGGGGATCAACATCGCGGTCAGCCCCGGCGTAAGCGATCCCGAACAAGAGGCGGCGGAAATGCTGGAAGCGGTCGGGTTCTTCACCGCACTCGGTATACAGCCCTCGTGGTTCACGCTCAATCTGTCGTGTCCGAATACCGAGGATGATCCGGGCGCGCATCAGACCGCCGCCAAAGCCCGTCATTTAGGGGCGGCGTTGGTGGGGGCGGTGTCTGTCCCGGTATGGATCAAGGTCAGTCCGGGGATCGCACTGGAGCAGGTGCGGTCGTTGACAGAAGCATTTGCGGATATCGGGGTGCGGGCGGTAGTCGCCACCAACACCTTGGGGCAACCCACGCCGGAGGGTAGCGCCATCGCAGGGGTGGGCGGCGGCAGATTGCGCGGCGCGGCACTGGCGACGGCGCGGTTGTTCAAAGATGTCGCCCCCGCATTGGATGTGATCGCGTGCGGCGGCATCCTTACCGGCGGGCACTTGCGCGAATCGCTGGCGGCAGGGGCGGCGGCAGCGATGATCTATTCGGCGCTGGTGTTTCGCGGTCCGCTGGCGGCGGGGGTGATTTTGGGGGAGCGCGGTGGGGATTAATCCCCCATCCGCCGTTCCCGCTCCATCGCCAACAATTGAAATTTACGCGCCACCCCCCATCGATAACCGCCCTCCGCGCCGTCGTTGCGCACCACGCGATGGCAGGGGATGATCAACGCGGTTTGGTTGCTGCCACAGGCGCTGCCCACTGCCCGCGCCGCGTTCGGTTGATCGATGGCGGCGGCGACTTGGGCATAGGTGCGGGTTTCGCCATAAGGAATGTGACACAATGCCTCCCAGACCTGCCGCTGAAACGCCGTCGCCCGCAAGTCAAGGGGCAGATCAAGATGGGGCGTCTCCCCCGCCAGATAACAGGTGATCACCTCTAGCGCTGTGTGCAAACCATGGTCATCAACCGTGATCCGCGCTGCCGAAAATTCCCCGCGCAATTCCGCCACCAACGACTCGGCATCATCCCCCAACTTGACGGCGCAAATGCCCCGTTCGGTGGCGGCGACCAGCAACCAGCCCAATGCCGATGGGGTGACAGCATAGCCGATGGCGACCGGGGCACCCTCGCGATAGACGGTCGGCGTCATGCCCAACTGCTCATCGGTGCGGGCATAGACGAGGCTGTTCGATGAAAAACCCGCCGCATACACGGCATCCAGCACCGGGCTATCCGCCTTGAGTTCCTGCTTAAACATCGTCATCCGCACGGTATCGACATAGGCGGCGGGGGTGATCCCCATGACGCGCTTGAAGGTGCGGTGCAGGTGAAACGGGCTGATGTGAAATTCTTCCGACAGTCGCTCCAAAGTGATGCGCTCGTCGAGACTGTGGGCATCAATGAAGCGGCACACCTGCGCGATCAGTTGGGCGTGGGCGTCCTGTAGATCGTCGGGGTGGCAGCGTTTACAGGCGCGGTAGCCAGCGGCGCGGGCATCGTCGTTGGTGGGGAAAAATTCGATATTTTCGCGTTTGGGCAAGCGGGCGGTACAGGACGGGCGACAGTAAATGCCGGTAGTGCGCACCGCGATCACGAAAACACCGTCCAACGTGGCGTCGTCGGCGAGGACGGCTTGCCACATGGCATCGGGGGTCAAAGCGGCATCGTTGAGGGTGGGCTGAGTCATGGTGAGCATACTCCTTGGGCATACGATAGAGTGATCATACGACAGGTTGGGGGTATGAAGCGCGCGGGTTCTTGCTCTGATATTTTTTTGGTGGGATGGAACCCCGCCTCATGTTATACTCTGCATACTGACTCTCGTTAGGGATGTTCCGCCATGAGCGATCACAAGACCGTCTTCATCAGCTATCGTCGCTCGGCAAGCCGCCACCTCGCCCGCTTGATCTTCAACGACTTGCGCGCCAACGGCTATGACGCCTTCTTGGACGTGAACACCATGGACAACGGCGAATTTGACACGATCATCCTCAATCAAATCGCGGCACGGGCGCATTTTGTGTTGGTGCTGTCGAAAGGCTCATTGGAGCGGTGCGCCAACGAAGGCGACTGGTTGACGCGCGAAATGCGTGAGGCGATCCGCCTGAAGCGCAACATCGTGCCGATCTTGGAGGAAGGGTTTGATTTTGGCGACGAGCAAAAGTATCTCCCGCCCGACCTGCGCGCGAGCATCCCGCGCTACAACGGACCCAAACTCTTTCACGATTATTTTGATGAGGCGATGACGCGCTTACGGGATCGTTTCTTGAAGCAACCGTTCAGCGGGCAAATCGCGCCTACCCCTGCGCTTGAGGTGGCGGCGGTAGCGGCACGGGTGCAGCAAGCGACGCAACCCGTTGTACCGACTGATGCGCCGTTGGGCACCGCAGAGGCGTATGTGACCCGCGCCGTGGAGCGCTCTGATGTACGGGATTATGAAGGGGCGTTGCGAGACTACGAGGAAGCGCTTCGGCATGACCCGCTGTACAGTCGCGCCTACATCAATCGCGCGACCACGCGCCAAGCCCTCGGCGATGTCGATGGGGCAATTCGCGATACCGATGAAGCGATCCGCCTGAGTCCGGAGGACAGTGTGGCGCATTATAATCGTGGCTATGCCTACAAAGCCAAAGGCGACCTTGCCGCCGCGCTGCGTGATTATGATGAGGCGATCCGCCTAAACCCACAGTATCGGCGCGCCTATAATAATCGCGGCGGGGTGCGCCAAGCGCTCGGCGATGACGAGGGCGCGATTGCCGATTATGAGGAAGCGATCCGCCTTGACCCTAAGGACGGGATTGCTTTCTACAATCGGGGCAGCGTTCGTCAAAGCCAAGGCGATGCGCAGGGGGCGATTGCTGATTATCAACAGTATCTCGAACTAGGCGGCGGCGAGAGGTACAACAATCGCGTCGCTGTTGAGACGATTATTGGCACGTTGCAAGAGAAGCTATCCCGATAACGGGGGAGCAGTTCCTTAGCGCACCAACCCCACCCGCCGCAGATCGTACAAAATCACTTTCTCCCACGCGCCATCGCTGCGCACGGGCAAAAAGTGTGCCCCCCGTTTGCGGCACTCGACCCCTAATTCATTTTGCCATGCCGTCAAGCGCGCCTTGTACAGCGCCCGCATTGGCTCATCAATCGTCACCTCTTGGAACTCACCCGTCTCGGCATCCACCAAACGCAGATCCCCCACCAGCGGCGGATCGATCTCGTCGGGCGATAGCACATGGATCACGCCGACCTCATAGCCCTTGCCGACCAGCGCGTTCAGCCCGTCAAGGATGCCCGACGGCGCGAACAAATCGCTGACGATCACGCACAAGCCGGAGCGTCCAGCACGTTGGGCATAGGCTTTGAGCGCCGTATTGAGATCAACCTCCCCGCCCGCCGTTTGCCCCTGCATAAACTGGAGCAAGCGGGCGCTATAGGCACGCCCACGCGCCGGACCAAATACGCCCTTGCCCCCCCCCAATGCCGTGATCGTCAAGCGGTCATTGGTGGTCAGCGCGACGGTGCCCAAGCCAGCGATCAAGCGGCGGGCGTAATCAAATTTCGAGACGGCACTAGCGGATGGTTCATCGGCGGGGATGCCGCCCACGGATGGAACCGCCGCCGCCCCCATACTGGCGGAAGCGTCAAGGATCAGATGCACGGCGAGGTCTTCTTCGTCCTCGAACAATTTTGTCAACGGGCGATCCAGTCGGGCATAGACATTCCAATCCACGCGCCGCAGATCGTCACCGGGGGTGTAATCGCGATAATCGGCGAATTCGATGCTGCTGCCCCGTTTGACCGAGCGGCGCTCCCCCTTGATCGCCCCCGACCGCACTTGCGCGGCGATCAGCATCACTTGTTCCAGTTTGCGCCGCGTAGTCTCGTCAAACAACGGTTGCGCCATCGCCTTACCGTGCTTTCGGTACCGACTTCAGGACATCCTCGACCACTTGCGCGGCGGTGATGCCTTCAGCGGTGCCTTCAAAGTTGAGCAGCATGCGATGGCGCAGTGCCGCCGTCGCCACCGCCGCGATATCGTCGAATGAGACAGCGATCCGTCCATCCAGCAGGGCATTGATTTTGCCGCCTATGATCAACGCTTGCGCCCCGCGCGGGCTGGCACCATAACGCACATAGCGTTTGACCGTCGCCGGTGCCGAGGAATCATCGGGATGGGTGGCGACGATCACACGGGCGACGTATTCGTTGACATGGCTGGCAACCGGGGCATTAAGCGCCAATTTACCCATCGCCACCACCTGCGCGCCGTCCGCCACTTTGCCGGCTGTGGGCGTATCCGCGCCGGTGGTGCGGTCAAGGATGGTGATCAGTTCCGTCACCGACGGATAAGTCACTTCGATCTTGAACATGAAGCGGTCGAGTTGCGCCTCTGGCAGCGGGTAGGTGCCTTCCATCTCCAGCGGATTCTGCGTCGCCAGCACGAAAAACGGCGCTTCGAGGGTGTAGCTGCGGTTGGCAACGGTGACGCTGCGTTCCGCCATCGCTTCGAGCAATGCCGATTGCGTCTTGGGCGTGGCGCGGTTGATCTCGTCAGCCAGCACGAGGTTGGCGAAGATCGGTCCGCGTTGGAAATGTTTGGTGCGCTTGCCGTCTGCCTCTTCAAGGATGTCGGTGCCGGTGATGTCGGCGGGTTGCATATCGGGCGTGAACTGGATGCGCGAGAAGTTTAGCTCTAGCGCGTCGGCAAGCGTGCGGATGAGCATCGTTTTGCCCAAGCCGGGCACACCTTCTAGCAAGGCATGACGCCCCGCCAGCACACAGATCAACACCTGCCGGATCACGTCGGATTGCCCGACGATCACGCGCCGGACTTCGTTTTCGATGTTGCGGGCGGTTTCGCTAAACCGCTCCAAACTGATAGGTTCCATGACGGTCATGGGGGCACTCCTTTAAGAGAACAGGGTTTAGGGTCTAGGGTTTAGGCAGACACCCCGTTGGGTGTCGCTACAAACCACGCCATTATAGGGACGCGCAACGGAAATCTGTTAAAAAAGTCGGGCAACCACATTGGGTTGCCCCTACGAGACCCGCTGTTGTAGGGACGCGCAACGGGAATC
>JBBRTY010000152.1:0-10485 GCA_038248285.1 Aggregatilineales bacterium
CAGACCACCATGAAATGGTGCTCGATATCCACAAAGGGTCACAAAAACGCACAATGGGTTTATCCTCGGTAGGGGCATGATATATCATGCCCCTACATACCCATCCTGACCCGTTATCACCTGTGTGATGGGTTTCATCGTATTTATTCACCTACCCATGGGCTTAGGCTCAAAATCTGTGAACTTGAACCTAAAAAACACATAATGAACCCTATAGGACTGGGGCAAAATGCGGTCTGCACCGGTAGGTGAATAAATACAAGCGAAGCGACCAATGAGGAGGGGGCGCTGACCGAAGGTCAAATGGGGTGGGGATAATCAAATCTGTGATTCACTGAAACAGCCCTAAAACTTGATCCCTGTCAATTTCTTGTCGCTCATCTCGTGCTAATCTTTATTTTAGGATGATCTCGCTTCGTCGCACCGGCGCGGCGGTTGGGGAAGAGAGGTGGAGTTATGCGGCAGCAAGTGGGCAATTCACGAATGATGCTCTTCGGCGGTGTCGTGATCATTGCGTTGGGGGTATTGGTCGGGTTAAGCGGCTACACGTTTGTGTATGCCAAAGGGACTTCTTACCTTTCCAACGATCCCGAAGCATGTGCCAACTGCCACATTATGGGGGACGAGTTCACAGCGTGGAGCGTCTCCAGTCATCGCAATGTGGCGACCTGTAACGACTGCCATACCCCTCATGATTTTGTGGGCAAGTGGTTCACCAAAGCGTTGAACGGCTTCAACCACAGTTTGGCATTTACGACTGGCAACTACCCCGACGTTATCCAAATTCACGATTTCAACGCCCAAATCGCACAAGAAAATTGCGTCAACTGTCACCAAACATTGGTGAGCAATGTGTATGGGTCGCACGCGGATCAAGAGCGCCGTTGTGTCGATTGTCATGGCAATCCCGGTCATCAAAATCGGAATACCCAGTAGAGGAAAAGTATTTTGAAAAGATCACGGCAAGGTCTCATTTATGTCCTCGTATTTGTTGGGGCGGTGCTGTTGACCGTTGGCGTCGCGGCATTGCTGTTGAACATTGATCAACGACAGGGCGAGGCGCGGCAATCGCCCTTGCGGGTTGTTGAAATCGCCGCTGATGAACTCGATCCTGCCGTGTGGGGGCAAAACTTCCCCGTGCAATACGAGATGTTTTCGCGCACTGAAGAAGATACGGTCGCCACTACTTTTGGCGGGTCGGTGCCCTATAGTCGTTTAGAACGCTACCCGTCATTGCTGCGCCTGTGGGCGGGTTATGCCTTCACGCTGGAACACAATGAAGAGCGGGGGCATTTTTACGCCCTGACCGATCAGCTAGAGTCGGAGCGGGTGTTGCAACGCAATCAACCGGGGGCGTGTGCCAATTGTCATGCCGCCGAAACCCCACTCTTGATCGCTGCAATGGGTTGGGAAGAATTCAATCACACCCCTTATAACGAACTGAGCGCCGATTTGCATACGGGGAGTTCTTGCCACGATTGCCACAATGCCGAAACGATGGAACTGACGATCACCCGTCCCGCCTTCGTCAACGCGATGGCGACACGCGGGATTGATGTGGCAGAGGCGACCCATCAGGAAATGCGGACCTATGTGTGCGCGCAGTGCCATGTCGAGTATTATTTTGCGGGCGAAGACAAAATCCTCACGTTCCCATGGAGCGAGGGCTTGGCGATTGAGAACATTGAGCAGTATTACATCAACAATGGGCATATTGACTGGACGCATACGGAGTCGAATTCGCCGTTGTTGAAGATGCAGCATCCGGAATTTGAAATGTATAGTTCCGGCATCCATTCTGATTCAGGGGTCGCTTGTGCCGATTGCCACATGCCCTACACGCGCGTGGGCAGTGTCAAATACAGCGATCACTGGTTGCGCAGCCCTTTGACCAATGTGAGCGCGGCGTGTCAAACCTGCCACAATGTTGAGGAAGATGAACTGATCAACCGTGTGATTGAGATTCAAACCATCACCTCGAATTTACTGCGCGATACCGAAGAAGCCTTGATCGGCGCGATTGATGCTATCGTGGTCGCTCAAACCGCCGGGGCGACGGATGAGCAACTAGAAGCAGCGCGTACCTTGCATCGCAGCGCCCAAATGCGCTGGGATTTTGTCTCGTCCGAGAATAGCACGGGCTTTCACAGCCCCCAAGAAGCGGCACGTATTCTCGCCGAGGCGATTGACTTGGCGCGTCAGGCGCAGATCGCAGCGATTTTGGTCGAAACCGCCGCGACGGTGAGTACCTCTTCCGGCTCGTAGTGCCCCTAAAGTAGAAGCATCAAGGGCGACGCACAGAGGTTGTGCGCCGCCAATATCCCCTAAAGATTGTGCCGTCCGCATTCATCCGTCGGCGAACGCGCCGTTGCGCGTCCCTACAACGCTGACATGATCGCGGGTGTCGCCGCGTGATGCTCGCGCACATAACGCGCCGTGATCGACCCTTCGACCTCCACCAGATCGGCGGGGGTGCCCTCAAACACGATCTGCCCGCCGTCGTGCCCGGCACCGGGGCCCATATCGATGACCCAATCGGCGCGGGCGATCACATCGAGATTGTGTTCGATCACGATCACCGTGCTGCCGGTGTCCACCAGCCGATCCAACAAGCGGATCAGATTATCGACATCGTGCATGTGCAACCCCGTCGTCGGCTCATCAAGGATGTAAATCTGGGCGGTGCTGAGCAGCTCCGACGCCAATTTCAGGCGTTGCCGTTCCCCGCCCGACAATGTGGTCAACGGGCGGCGCAGCGTCAGATAGCTGAGTCCGACATCCACCAGCGCGCTGAGTGTCGCCTTGAGCGCCTTCTCGGTGAAAAACTCATTCGCCTCCACGACGGACATTTCCAGCACATCGCTGATCGATTTGCCCTCGAGCGTATACGCCAACACCTCATCGGTGAACTGCTTGCCCCCACACACCTCGCACACGCTGATCACGGGGTCGAGGAATGCCAGATCGGTATAAATCACCCCCAAACCCTGACATTCGGGACAGGCACCCTTCGAGTTGGCGCTGAACAACGCCGGAGATACTTTGTTGGCGGTGGCAAAGCGCTTGCGGATGATGTCCGCCATGCCCGTATAGGTCGCCAAATTGGAGCGCTTCGAGCCGCGCGTCAGGCTTTGATCGATGGCGACGACCGGATAGAGCGCCGGCAAGCAGCCTTGGATCAGCGAACTTTTGCCAGAACCCGCCACCCCGGTGACGACCGTCAACACCCCGGTGGGAATTTCGACCGAGACATCGCGCAAATTGTGTAAGGTGGCATGGTCAATGCGGAGCGCCCCTGTCGGCACGCGCGGGATGGTCTTGAGCGCTTGATTGTGGGTCATATGGTCGCCCGTGAGCGTGCCGGAGGTCAACAAACCGCTGAGGTCGCCCTCATACATGATCGTGCCGCCATGTCGCCCCGCGCCGGGACCCATATCGACGATATGATCGGCGATGGCGATCACTTTGGGCTTGTGTTCTACCACCAGCACGGTGTTGCCCTTGTCGCGCAGTTGCACCAGCAGTTCATTGAGCCGGCGCACATCGTGGGAATGCAAGCCGACGCTCGGTTCATCAAAGACATAGGTCATGTCGGTGAGGCTGGAACCTAGATGGCGCACCATCTTGACCCGCTGTGATTCGCCGCCGGACAGGGTTGAGGTCTCGCGGTTGAGGCTCAGATAGCCCAAGCCGATGGTGACGAGGCTGTCTAACTTGGCGGCAAGGACGGCGACCATCGGGGCGACAGTCGGTTCTTGAATGGTGCGCACAAACTGCGCCAGTTCGCTGACTTCCAGCGCCGCGCATTCGGCAATATTCCGCCCATGAATGCGGCACGCCAACGCCGCTTGATTGAGCCGCGTACCCTCACACACGGGGCAGGTGCCGCGCGTGGCGATGGCATCCACCGCTGCCCGCACATGAGGTTGCATCGCATCGGCATCCTTCACCAGATACAAGCGCTTGAACTTGGGGATCAAGCCCTCATAGGTCATGTTCATCGTTTTGCCGCCGATTTTGACCTTGACCTTCGCTTCGGGCAAATTGAGGAATTTGTCCCATTCTTCATCGCTGTAATCGCGCAGCTTCTTGTCGTTATCAAAGAAGCCCGAATCGATGAACAATTGCCAGTACCAAGTATCGACGGCAAAGGTCGAAAATTGAATCGCCCCTTCGTTCAGCGACTTGTCACGGTCGATCAGGGCATCGAGATTGAGCTTCGAGACATCGCCCAAGCCTTCGCACTCCAAACACATGCCTTGCGGATCGTTGAAGGAGAAGGCGGTGGCGCTCCCAACAGATGGGGTACCGAGTCGGGCATACAACTGGCGCAGCAAGACATAGGTATCGGTGATCGTGCCGATGGTCGAGCGCGAGTTGCCGCCCAGTCGTTTTTGATCGACGATGATCGCCGCCGATAAGTTGTTGAGCGAGTCGGCGTCGGGTTGACCATAACGCGGCAGAAAGCCCTGAACGAAAGTGCTGAATGTTTCGTTGAGCAAGCGTTGGGACTCGGCGGCGATGGTGCCGAATACCAGCGACGACTTGCCCGATCCCGATACCCCCGTGAAGACGGTGATCTGTCGCTTGGGGATGTTGACGGAGACGCTCCTGAGATTATTTTCACGCGCGCCACGCACTTCAATATATCCGTACAGATCGGGTTTCACTACGCCGTTTTGGGTCATAAGTGTTCCTCTCGGAGGAGTGGGGAAGACAAAATATTGACTCTGACTCAATGATTGTAGCACGGCTTTGTGAGTTCAAGATTAGAAATTTTGACCTAAAATAAGGGTGTTTTGCTGGTGTGCGGGTTGTGAATAGAGCGGGGTATCGGATAGAAAATTTGAGCGGACGCACAACGGCACGTCCGCTCGTCTAAACCCACGCTATAACCCCAATTTGCCCGGTGCACAAATGTTGTTTGGGTCAAGCGCCGCTTTGATGCGCCGCAATGCCAACATGCCGGCATCGCCATATTGATCGGGCATGAATGGGGCGAGTCGCATCCCCACCCCATGATGATCGTTTAAGACCGCCCCTGCCCGCAACGACGCCTCGATCCCCGCTTTGAAGATGGCATCGTGCAGCGCCTTCGCCTCGCTCAACGACGCGGGACCGACCGGAATTTTCATGCGGGCGTAAATCATGCTGCCCCACTCATACCAGTGCGAAAAATGCGTTGTCAGCGCAAGATTATATTCCGGCGGGCACGCGGCGCGGATGGCGGCAGTGGTGTCGTGATAAACGGTTTCGATATGGGTGTAATCGGCGACGGTATCGATTGTCCCCCAAATCGAGGGCAGTTCGGGCGCATAGGGGGGGTAGTAAAACACATAACGGCGATCCCACCAGATCTCGCCAATCTGCGTCGGGAGCGGCGTCCCGCCCTGTTCGCGACAAATGCGCGCCGCGATCTGCGCCTCCAAATCGACCAGTTCAGGGTACTCGCCATCGAACATCATCACGAAAGTAGCATGTTCTAGCGGTTGCTCCACCGCCCGCGCCAAACTGTGCGAGGCGGCATGGGCATCATACAAGCGCATGACCGGCGGCTTTAACCCTGTCGTCTGGATGATGCGCCCCGCTTCAATGCCGTCCCCCAAGTTTGAGAACGCATAAACCACGAAGGTACGCTTCTTGGGCAAATAACGGAGCTTGACCGTCGCGGCGGTGATCACCCCCAACGTGCCTTCGGCACCCACCAGCAATTGCGTCAGTTCGGGGCCCGCCGCATGGCGCGCCACCGTCGGCGTCTGTACCACTTCTCCCGTCGGCAGCACCCATTCGATGCTGAGGACATGCTCTTCGATTTTGCCGTACTTGCTGGACAACACGCCCGACCCGCGCGCGGCGATGCTGCCGCCGATGGTCGCCCACTCCGCCGACGCCGGATAATGCGTGAACGATAAGCCGCGCTCGTTCAGCCACGCCTCAAAATCACGGCATGACAACCCCGCTTCGACGGTGCAGGTCAGCGACTTTTCGTCAAGGTGACGCACCCCTTTCATGCCCTTTAGGTCAAGGACGATCCCACCCCGATCCGCGTTTGCTGCCCCTTGCACCCCGCTGCCGCCGCCCCATGCCGTGAGGGGAATGGCGGCATCATTGGCATAGCGCAGCACCGCCGCCACTTGCTCGGTGGTCGTCGGGCGCACTGCGACATCGGGGCGGCTGATCGGCTGTTCGGCGGCGGTCGCCGCGACCGCATACCACCATTGGTCATTGGCGTATTGCACGCGGGCATCACTGGCGGGGATCACGTTCGCTTGCCCAACAATCCCCGCCAATGCTGTTTCTAAAGCGGTCATCTCATTTAAGGCAGCCATGCTTTGCCTTCCGTGAAGTCGCGATTTTTGATCGTCAAATCCACTTTTTCGAGTTCAGCGACGGCATCAATCAGGTGTTGGCTAAAGCGCGAAAACGCGATCTCACCTTTTTCGGCAGTGCCGCGATGGGGGTTGCCCATCGTGCCGCTGTCGGTAAATTCTTCGTGGTCAAACGGGAATTGGAAATATTGATAGCCCTGAAACTCGGCGTCGGGCATCCCATCTTTCTTCGCCCATGCCTCGCCCAACCATTGGGGAGCATGTGCCTTATCGGTATGCGCCCGATCCAACCGGACGAGTTTGGGGTTATGCGCCAAACATTGCGAGGTTTCGAGTTCGCCTGCGTGCCAACCGGGGGTTTCTTCAATCGGACCTTCAAGGACATCCTTCAACATGCCGATATAGCGCTCGGCATACGGCTTGTAGTAGGCGATCAGCGCGCCGGTCTCGTACCGCAAACGGCGCAGCACCGGATCGATCACTTTGACATTGGAGCCATGCCCGTTGACGAAAATCAGGCGGTTGAAGCCATGATGGATCAGCGACCGCCCCATGTCATAAATCAAATTGAGGTAGGTATCGGAGCGCAACGTGATCGTGCCCGCACCCCACCCAGGCGCGCGCATATGTTGCGGCGAATAGCCGAGCCACAACGTCGGCGTGTACAAAATGCCGGCTTGTTCCCCGGCGCGGCTGGCGACTTCGGTCGCGGTGATGGTATCGCAATATAAGGGCAGATGGGGACCATGTTGCTCTAAGCTGGCTTTGGGGATCAAGATGGTGTCGGAGTGTTTCAAATATTCTTGAACATCGACATAGCTGAGGTCGCCCAAACAAAAAGAAGGAAATCCAAGCGATTTGGTGGCGCGTTCGGTCATGAAATCATCCTTTGCAAAACAGACGTTTCTGGTTTAAGTGGTTCATTTTTAACTGCGCGCGATCAGGTGGTGGAGCGCCGTGAGCGCCGCATCAGCGAAGGTGTCGTCATTGATATGGGCATCGACCTCTTGTAGGGTGATCAGGGGATTGGTCAATGCCGACTGTAAGCGAGTGCGCCGGGCTTCGGCGATCTCGTCCTCCCAAAAAGTGCCGCCATCGCAATTGTCCATGATGGAGATGCCGCGCAAGGGCAGCATCACCGTAATGGAGACGGTCGTGCGATTCAGTTTTTCGGCGAGGAAGGCTACCGCTTGCAGTTGTTCTGCCAACGTCAAACGCACGAGCGTGAATTCGGGATTGTGATAGTACATGAGGCGATCCCGCAGCGCCTCTGGCACCTCGTGACGCGCCCCAAACACGATAAAATCGAGACAACCGGGCACGATCACTTGGGGTAGACCCGCCCGAATCGCCGCTTCCAAGCGTTCGCCACCGCCGTCATGAAAACCACCGGCGATGGCTCCGGCGACCTCGCTGAGCGTGTAATCTAGCACGGCACTGAAATAGCCCGCCTCAATCAATTCTTCCATTGCCCGCCCTCCTACCCCATTGGCGTGAAAGATCACCAAATCGTGCCCATCGGCGTCCAGTTGGGGGCGAATACGCATCAGCGGTTTGGTGGTGTTGCCCAACATCGTGGCGGCGATGGCGGGACGGCGTACCCCCGGTGGGGTGGCGGTAGTGGTGCGCATCGCATAGGCGTGTGCCATCCCCGCGATGGCGGCGGCGGCATTGTCGAACACGGGCAGGCTGACGGCATTCAAGCCGAGGATATCGACCACCGAGTGCATGACCACCACATCTTTGGTGCCCACGAATAACGCAAAACGGCGGTGCCCGCTGGCGATGGGGGAGACCAACAGCTTGGGAAAACCGACGGGGAGCGCCGTCATCGCCGCCGCCGCCAACACCGATCCTTCGGCACCGCCGAGCGCGACCACCCCCTGAATTTTGCCTTCGGCGAATAAACGCAAGGCAAGCGCCCGCACCCCTTTGAGCATTTCTTCGACGGCTTTACCGCGTGTGCCCGCCGCGCGCAAGGCTTCGATAGTGCTGCCCGCCGCGCGTGCCACCTCCTCACGGTTATAATCCGCTGTGATGCCGACGGCTTCACCCAAAATGCCGGAATCCAACACGAGCGCCTGACAGCCATAAGCGATCACGCGGTCGCGCAGATAGGCGGTTTCGGGTCCTTTGGTATCGAGCGTGCCGATCAACAAAACCGTAGCCATGATGGTTGACAGGTTCCGCAGGGATACCGCATAGGTGTAGAGACGCGCAACGGCGCGTCCCCCTATTTATGTCAGCATTTATGCCAGCACCCCTGCGAGAAAACCCTACGCGCCGTTGGCGCGCAAATGCTTGATGGCGGCTTCGCAGTGGGCGGTATAGGCACCGTCGCCCATCAAATCACTGCCGTGATCGCGGATGAACTTCAGTTCGGCGTCAGTGGCTTCGGTGCCCGCCGCTTCCATCTTCTCCGCCAATGGCGAGCGGTCGAAGGGGACGACGAATTCCGCCGTCAACGGACCGTCGGTATAGCCCGCTTGCTTCAACGTGCTGATCAGCTTCGCCCAATCGAGCGAGCCTTCGCCCGGCGGACGACGATTGTTGTCGGCGACATGGAAATCGACCAGATGCTTGCCGGTGTTCAAGATGGCTTGGTACATGTCGGTTTCTTCGATATTGATATGGAAGGCATCCAAGCATACGCCGACATTCGACTCGTTGACATCTTCCATCAGCTTGAGCGCTTGATCATGGCGGTTGAGGAAATTGGTCTCAAAACGATTGAGCGGTTCCAAGCCGATGCGAATACCATGCTTCTGGGCATGTCGCGCCACTTCGCGAATGCCTTCGACAGCCCATGCCCACTCGGTCTCGGCATCCGCCATCGCCACCACTTTGCCGACTTCGCTGGGGACGAGCGTGAACATATTGCCGCCCAGCGCCGCCACCATATCGAGGCATTCCTTCAGGTAGATCACACTCATGATGCGATAGTACGGATCGGAGTGGATCAGGTCGCGCCCCGCCAACATAATGCTGACCGAGCCGAAACATTTCAGGTTGTGGGCATCGAGCAACGACTTGACATGTTTCCAATCGTATTTGCGCGGTTCGCCCATGATCTGAATACCGTCATAGCCCAAGGTCGAAAGCCGTTGGATGGTGCGCTCAATCGGTTCTGGGCGCATCCAGTTGTGCATACAAACGTACATAAACAGACTCCTTAATCAATCATAGTAGGTAAAAGAGGGCACGCTCTGAAATAGAACGTTGTGAAACGATGCACAACGCTGACAAAAGTATACTCTTTTTGTGGGCAAGGATGCAAAATCACCCAACTCATTGTGAAGTGTTTTCATTAAACTAGTAAATGAGAGCGGCTTTACTTTATCTGTTGAGAGGAAATCCCAATGGCTACCACCTACAAGATCGAAATTTTTGATGACGCGCCCATCCTTCTGTTTACCGCCTTTGATGATTATCGTATGGAAACTGACCTTGAGCCTTCGATAAAAGACATTATGGCGCTACTCGAACAGCAACCGCAACCGATGATTTATGTGCAGGATGTGCTGAAAATGAAGGTCAATTGGGAGGAAATTTTGTCGGGCGCAAGCACCGTCGCGCGCGGCGAAAACCCACTGTTTCATCACCCCAAAGTGAAAAAGCTGATCGTCACAACAGTGGATAACCTCTTGATCCAAAGCTTTAAGGGGCTGGCTGCCGACGCTTTCGGTAATGCCAAAGTTGATGTCTACCCCACCCTTGAACAATCATTGGCAGCAGCGCGCGCAGTCGGCTAGAAGCCCTTCATCCATCCAACCCCCCATACCCAACTACCGTTTCACCGCCTTTGTGTGGGTATGGGAGGCATTGATGGTGGGAAAGCAAAGGGTGAGACGCCAGCGGATGCCCCAAAAAACAGACTCCTACAGAAAATTGGCGCTCGTATTTTGAGGTTTCAATATATCCGTGTTCATAGATCACAGGGAATAACTTGAAACACATAAAATCATACAAAGTGCTGATAATTTACGCAATGTTTTATGTTACAATTCTGTAAAGGGTAAATTGATTTTGTGAAAAACTAATCCGTAACTACTCAGGTACCCCTCACCCCCCGGCCCCCTCTCCCACAAACAGGAGAGGGGGAGAAAAGCGGTAGAAAGTCCCTCTCCCCTTGTGGGAGAGGGATTTAGGGTGAGGG
>JBBRTY010000153.1:0-10255 GCA_038248285.1 Aggregatilineales bacterium
CCGGGGCGCAACACCAAGACATAGCCAAGCGTCAAGGTCGCCGCCAGCGCGAGTGTTATCGCTATCGCTAAAATGACGCGGGCGCGGACGACCCGTAATCCGATAAACACCACCACGAGACCAAGAGTGCTGAAGATCACAAACGAGTATTGGTTGAAAAAAGCTGCCAAAATGGATGCGGTTCCTATGACTCACGGATCAAAAATCGGATGAACGGGTTTAGGAGGGGTTCCAGTCTAGCACAAAGGGATTGGTTTGGCGTTCACGCCCAATGGTTGTGGCTTGATTGTGCCCCGGCAGCACTTGTACAGCATCGCCAAGGGGCAGTAATTTTGTGAAAATGGAGCGCATCAACACTTCATGGTTGCCGCCCGGCAAATCCGTCCGTCCAACGCTGCCCGCGAACAGCGCATCCCCACTGAAGACGATATTTTGATCCCGCATAAATAAACTCAGATGACCGGGGGCGTGACCGGGGGTATACAACGGTTCGAGCGTGATCGCGTCAAGGGTGATGGTTTCGCTATCGTCAAGGATGAGACGATCCGGTTGGGCTGCTTCTGGGAAGGGTTTGCCCGTGAAGCGCACGCCGGTTTGGGGCAGGTTGTCAAGAAACGATGCAGCTTCCTGATGAATTACAAACGGTGCCCCAGTGAGCGCTTTGACGGCGGCGCTTGCCAATACATGGTCGAAATGGGCGTGAGTGGCGACCATGAGCTTGATCGTCCAGCCGCGATCGGTTGCGGTTTTGACCAATAACTCTGCCTGATCGACAGGATCGATCAAGATAGCGTTATGCGTTTCTGTGTCGGCGACGATATAGGCATTGGTCGCTGCCAGCCCTAAGTTTAGCACCGCGATTTCAATGGTCATGCTGCTACTCCTGCTGCAAGGCGGGGACGCCGAATGAGCGTGCGCAGTAAACTAAGTTCTTCCATGCCAAGCAGTGCGGCGGTGCCTACATACACGAGCGCACCAATGCCCGCTTGTATGCTTAGTTGTGCGACAGTGAGGAGGAGTCCGCCGTCGGGCAAGACCGCTGCCCATAGGCTGCCAATGATGAAGACGACCAGCGCCATGATCAAACTCGCCAAGATCGATTGCATTAATGATCGCTGGATCGCCGATTCGTTGATGCCATGCCAGCGCCGCCGCAGCATGAAGATCAAGACTGCTACTTCAACGCTAACGCCAACCGAATTTGCCAGCGCTAGACCTCCCACTGCGCCCATTTGCACAGGCATTGCCAATGCTGGAAAGCTAAGAGCGACGGAATTGGTCATGATGGCGCTTTCTACGAGATTCACGCCACTTAGGGTGTAGGACAGGAAAAGATTGACGGCTGCCCCGCCTAATGCAGCCCACAAAGGCGTGAGGGTGTCTTTGTCGGCATAAAAGCTACGTGCTACGACTTCAAGCATGGAATGGGTGATCAAACCTAAGGTGAAGAATTGGAGCGTACTAAAGACCAGCGCTGACGCCGAAGCGTCAAATGCGCCCCGTTCTAACAAACTGATCAGCGGGCGTCCGATGACCACCAAGCCGATGGCTGCCGGAATGGTGGTGATCAAGATGAAGCGCAACGCCCCCGACATGGCGTCGCGTTTGCCATTTTCATCCCCCAATTCGCTGAGCGCCGCCAATGTTGGGAAAATTACGGTGCCCATCGCTGTGCCAATCAACGTCTGGGGGATTTGCATCAAGCGCCAGCCCCAATCGAGCGCGCTGACCGAGCCTGTGCCTAAGCGCGAGGCGATATTGTTCATCACAATGAAATTGAGGCTAAAGACTCCTAAACCGGCGATCCGGGGCAGCATCAAGCGAATGACACGCCACAAAACAGGATCGCGCAGACCGAGTTCTGGCAACCAACGCGCTTTGAAGTGGATCAAGCCCGGCACCTGAATGCCTAAATGCAGCGCCGCGCCCAGTACCGCGCCGAGCGCAATGCCGCGCACGCCCAAAATGGGCAGCAAAAAAATCACCCCAAACAGAATCCCGACATCAAACATAATCGGCGCGATGGCAGGCAGCAAAAAATGATTGTGGCTTTGCAGAATGCCCATCACGATGCCGCTGACCGAGAAGATCAAGGTGCTGGCGAGCAAGATGCGCATCAGTTCGGCGGTTTGCTGGCGCGCCGCTTCGTCAAAGCCGGGCGCGACCACATTGGCGACCAACCACGGTGCGGCAATGAAGGCGACTGCGCTGATGGTCAGTGTCGTCACGAAGATACTATTGATCACATGACTGGCAGTGCGCCACGCCCCGGTTTGATCCCGCCGTGCCAGAAAACCGCCGAAGATTGGGATGAAGGCGTGCGCCAACGCCCCCCCGGCGATCAGGGTAAAAATCAATTCGGGGATACGGTTCGCGGTGACAAACGTGTCCCACTCATTGCCGACCCCGAATCTATTGGCGATGATGAAGGTTTGCACAAGGCTGACAGCTTTGGCGATCCCAAAAGCGATCATGACGATCAGCGTGTCGGTGGCGATCTTGCGGGTAGCGGTTTCGCGTTGTGATGACGATGCTTGTGGCTGAGTGCCGGGTTCCTGCTGCATACGGGAGCCTTTATGTATTCAGACTGTTAAGGGCGGTTTGGGCATCTTGATAGCGGGGGTTATGCGTGAGTGCCCGCTGGAAAGCCGTCGATGCTTCTTGGGTTTGCCCCCGCTCTGCAAAGACGCGCCCTTGCCAATAGTAGGTTTCTTCGATGTATTGACCACCATTGGCGAGGTTGTTGTTCACCAATGCTAACACGTCATCGTACCGACCCGTGTTGAAATACGCTTCAAATGGCGAAAATTGATACCACCAGATGCGAAAGGGCAAACTTCGTTGTGTCGCTTGATCGAAAGCTGAGGCAGCCTCTTCATACATGCCTAGTTTGGTGTAAGATGACCCCATATTGAACCATGGGAACGGGCTTTGAGGATTAGCGCGGGCTTCTCGCACGGCGGTATCAAGCGCGATTTGCGCCGATTGCCTGACATCGGCATAATCGCCGAGGATGTTTTGCACAATCCCTTCGCGATCGGGTTCATAGATGGCGATGAAGACGCGGTTAAACGCTTGCCAACCGGTGTCGAACGAGACATAAGATTCGCTTAAGCCAGCGCCAGCGATACCGGTGCCTAGATAACTGTCGTAGATATACAACGATTGGGCGTTGTCGTCATAACCGACTACAGTTTGATAATGTCCGATCCAGTCAAAGCCTTCTGGGGCATAGCTCGTTTCAACAATAACGGGGATATTGTTGACGATGAAGGCTTTCAATAATTCGAGGTCGCCGCCAATGCGTGTGATGGCTCGGACGGCGGTTTGCTCGTTCACGAACCGAACCAGTTCGTTGGGGGACACATTTTTGTCTTCATCATCGGGTTTGAGCAGGTTCGCCGCAAACTCTTGAGATTCTCGCCAGCCATAGTAACTTAACGCCATCGTGATGTTGGCGGGTCCGCAATTGTTCCAGCCTTGCTGCACATGGGTAAAGCCATACATGCGTGAAGACACCGGCATTGTGAAGCGCTCAACCACTTGCTGAGGGGCGACGGTTGCCGCTGAGGTTGGGGCGATAGAGACACTGGTCGCGGCGACTTCGGTAGCGGTAGGGTCGGGCGTTGCGGTGGTCTCTAGCGTTGGCGGTAGGGTCGGGATAATGACCATTTCGGTGGGTGGGATGACCGCTGCTGACGGCTCGGTCGCAGTCGCGAACAATGGCGGGGCGGCAAGTAAGTCTTCCGCCGAAAACGCGCTAGTGGCTGCCGAGGTCGCTACGATGCCGCCTTCAGGTGTCGGGGGTAGGAAGGCGCGCAGGAATGGGACTTCCGTTAAGAATTGTTCTTGATAACGGGGGGGCAGCACGGTTCGATAGCCTAGGGCGACGGCGAATGACCCAGCTGTGAGAACGATGATCAGCCCGATGAACATCCACAACCAAAAGAATTTGGGGAGATTGCGCCGGAAAACGAGCGTTCCGCCGAGGATCGCGACTACCAAACCGATGACGGTGATGCCCACATAAGGTACAAAAACTGCGAGTCGTTGCCCGCTCGAAAAATAGCTCAAGCCTGCAAGAGTGGCGACTATCAAAAGAAACAAGAAAACGACCGCCAACCATAAAAGCAGTGGGGGCGGTCCGCTGGGATGAATAGGTTCTTGAGGTTCGTAAAGACGTTGTTCCATAGGTTAAATGCTCAACTGCATCTGCCAACGGGAAGATAAGCTAGACCAGTCTGCCAAATAACGGTGCTTTTTGCACACGCTATTTCCCTACGACTGACCGCTGGTGCATTATAGCATATGGTTGAATTGGCAGAGATCACGCTGTTACAATGATTGTATTCTTGTCTCTCGGACGCTGTAAATCATGTGAGGGTAAATTTGGAACTGTGGCATGTTGAATTGCATTCCCATTCGCATTGGTCGAAGGACTCGATTGTTCGACCGGAGACGATTCGGCGGATTCTCGATCAGCAAAAGATAGCGCGTATTGCAATTACCGATCACAACACTATCGAAGGAGCGCTCGAATTCCAACGGCTCGCCCCAGATCGGGTGATCGTTGGTGAAGAGATTATGACGACTCAGGGAGAGTTGTTGGGATATTTTATGAAAGAGACGATCCCCTATGGCTTAACTCCCCAAGCGACGATTGAGCGACTGCGCGATCAAGGCGCGGTGATCAGTGTGTCCCATCCGTTTGATCGATTACGCAAAGGGGCATGGGAAGAAATCAATTTGATGCGCATCATTGATCAAGTGGATGCGATAGAGGTCTTTAATGCGCGGTGTCTGTTCCCCGAAGATAATGTCAAAGCGGCACGTTTTGCGGCGCACCATAATCTGCATGGGACGGTAGGGTCGGATGCGCATTCGCGCGAGGAATATGGACGCGCCGTCCAAGTGATGACACCGTTTGAGGATGCCCAAGGCTTTATCGCCTCGCTGAATGTTGCCCAAGCCAAACAGCGCTACAGTGGGTGGTGGGTACATGCCCACAGCATGACCGCCAAATGGTCGCGCAAACTTGGGTTGCGTTCGCGCCTATGGGAGGGCGGCTGAGGCAAGGTCACGACTAGCGTGAGAGTCGGTCGTGGGCAATGGTGAGGACATCCCCAGCGATATCGGCGGCTATCTGCGTATCAGCATTTTGCTCAAGGACGATGACGATAACGATGCTTTGCGGTCCCGTCAGGGTGACAAACCCGATAAACCATGTATGGGTTTCCTCGCCAGAATATGCCAGTGAAGCATGACCGCCAATGTCAAATCCGGCACGGGCGGCATTTTGGGCTGCGCCTGTCACGAGGGTGTTTCGCATCAGGTCTTGTAGGCGGCGGGCGGTGGTCTCGGTTGTGATCGGCACGCTCAGGGTATTGGCGATGGGGTATACCCACGTTGCTTGATCATCACTGCCCAATGCGCGCGTTGCATACAAAAGTTGTGGTTGCGGGGCATTGCCATCGTTGGCGATGCCGGCGGTGATGAGCGCCATCATTAAAGGGCTGACTACGATTTCGCCTTGTCCTAGCGCTGCCGCTTCGAAGACATTGGGGTCACTGACCGAGCGCATCGGGGTGCTGGCCGGCGTTGGACTTATAGGGGTTGCTAGAGCGGTAAAGCCGGGGAGGGTTGGATATTGTGTCAGCCGGAAGGTGTCGAAGATGTCGTCAATTAACGTTTCGCCAAGCTGCTCTGCTAAAGCCGAAAAGGGGCGCGGACAGGCATAAGCGTATGCTTCGCTCAAATTCAGTGCTTGAGGGGGTAAGGGGACGGCACAACTTAAGCTGATCCCATCGATCTCTAGGGGCAGGGTCGCATTTTCGTGAGGCACATCGAAGGGGATATCGACGAGGCTGGCGGCAGCCATCAACGGCGTTTGCAGCGCGCCCCCCGGTTGATAGCGCCCTTGGAGGACACGATTAAAAAATGGATCCCCCGGAGTGGCGATGAGCGCATCCCATTGGGCATCGAGTTGATTGGGATCATAGGTGGGCAGACTCACCAATCCTAAGATTTGACCGGAAGGTACGGCGATCACGATGCCTGCGCCGATATTGCCCGCCATCCGTTCGGCAAGGCGTTCTTGGATGGCAGTATCGAGTGTGACCATGATATCCGTGCCCGTGCGCGGACGCTCCAAGAGATCGTTGAAGAAGGCGGTATTGAGGTCTGCCGTCGGTATTCGCCCACTGAGCAGATCATCATATGCCGCTTCTACCCCATTCACGCCATACCGCAGACTGTAGTAACCCAGTGCGCTCACCATCGCTGGATTTTCGTAACGACGGATCATCGCGCCATTGATCGTGTTGTTAAGGGGGACCGAAATCACCAAAGGGACGCCATTTCGGTCAAGAATACTGCCCCGCCGCACAGCGGCTTCCGCTTCTACAAGGCGTGGATTATCCTCCCGTTTTAAGAGGGTGGTTTGCCCGTTGATCGCCCAATAACTCGCCGCGAGCGCGATAAATGCGAACATGACGAGAAAGCTGAGGAGCAAGCGTTTAGCTTCGCGCTGAAACAGCACGGGGATTTTCTCCTTGTGATGACACCCGCAAGAGCAACCCAATGATGATGAAATTGGTGACCAACGAGCTGCCGCCATAACTCATGAAGGGGAGGGTTACGCCTGTGAGCGGGATCAGCTTTAAAACGCCGCCGATGATCAAGAAGCTTTGAATAATCAGTAAACTGCTTAAGCCGATAGTGAGCAATGCCTGAAACGGACGTAAACTGACCGATGCCCGTAAACCCCGCGCCCCGATAACACCTAATAAAATGAGGACAGTGATGACCCCGATCAGCCCCCATTCCTCGGCAAGTGCTGCGAAGATGAAATCGGAATGCACGACGGGAATATAGGTGGGGGATCCTTGCCCAACGCCGCTGCCAGTGATCCCACCGGCTGCAAATGCCATTAAGCTTTGCACAACTTGATAGGCGCGCCCATCGGCTTCCAGCCACGGGTTTAACCATGTATCGACCCGGAGCCGCACAACTGCGAAGAGGAGATAAGCGGCAATCCCACCGACAATCGCCAGCAGACTACCGCCGACCAAGATGGCGAATTGCCCACTGGCAGTATAGAGCAGGATCAGGAAGACGAGGAAGAAGAGCGCGGCAGTACCCAAGTCTCGCTGCCAAACCAAGACCACCATCGACAAGCCCCACATGAGCAGCACTGGTCCGAACATACGCGGCGAAGGGAATACGCCAAACGACTGTTGATCGGCACGCAAAACCGCGTATTGTTCCGCAAGGTAACTGGCGAGGAAGGCGACCAAGACGATTTTTAGCGGTTCCGAGGGTTGGAAATAAAAATTCGCGATATTGAGCCAAAGTGCTGGTGCGCCCGCTACCCCAGACGGATGGCTGCCAAACAAGATGGTGGCGACTAAAAAGATCAGTCCCATCATCAACAAGGTATAACGATAGCCCCGCAACCATTGCAGGATTTGGGGGATGAGGCTGGTGGCGAGCATCAAAATGACCGCGATCACCATCCACAAAGTTTGTCTCTCGGCGAATTCTGGCGCAACCCGCGCGATGATAATCAATGACCACCCGGTCAAGATCATGGTCAATGGGAATAGGAAACGATCATGGCTAGGTAGCCAGTGGATTAGCAAGGCATTTCCGACCAGGGCGCATCCGATCCAGCCAGCGAGAGATAGCCATACCGAGAGCGTCACTCTGGGTATGGCTATGGATAACGCGAGGGTATTCACCAGCAAGAAGAGTGCCCCCATCAGGATGAATCCCAACGAGAGGCGGTGATGGGATCGGGCGTCTCTTCGCTCGTCGGGCACTGCTGCGTCATTGATCATCATGCGCGTTGCATCATAAAAAACGCCCGACAATCGGGCGGAGTTGTTCGAGCAGGTCAGCAGCCATGTGTGAAGGGCTGGTCATAATCGCTTGATCGAGTGCGTGGTGGCAGTCGCAATCCGCGTGTTCATCAAGGGCTTCCACCATGTTGGCGACGCCTTCCTGCGCGATGCGCAAGTTGCGGTGCAACGTTTCGATCACCATCGCGACATTGACAGGTTCATTATGCCAAACATCATAATCGGTGACATGTGATACCGACACGTAACACATTTCCGCTTCGCGCGCTAAAAACGCTTCTGGGCAGGTGGTCATGCCGATAATGCTGCATCCCCACTGGCGAAAAATCTCGCTTTCGCCGCGTGTGCTGAAGCGGGGTCCTTCAATGGTGACGTAAGTGCCGCCTTCATGCACTGTGCCTCCGGCTTGGGCGGTGGCAGTTGCCGCTAGTGCGCTTAAATCGGCACAAAAGGGATCAGCAACCGAAACATGCGCGACCAAACCCGTGTCGAAAAATGTCCGCTCTCGCCCGCTCTTGGTGTGGTCGAACAATTGATTGGGGATGACGATATGCCCCGGCGCGTAATCTTCACGCAAGGAACCGCAAGCATTGACCGCGATGAGCTTTTTGATGCCGAGCATTTTCAGGGCGAAAATATTGGCGCGGTAGGGCAGGGTCGTTGGGGTATATATATGCCCAATGCCATGACGAGGGATAAAGGCGACGCGCTTGCCGCGCAACGTACCCACCGTGATTGGAGCGCTAGGGCGACCAAAAGGGGTATCGATTGTATATTCTTTGAGGTTGCTCAGTTCCTGCATCTGATACAGACCGGAACCGCCGATCACCCCAATAGCAACTGTTTCCATAGAATTTTACTCCAGTTCAACGCGAAATCTTCGATGACCGACCCCGATGATATCCCCATCGGTGATGACAATAGGGTCGTGGATGGGCAATCCGTTAATTAAAGTACCATTGCGACTTTGGCGGTCTTCCAGCCACCACTGACCATTGCGCAAGGCGACCAGTGCGTGTTCCCCACTCGCAAAATCATCATTGAGCGGGATCGTATTGGTCGGTGCGCGCCCAATGCTGGTTAACGGCAGAAGGGGATAGTAGACCTCGGTATCGGCATAATTTTCGTCATTTTCTGTAACTTCGACCAAGCGCCCATAAATCCGGCGCTGTGCCTGCGTTTGCACGATAGCGCTTTGATAATCGCGCCAGAGGGCAAGGAACAACACGCCCATAATCCCAAGCAAAATTGCGCCAGAGACCAAGCGCAGCACGAACAGGATGATTTCAACAGTCACAATGATGCGTCACCCCATTTATGGCGGTAGAAGAGTGATAATCCCTGTTTGGTCATCACCGATGGCGGTATCTTCCAAATAGAGTAACCGGGTTTTGCCAATGCGGATCACATCACCGGGTTGTAAGCGATGTTCGCGCACGGGCACATCATTGACCTCGATCCCGCCTTGACTGTTGGCATCAAACACCATGAATACGCCGTGCCGGAGGCGAAGCTGCACATGACGCCGCGACGCATAGCGATCCTCAACGATGATATCGTTGTCTCGCCCGCGTCCAATATTGATGACCGGTTTCAACAACGGAATAGGTGGGTTGCCGTTGATGACCAGTACGGGGTTACGGGGGGTACGCGCCAAGGCTGCGTGCAGTTCTGGTTGTGATAGCATCTGGGTTGTATGTTGAGGATCAAGTTGATGCGCCACCTCTACTCTGATGTCCGCGTCTTTTAACCGCCCATCGGCGATCAATGTGACGCTCGGTTGTACCCGCAAGCGGCAATTGGTCGCAGCGGCGAGGTCAACCATGTGCTGGATGAGCAAAGCATTCAAACTTGGTTGCCGCGCGGATAAGTGATCATGGATATGCTCACTGAGGCGAATGATGTATTGATCAGGCGCAAATGGACGGGTGTCTTCGTCGTTAGAAGGCACAATGCCAGTTTCTAGCGCCCGTGATAAATGCACCACAATATCATGGGGACGCAACGCTTGACCGAAGAGATGGGCAAACGCCCCCTCAATCAAACGTTCCAGATGATTTTCCAATCGGGTAATTTTTTGATCGCTCATGATAGGCATTATAGCTTAGCGTTTCCCGACCGACAATAAAGAGTAGGGAACGACCAGGGCTGTTGCAAAGTCTTGTATGAAACAATTTCAGTGGATCACAAAGCACATCCCCACCCTGTCCGACCGAAGGTCGGCATCCCCTCCCCACTTCGTAGAGAGGGGACTACTAAGAACCGTTGTGAGCTTTTTTCTCCCCCTCAGCCATGCAATGGGGAGGGGGCGCTGACCGAAGGTCAGACGGGGTGGGGATTATCAAATCTGCTATTCATTGAATTTGTCCTCTTTCGACTTTGCAACAGCCCTGAGG
>JBBRTY010000154.1:0-10236 GCA_038248285.1 Aggregatilineales bacterium
AGGCGCTTGTCAATCGTTCGTTAACATGAAGGTTCGCGCGCCGAATATCCACCTATTTGCCGCCAACGGTCATTTCTCCCTTTATTACCGACTGTTTTTCAGCCTGAGCAGTTACCTTTCATGCGTTTCATGCGTAAGCCCTAGGGGGCGTACTACAGTCACCCGTAGCGACCACCCCCAACGGTCAACCCCGCTTTACGCGAACTTCACGGCATTGGCGAACAGCCGTAAGCCATCGCCGCCGCGCGTCCCGCTGCGCCATGTCGGACTCTGCCACGCGAAAACGTGATCTTCGGGATGGGGCATCAAGCCCAAAACGTTGCCCGCCGCGTTGGTCAAGCCGGCGATGTTCGCCAACGAGCCGTTGGGGTTCGCCGGATACCCGTCGCCGTCGTAGGTCAGCGCGATCAGATGACTCTCCGTCAACCGCGCCAATGCCGCCGCGTCTGCCACCGCTACCCGTCCCTCGCCATGCGCCACCGGGCAGGTGATCGGCTCGGTCAGCCCGTCCAAGAACAGCGACGGACTGGCGGGGTCGGGGATCAGCGTCACCCACCGACATTCAAAATGTCCGCGTTCGTTATACGTTAAAGTGACATTACGGGTCGGCGTGGGGCTATCCCCCGGCAACACCCCCGCCTTGACCAACGTCTGAAAGCCATTGCAAATGCCCATCACCGGACGCCCCGCCGCGATAAACGCTTGCAGGTCGTCTTGGAAACGGGCGCGCAGGTCAAACGCCCACAATACCCCCGCGCCCAAGTCGTCGCCATACGAGAAGCCGCCCGGCACGATGAGCATCTGATAATCGGCGAAGTGTTTTTCGCCCGCCAGCAATTGATTGATATGCACGATCTCGGAGTCGCCGCCCGCCAGTGTGATCGCCAGCGCTGCATCGCGATCCCGATTGCTGCCGTTGGCGTGCAAGATGAGGGCGCGCGGCGGGGTGGTGCGGGCAATCGGTGTCCGTTGGCGCGGGCTGTGAACAGGTAAAGAAGTGGGGGGGCTGGTCAGCGCGGGGGGGACCATCGCCGCACCGCGCCATGCGTGCGCCAGTTCGTCCAGCGTCCACTCGATACCTTCAGCACCTGCTTCGCTCACCCGCACGATGGGCGCTGCCGTCACCATGCCGAGCGGTGCCGAGCGCGACAACACCCCCATTTCGGCTTCTAGGGCTTCGAGCGCGGCTTCATCTTCGAGCGTGACCTCAATGAGGAAGGCGGTTTGGGTTTCGCGGAAGAGCGCATCAGTGGATAACGCGACCGATGCCCCTAAGCCGCCGCCGATGCCCATCTCGGCAAGCGTCACGCCGAGACCCCCTTCTGAGACATCATGGCACGCCTGAATCAACCCGCGCTGGATCGCCTCATGCAGCCACCGTAACGTCCCCATCGGGTCGCGGGTGGGTTGGGGAACGCCGCCCCTCGGCGTAGCAAAGTCCCCGACCAAGCGCAGTCGATTGCCCGCCCGCTTCAGGTCGCTGGTCACGGTTTTGCCGACATCGGGCACGATGCCGACCGCTGAGATCAGCAACGTGCCGGGGATGGCATGGCGCGCGCCCTCGACATCGGTGTACTCGTTATTGAGGCTATCCTTGCCGCTGATATACGGCACGTTATAAGCAAGGGCGGCATCATAACACCCTTGCGCACAGCGTACCAGCGCGCCCAAACGATCTGGCTTGCGCGGGTCGCCCCAACAGAAGTTGTCGAGGATCGCCACCTGATCGGGATCCGCGCCGACCGCCACCAAGTTGCGCATCGCCTCATCAACCGCCGCCCATGCCATCACATAGGGATCGACTTCGCCATATTGCGGGCAGATGCCGACCGACAAGGCGACGCCCCGTCTGCCGTCGGGCAAGGTGTCCAGCGGTACGATCACCGCGCCATCGTTGACGCCATGCGCGCCCACGCCCGTTAGCGGCTTGACCGCCGTGCCGCCCTGCACCTCGTGATCGTACCGGCGGATCACATCTTCTTTGCTACGGATCGTCGGGCTGAACAGCAAGCGCAGCAGATGCCCGTGCCTATCCCCGACGGGTTGATCATCATCAGATCGCCGATCAGCCGGTGCCCAGACTGCTGTGAGGTGACGGCGGGGGATGCCATCATGCAAAAATTCCACCGCAAGCTCGCCGACGGTCACGCCTTCATAGCGCAAGACCAACCGTCCGGTGGCGTCAAAGGTGCCAATGGCGACGGCTTCGACATCTTGCCCGGCGCAAATGGCGGCGACCGCTTCCCAATCGGCGGGGGCGACGGCGATCACCATACGCTCTTGGGCTTCGCTCAGCCAAATTTCCCACGGACGCAAGCCCGGGTATTTGAGCGGCACCGTTTCGAGCTGGACGGTCGCTCCGCTGGTAGCCGCCATTTCGCCGACGGCTGACGACAACCCGCCCGCGCCGCAATCGGTGATGGCGTGATACAAGGCGGCGTCACGCAAGCGTAGGATCACCTCTTGCACCTGCTTCTCGTGGATCGGGTGTCCGATTTGCACCGCACTGCCCGCGATTTGGCTGGTGGTCGTGTCCATTTCCATACTGCTGAAGGTGGCACCGCGCAAGCCGTCGCGTCCGGTGCGCCCGCCCAACACGACGATCAAGTCGCCGGCGTGTACCCCCGTCTTGTGCGAATCGCGCGGCAGGATGCCCAAGCACCCGCAAAAGACGAGGGGGTTGGCGACATAGCCCGCGTGGTAATGAATAGCACCATTGACGGTGGGGATGCCCATTTTGTTGCCATAATCTTCGATACCGTGAATCACGCCCTCCGCGATGCGTGACGGCGGCAGCACCCCCGCCGGAATCGCCGAGGCGGGCGTGTCGGGGAAGCCAAAGCAGAGTACGTCGGTGTTGGCAATCGGGCGGGCGCTGACGCCGAGGATATCGCGCACCACGCCGCCCACGCCCGTATTCGCCCCGCCGAAGGGTTCCAGCGCCGAGGGGTGATTATGCGTTTCGACTTTGAACGCCAGATCAAAGCGGTCGTCAAAGGCGATGATGCCCGCGTTGTCCACGAATGCCGAGCGCACCCAAGCCTTATTCACGGTATCGGTGGCAGCGCGGATATAGGTCTTTAGCAAGCCGTCAATCTGTTGGGGCACGGGGGCGCTATCGGCGGCGGCACCATGCGCGGGACCGCTATAGTCGATCAACGCCTTAAAGGTTTTGTGAACACAATGCTCGCTCCATGTCTGGGCGATCATCTCGATCTCGACATCGGTCGGGTCGCGGTCTTCGCTGGCGTAGTAATCGCGCAAGGCGCGCATTTCGTTGACATCGAGTGCCAACCGCCGCTCGGCGCTGATCGCCAACAAGCGGGCGTCGTCGGCACCACGCACGGCGATGCGCTCGACGAGGCGGTCGGCGGTCGGGATGATGAAGGCGGGCGCAATCGGGCTATTGATCGCGATCCGTTGAATGACGGGGTTATACTTTGCCGCTGCCGCTGCTTCGAGTTCGGCGGGGGTGAGCGTCACGGGGAAGAAGTGACGCTGCCCGGTCGCCGCGCCCTCGACCGCGAGACCGAGTTGGCGCGCCGCCCGCAACAAGCTTTCGGCGGTGGTATCGGTGACGCCGGGCAACAGCGCGACATCAACAGCGTGTCGCGCGACATCAACAGCGTGATCGACGGGCGCAGCGGGTGTGCCGACGGGCAGCCCCTCGGCGGTGATGGCGGTGAAAGTGGCGCTTTCGGTCACGGGGTCGGTGAGCAGTTCGGCACTGAGGCGGGCGAGGTCGTCGGCGCTGAGCGCCCCGTGCAATAAGACAAAACGAACGCTGGAACCGGGCAAATGGGGTCGGACATCGATACGGAAGTGTGATGTCGTGGTGCCCCCTAAAGGCGCAACCGTCGCGTGAGAATTCGTCACCCTCGTCCTTTCGTGTGGCAATTGGCAGGTGTAGCGATGATGGATCGCGTGAAGTGGGGTTGTTCGGTTAAGTGATTTAGTCTTTTCTTAAAGACAATCATAGTTTATCATGGTGAACTGTTGGTTCAAGAGCAGACCCGTGAGGTGATCTATGTTCGTTCACTTCCCCCAACCCTATCCGCCCGCTGAACGCAACCGCGTTGTGCAGCCTTTACCATTCCTATCCCAGACCACTCCCTCTTGAGTGGTCTTTTTTTTGCTTTTCTGGCTTTAAGGAGTCGCTTTAGATGATCAATTCCCTACCGTTGACCGCCACCATCTATCAGCCCCACGCCATTGACGGAGATTTCGTGGGCAAGCATATCGTCACCGTGGAACAATTTTCGCGTGCCGACCTGACGACGTTGTTCGCGTGGGTGTCCGACCTGCGGACGCGCGTCCATGCCCATGATCGGTCGTTGCTCGATTTGTGCGCGGGCAAGGTGATGGCGACGCTCTTTTACGAATCCAGTACCCGTACTGACATGTCATTTCAGGCGGCGATGTTGCGCTTGGGGGGCGAGGTGATCGCCACCAGTGGCGGTGTGCAGTTCTCGTCGGTATATAAAGGCGAAAATTTGGCGGATACCCTCCGCGCAGTGGGGTGTTATGCCGATGCGCTCGTTTTGCGACACCCTGAAGTGCGCTCGTCTTATGAGGCGGCGTATCAACTCGATTTGTTGGGCGAAAAACTAGGGACGCGCCCCGTCGTCATCAGCGGTGGCGACGGTGTTGGCGAACACCCGACGCAGGCATTGCTCGACCTGTACACGATCTTCGACTTCAAAGGCAGTGCCGATGGCTTGAACATCACGCTCGTGGGCGATCTCGTCAACGGGCGCACCGTTCATTCGCTCGCCAAGTTGTTGGCATTGCACGGCGCAACCGGCACCCGCCTCAATTTCGTCGCCCCACCCGCGCTGCGGATGCCCGCCTCGATCTTGAACCTCGTGCAAGCGCACGGCATCGCCACGTATGAAACCGACGCGCTAGAGGATGTGTTGGGCGATACCGACGTGCTGTATTGGACGCGCATCCAGCAAGAACGGTTCGCCAGCCGAGCCGCCTATGACGCCATCGCCGATCACTTCATCATGACGCCGGACGTATTACAGCGCGCCAAGCCCGACATGATCTTGATGCACCCGCTGCCCCGCAAACACGAAATGGGCACCCCTGCCGATCACGCCCTGCTGGATGCCGACCCGCGCTCGGTCTACTTTCACCAAATGCACAACGGCATGATGGTGCGCATGGCGGTCTTGGCGGCAACGTTGGGGGCACGCCTGTGATCCTGAACATCCCCGGCATGATCGACCCCCACGTCCATCTGCGCGATTTGGACTGGGCGCACAAAGCGACTTTCGCGTCCGAAACCGCCGCCGCGCTCGCGGGCGGCTATTGGGCGATCTTCGATATGCCCAACACCCCACCCAACACCACTACCCGCGCCGCCCTTGATCTCAAGCTGGCGCGCATGGCGGAGTCGGCAGTGTGTGATTATGGCATTTATTTTGGCGCGGATCAGGGGGGCAATCAACACGAATACAGCGCCGCCGCCGCCGATGTCGTGGGCATGAAGATGTATTGCAATGCCACGACGGGCAACCTGCTCATCGAGTATCGCCAAGAGCGCACCGATCATGCTTTCCAGTGGGTGGCGGCGACGGGCAAGCCGGTCGCTGTCCATGCCGAGGGCAGAACGGTCGAAGAGATCCTCGATATTATGAAGATGATGCACGGGCGATTGCGCGTTCACTTTTGTCACATCAGCACCCGTGCCGAGATCGCGATGCTGCGCGAAGCGAAACGGGCGGGCGGCTATGGCGGCATCAGCATCGGCGTATGCCCCCATCACTTGTATCTGACGCAAGACGACGTGCCGCGCTTGGGGGCGTATGGCTTGATGAAGCCGGAACTGAAGACGAGTGCTGATGTCGAAGCCTTGTGGGACGCGGTGATCGACGGTACTGTCGATGTCATCGAGAGCGATCATGCCCCGCACACGCGCGCCGAAAAAGAGTCGGATCGCCCCCCGTTTGGCGTGCCCGGCTTGGAGACGACGCTGCCGTTGATGGGATTAGCGGTGCATGACCACCGGATCACGCCGGAACGCCTCGTGGCGTTGCTGGCGACCAATGCTCAACGCATCTTCGACCTTACCCCGCCGCGTGATACGGTTACGGTGGTCGATTTGAACGAGTCGTACACCATCGAGGATGCGAAACTGTTGACCGCCCCCGGTTGGTCGCCCTTTGCGGGGATGAAAGTGTGGGGCAAAGTGCGCGAGGTGCGCATCCGCGGGCAGGTCGCCTATGACGGCGAACGGGTGATCGTGCCCGCTGGCTTTGGCGAGAATGTCGCGCGGTAAAGCACGCCCCCTATCCCTTCACCAGTGGGGATGGGGGGCGTTTTAGCCGCGCCCTTGGCGGGCGGCTTCAAACAGCATCACCGCCGTCGCGATCCCGGCATTCAGCGATTCTGTACCTTGTGCCATCGGGATATAAAGGCGTTTGGCAGCGGCGCTGATGGCGTCGGCGGAGGCACCTTCGGCTTCGCCCCCCACGATCAACGACCACGCATCCGTCCAATCGGCGGCGTCATAGGTCATGTCGCCGGTCATATCGGCGAGGTACATCACCGTATCTTTGCAATAGGTGGTGATATGCTCCCAATCCCAATCGCGCAAGGCGATGCGAAAATGGGCACCCATCGCGCCCCGCAACACTTTGTCGTTATAGGCATCGACCGAGCCGGGGGCGAAGATGACGACTTGCACGCCCGCCGCAGCTGCCGTCCGCAAAATCGTGCCGGCATTGCCGGGGTCGCGCACATTGTCGAGGATGACGGCGCGGCGCGGACGCATGGGCACATTGAGGGCAGGGGTAGGAAAGACGCCGACGATCCCTTGGGGATGTTCGGTGATGGTGATGGCGCGCATCACTTCTGCCGAAGCTTCCCACACGATGCGCGGGTCGGTGCGCAAGACGCCGGCATTCACTTGATCGGGATCATACAAGACAAATTCTGGCACGACGCCCGCTGCTAACGCATCTGCGATCAGGCGCACCCCTTCGAGCGCGACCTTGCCTTCTTTGCGGCGCGCTTTGGCGTCATGAATCAGACTGCGTGCGAGTTTGACACGTTCGTTGGTGGTACTGCTGATCATGGGTTAACCGCCGGGAGGTGTATAGGCACAAGAGGTGGGGGGAATGAATCCATAGGCTGAATCAATACGGACGCGCAGAAGCGCGTCCCTACGAGTGGTGGGCTGTAGGGACGATGGCGGGCAATGCGAATTCCCAACCCCTAATCCCTCATCCCTGGTTTACTGCTGGTTTTGTAAGCTGAGGGCGGTGATTTTGGTGAACGTGGCGGCATCACGCACAGCGAGATCTGCCAAAATCTTGCGGTCGATTTCCACACCTGCACGCTTCAAACCAAACATGAAACGGCTGTAGCTCAGCCCGTTGCTGCGTGCCGCCGCGTTGATGCGGGCGATCCACAAACGCCGCAAATCACCACGCCGTGCGCGCCGGTCGCGGTAGGCGTAGAACAGACTCTTGATCATTGCTTCTTTGGAGCGCTTCCACAACCGACCGCGCGTGCCCCACTGTCCACGCACGAGTTTCAACACTTTTTTATGGCGTCGGCGGCGTGTATACCCCGTCTTGACTCTTGCCATTGCCTATGTCTCCTGACAACAAAGCCCCGAAGCCGTTTGCTCCGGGGAGGATTCGACTACACTATCCCTGACCCGACACACCGATTAGGCGGGCGGGTTTGCCTTATAATAACGGATATAAGGCGCTAAACGACGGATGCGCTTCTGGAACGACAACTTCGTCACCACGATCATCTTGTCAAGCGCTTGCTTGGCACGGGTAGAACGCCGACGACGGAAGTGAGTTTTGCCGCCTTTGGTACGCACAATTTTACCGCTTCCGGTCACGCGGAAACGTTTTGCTGTCGACTTATGCGTCTTCAGCTTATACTTCTTCGTCTTGACCTGCTTCGCCACAATATTAAAAACTCCGACGCAAGGACGATATAGCCCTTCATGATCGCGCATTTGACGCGCAAAATAAAGGCTCAGTTATGCCCTTATGAAAAACGAACGATTAAAATTAATGCCCAGACTCCGTTACCCCTGCCTTGCGGAGGCACGACCGATGGGGCGTCCGACAAGTGACGGACGCTCCGAGGCTGCAAGATGCCGTGTGCCTAGCGTAGTGGGGGCGTTATTTTTTCTTTTCGACCGGAGCCTGTTTAGCGGGTGCCAAGATCATCAACATGGTGTTGCCTTCCATGTTGGGGGTCTGTTCGACCATCGCCACATCGTTTAATTCCGCCGCGATTTTTTGCAAACGGTCATAGCCGATGTTGGAGTGGGTGATCTCGCGCCCGCGAAACCGGATACGGACGCGCACTTTCATGCCATCGAGAATCCACTTGCGGGCGTCGCGCACCTTAAAGGACAGGTGATGGTCGTCCGTTTTGGGACTGAGCCGAATTTCTTTGACTTCGATGGTTTTTTGCTGCTTACGGGCTTTGCGGTCTTTACGCGCTTGCTCGTATTGGAATTTGCCATAATCCATGATGCGGCAAACAGGCGGGTCGGCATTGGGCGAAACTTCTACCAAGTCTAACCCGCGTGATTCAGCCAACTCTAGGGCGTGACCAATGGTGATCACACCGAGATTTTCGTTGGTGTCGGTGATCACGCGCACTTCGCGGGCGCGGATCTGGTTATTCATTCGGAACGATTCTTGTGAGCTAATCGCTCGTGTCCTCTCTTGCTCAGGGTCGATAAAAACCACGCGCTTCTGGGCGGTCACATGACTGCGCACTGGTGAGCTGTCCTGCGCTTAATGGGGAGACTTGCCCGTGCGTGGGTGGCATGGTCATGCACATGAATAGCGTTATTTTAACATAACTTTAGGGATTGTGGCAAGTTGAGTCTTAAACAAGGGTGCATTTCACTTTAGTGCAAAATATGCTCGTCATGGTACCGGGGGAAATGTGGGGTTTCAAAGGGCGGATATTCGGCGCGGGGACAATGTGAGTTGATAACATTTGACAAGCGCCTAATCCGCCCCTACAACGATCTCCGTTGCGGACACCTAACCACAATAGGGGGGGGTGTTTTTTGTTGCCAACCCCTATCGTCTCATCAACGTAAATGTAGGGGCGGATTAGGCGCTCGTGGAAAAATCCGCAACCCCAAGAGTCGCCGCGCCGAATATCCGCCCGTTTACCTGTTATGAAATCATAGCGATGCACCAAAGTGAAATGCACCCCTTAAACAAGTGAATTGCGGTAACTACACACGCCTCACCCCAAGGGCGGACGCATGAGATAGAATTGTGGGAGAAGGGGTCGGGGGATGAGGGGTTGCGGAGTGTCACCTGTGATTCACTGGATGTCTTTCAAATTGACGGGGTGCATCTCAAGTTGGTGCAAATGCGGCTGGTCTTTCATAGCCAGCTTCAAATCTTGAGGTGGCTTGCACCAAAATGAAATACCCCCTTAAACAAGGGTGCGTTATGCTTTAATTTTCGCGATCCCCACCTATCGATACTATAGGACTCATGATGCGGCGTTATACCCCCCCTTCGCGGGCGGATTTACTCAAACTGATCGCTGAGCGTCAAAAACGGGAGGCGCTGGCACCGTTGTTGGCGCGCCAAAACGAACTTGCGCGCACGCTGGACGCCCTCAACGCCTATGACGCGCTGGAGCTGATCCGGCGCAAACGCTTTAATGTCACCACCTGTTTTGGTCCGCGCCCCCTATATGGCTTGGCACCGTCGCCTTGGGTGGGGGTGCTGATCTGGCAGAAGGCACCCGGCTATTATGGCTATAAAACCCTGACCTTGTACGGCGTTTGGGCGCGTGATGCCGCCCCCCCGCCCGAAGGGGACGCCAAGCCGGTCGAGATCGTCATCGGGCGCAAGCCGATCCCGTACACGTCCGATTTTTATGTGGCGGAGGCGTATTTTAAGCTGATCCGCGACGGCTTCGACGCCTATTATGCCGACGACGGACGCCCGCCCGCGCACCCTGACTCGCTATTGATTTATGATGCCGCGAAACGGTTGGAGCAACGGACGACGTTGGTGGGGTTGTTGGCGCGGCTGGCATAAGGCGCGGGCGCGCCGTTAATCGCCCGCCTTCGCCGCGTTCAACTCAGCCACCCACGCCCGAATCTCGGCTTCGTAGGGGATCGGGGCATCGGTCGTTTCGTCATACACGGGCACGGGCGGCGGCGCTTCGCCCAACGCGGTGAAGACCGCCGTCGCCCGCGTCAAAAGCCAGCGA
>JBBRTY010000155.1:0-10122 GCA_038248285.1 Aggregatilineales bacterium
ACCGCCGTTAGTTCCGGGGGACACCCGGCAAGTAGCTCGTGAAAGCGAGAATCGTGATCGCTTGCTGTCAGTGTCGCGGCTATTTGGAGCCGAAAGGCTCCACAAGAAGCCGCGCCGCTTTAGCGGTTGCGGAGTGTCACGAACTGCTCCAACTGGCGATCAGTAATTTAGGACGATCCCGCACGCGCCTATTGATGACTTCGGGCGGGGTGGTCGTGGGCACCACCGCCGTTGTCCTGTTGATCGGCTTGACCAACGGCTTACAACAAACCGCCGAAGCCAGCATCGGCAGTGGTGCCGCCATCACCCAAATTGATGTCTATCCGGGCTGGAATCCCGACCCGACGGTGCCCATCCCGCGTTTGAACGACGAGGCGATCCGCGCGATGTCGCAAATGGAAGGCGTGGTCGCCGTCATCCCGACCTTGCGCTTGCAAGGGGGCGAAATCGCGGCGGATGATTATGTGAAATATGGCGAAATCTTGGGCATTGATCCCCGTTATTTGCCCTATCTGGCGGTGCGCACCCAATCTGGCGAGCCATTGACGTTAGCGGCTGGTCAAGGCATCGGGGGGTCTCAGTTTGGCGACAACTTCTATGATCCCACTGCCGAAGAATGGGCACCGATCACGATTGACCCGCTGGCGACGCCCTTAAAGTTGCGCCTCTATCAAGTGGATGGCACGATCCGGAGGGTCAATTTGGCGCTCACTGCCTTGCTCGAACCGACGGGTGGTTACAGCGATATGGTGTTGTATCTGCCGCTGGCGGATGTCAAAAGCATGAACGAGGCGCTCAGCGGCAACGACTACACCGACGAGACGTTTGTGTACGATCAGGTGACGATCCAAGCCTCCAGCCGTGAAACAGTGTCCATCGTCAGCGCGGCATTGCGCGAAGCCGGCTATAGCGCGGGCGGCATGGGCGAATATCTCAACAGCCTGAATGGATTCTTTAGCACCATGCGTTTGATGCTAGGCGGGGTGGGGGGCGTGGCGCTGGTGGTGGCGGCGTTCGGCGTCGCCAATACCATGATGATGGCGATCTTGGAGCGCACGCGCGAGATCGGCATTATGAAAGCCATCGGCGCGACCAACCAAGAGATTTTGACGTTGTTCTTGATGGAAGCCGGACTCGTCGGTGGCTTAGGGGGCGTGGTCGGGGTAGTGGTGGCGCGCCTGTTGCAAGACGCCATCAATGGGGCCATCCAAAATACCCCGCAAGACGGCGGTGGCATTTCATTTTTGCCCTTCGATGCTTCCCAAATCGGTGGCAATTTGATCATTGTGCCCGATGAACTGATCGTCTTCGCGCTGATTTTGGCGACGCTGGTCGGGGCGCTGGCAGGGATGTATCCAGCGTGGCGGGCAGCACAGTTGCCACCCGTGCAAGCATTGAAATTGGAATAAGCGAGAATCAAAAACGCCCCCCTCATTGAGGGGGGCGTTCGGCTTACAAAAGCGGGAAAAGCTTAGCGCGAAATAATCGTGACCGAGCTTGCCTGCTTGCCTTTTTGACCCTGAGTGATTTCGAATTCGACCTTAGCGCCTTCATCCAACGAGCGATAGCCCGAGCTTTGGATTTCGGAATAGTGAACGAAAAGGTCATCGCCGCCTTCTTGGGAAATGAAGCCGAAGCCCTTTTCAGCGTTAAACCACTTGACTGTACCTTGTACGCGAGCGCCCATTTTTGTTTCTCCTGAAATTATGGGGTTTGCAAAGAACTTCTGTACACACAAATCCTAGTTATTTCAGGAGGTGTTTTGTAGTACGTGCGGAGAGTGCAGGGAGTGCTGAGTTGCAATCGTTTCTGTTTTCTCTGTTGAAGTTTTGCGGATGCCCAACCACGACACCCTGTGGACGAGACAAAATCGTCTTCTTTTTCCACAATGCTCCATAAGGATAACAACGCTTTTAACGATTGCATAGGGGGAATTTTGAAATTAACCAATTTCCCCTCAAACCTTAACGTTGACGGCGGCGCAACCGTTCTTTCTCGGCTTTTTCGGCGGCGATGCGCGCTTCTTTTTCCCGTGACATCTGCTTTTCGCTGGAGTCCATGCTGCCGGGGCGGATCACCAGCGATGAGATGATCAGGAAAACCAAGAAGGCGAGTGCGGCGACAATGCCCGCCACAATGATGTTAAAGATCGTCGGATTTAACTCGCGTCCGGTAAAATTAGGGATACGATCGGCTAGAAATTGGATGACGGTCGGCGCGAGGAACCAGCCCAACGCCCCTGCCGCGATGATGATGATCAATCCGAAAATGGGCAACAACGGGCTGCTGCGTCGGGACGAACTTTTGGTCGGCTCAAACTGAGACCGACTGGGACGATTTTTTGATGACTGCGACATAGAATAATTTCCTTGAGTGAAAGTAGTGAAAGGCAACAATGCCCAATGACCCAAAAACATTATCCACCCAATTCATCCGCATCGCAATCCGTTGCCAAATACATCCCACCGGGCTATCACCTCGCGGGGGACTTGTTCGAGGATTTCGAGGCGTTACCCGTTTGGCGCTGGCTGCTGAGCGCCAACCTGTGGGCGCTCGTGCCCATGATCGGCGCAGTCTTGTGTTTATGGCTCCCCTATCGTTTTTATATCGCGCTCGGCGCGCCCTATGCCGCCTTACCCCAAATCGCGTGGGGGGATGCTGCACGCGCCGCGCTGACGATCAGCCTAATGTTGGCGACGATCCCGATCCATGAAGGCTTGCACGCGCTGACGTTGCGCCTGTTGGGATATCCGGCGCGCTTGCTGTGGGGGCGCGGCTATTTTTATGCCACCACGACTGGCATCCTCAGTCGTCGGCATTATGTGCGCATGGCACTGACCCCCATCCTTGTGATGACGACGGCGGGCGGGCTGCTGTTGCCGCTGGTGCCGGTGGCTGTGGGCGAGGCGCTCGTGCTGGCACTGCTCTTGAACAGTGCGGCATCCATCGGTGATTTATTCGTGGTGACCCGCCTTTTGCGCCAGCCACCCGCCGCCTTATTCGCGGATGATGGGGGAATCAAGATCTACCTGCCCAAACCTTAACCAGCAGCAGTGCTTATCTCATAACACGCCAAGATAATTCTCATGAACAACGGGTATAATGATGAACAATTAGAATAAGACTAGAAACAAGGATGGGTATTGTGGAATTAATTTCGCTCGTCTATACCAGCATCGCCCCCCAAGCTATGGACGATGCCAAACTGCTGGATATCCTCACCGTCAGCCGCCGCAACAACAAAGCCCGTCAGATTACGGGGATGCTGCTTCACAAAGATGGCTTTTTCATCCAAGCTTTAGAAGGTGAAAAGAGCGCCGTCGAAGCGCTTTATGAAGTGATCAAAGCCGACCCACGCCACGCACGGATCAACAAAATGTTCATGCGCACGACCCGCGAACGGAGCTTTGGCAATTGGGAGATGGGCTTCAATCATTTGTCCTCGGTCGATGCCGACACGCTGCCCGGCTATACCGATTTTCTGACGCGCCCCTTTGATATTGGCTTTTTCATGGACAATCCGGGGCGGGCACAGTATCTACTGGAATTTTTTAAGACCAAATCCAGTTTCTAACGATCCCAACGGGCAACCCCCAAGCGTTTGCCCGTTGTGATTCGCGCCTAAAACATGCTCAACTGTTGCGGTCCCTCTGGGTCGAAAGGCACCGGCGGCTCTTCCGGCGTTTCCGTTTCGGCGTCGGGGTCGTCTAATGTAGCGTCGGGCGGGACTTGATTTTCGGGCGCGGCGGCTTCGACAGCGGCGGCGATCAAGGCTTCGGGGATGGGGTCGGGCGCGGTGATCGCCGCCAACACCGTCATATCTGGCATAAAATCATCCGGCATATCATCCACATGCTGCGTCGCCCGCACATACAGGCTCCGCAATTCGTCCTCCCCAAACCCGACTTGATGCAAAACCCCGGTCAGCGATTCCATCGTGGGTTTATCTTGGGCACGCGCCACGAACATATAATGAGCGCGTAGGCAAGCGCGCCAATCATCGGCAAACGGACTGATTCCCGGCATGATCGGTTAGACCTCCACCTGTTGTTTCCATGTCGGCACATCCACTTGGAACGACGGCAGCGGATGCGCCACCCGTAACAAGTCCGCAAAAGCGAAGGCGGCGGGGGCTTCACCATGGACGAGAAAGGTACGCTTGGGGGGTGTCTCGGCGCTTGCCACCCACGCCAGCAGTTCATCACGATCAGCATGACCGCTGAAGCCGTTCATGACTTCGGTCTGGATGCGATTATGATAGCTTTCGCCAAAGATACGGACTTCGGGGTCGCCCTCCACCAAGCGCCGACCGAGCGTGTTTTCCGACTGCCAGCCGACGATCAGCACGGTATTCTTGGGGTCTTCGATGCGGTGCTTAAGGTGATGCAAGATGCGCCCATGTTCCATCATGCCGCTGGGGGCAATGATGATCATCGGGTCGCGATTATCGTTCAGCGCCATGCTTTCCTCGACCGAACGGGTATAGCGCAGTTCCGAAAACCCGAAGACATCTTTGACGCCGGCGTTGGTGCTGATGAAAGCGCGCATCTCGGCATCATAGCATTCCGGGTGGCTGCGAAACGCTTGTGTGACTTCGGTCGCCAGCGGGCTATCCACAATGATCGGGATGGGGGGAATATCGCCCTTCACGATCAACTGATGCAGCGTATAAACGACTTGTTGCGTGCGCCCGACGGCAAAGGCGGGGATCAAGACGGTGCCGCCGCGCTGATAGGTGGCGATGATGATCTGCTGCATCCGCGCCATGTCGTCATCCATCGCGGGGTGCAAGCGGTCGCCATAGGTGCTTTCCATGATCAGCACATGGGCATCGCCTAGCGGTTCGGGGTCACGGATGATGGGCGACCCGATGCGTCCCAAGTCGCCGCTAAAGACAAATTTGAGCGCGCGCTTGGTGGCATGGTCTTCAATATCGAGCGCCACAAACGCGCTGCCCAACATGTGTCCGGCGTCGTGAAAGGTCAATGTGACGCCGGGGGCGATGGGATGGGCGCGCTGATAGGACAAGGCGGTAAAGTGCGTCATCGCCTCGCCCGCGTCATCTTGGGTATAGAGGGGCTGCACCAGCGGCTCGCCTTTACGGGCGTGCTTTTTGTTGACGAACTCGACATCACGCTCTTGAATGTTGCCACTGTCGAGCAGCATCGAAGCGCACAAGTCGCGGGTGGCGTGCGTGGCGATGATCTCGCCCAAATAGCCTTGTTTGATCAGGTTGGGCAGGTTGCCAGAATGATCGATATGGGCGTGCGACAAGATCACGGCATCCAGTGATTTCGGATCAAACGGAAAGGTCTGATTCCGTTCAAAGGCTTCCGCCCTTCTGCCCTGATATAAGCCACAATCGAGGAGGATGCGTTTGCCGTTGACTTCGATCAGGTGTTGCGAACCGGTGACAGTACGTGCCGCGCCAAAAAAAGAAATGCGCATGGTGTCTCGCTTTTTGTGAAGTCTCACTGCCTTTGATTGTATCCGATTTTGGCATCAGGGCACCAGCAGGCACCCCGATGGGCACTGTCCCTTTAGATCACCATGTTTCCCAATGCGTCAGGTCTTCGAGCGCCTTGCGTCCGCCCATTTTAGCGGGCTTAGCATCGGGGCTAGGATAGCCAAACGAGAGGGCACACCAGCAGGCTTTGTCGTCGGGCAGGTTCAAGACTTGGGCGGCTTGTTCAGGGCGGTGAAACGCAGCGATGCACGAGCCGACGCCGGCTTCCCACGCGGCAAGCTGCATATAGGAAGAGGCTTGCCCAAAGTCATAGGCTTCCCACGGGGTGGTGTCTTTTTTGCCGATTAAGCAGATGGCGGCGGCGGCAATGCCGATGTGTTGGGCATAATCCCCCGCCCCGCTCAGCGCTTGCAGGGTCTCGCGATTCTCAATGACGACGAATTGCCATGGTTGAGTATTTTTGCTGCTCTGGGCGCGGCGTCCGGCGTTCAAAATGTCAGTGAGGACGGCTTTGGGGAGCGGTTGGTCGGTGAAGCTGCGCACAGCGTATTTGGTCTGGACGGCGGTTGTAACATCCATGGGGCGTGTTTTCCTTTGTGTTTTAGTGGCTATAAGAGGGCGAAGATAATGACTTTAAACAGTATCGATATCTGCTCGGTTTCGGTACTCGCGCAACTCTTGAGAATTAATCGCCTCAGCAGGAACAAGTTGATAGTGCATTTCTGATTTTATGCGGATACCGTCGTCAGTATCCACAAATTCAAATAAGGCAATCAAACCATTTGCCATGAATTGCGCTCCGACGGGGCGGCAGATCAAATGTGGAAATTTCGCTTGACAGAGCGCAATGTCTTGTTCAATTTGCGTCACGCCTAACCGATCAATCTTGCTCTTTGCTTGAATAGGCAGGGCATAATGGACACCATTTTTATCGATACCTATGTAAAGCTCATCCGTTTCAATCTGCCCAATGCCCTCAACAGACGTGCGCAAGTGATTTTGCAAAGAATAGCAGGTCACGCGCGTAAAAATGTCTAACAAGCGATTATAGCGAATACGGGTGAGCAACGCTTGTTCATCATTGAAGGCATACATGGTCACAATGGCGGGAGTGGAATCGGGAACTTTCACTGCCATCAAAGCTTCATTAGGCTTTATGGCAATTTCTTTGACGAGATCAAACGCATACTTTGCCCGCCCTACATTACGAATAATCCAAGTTTTGTCTGGGGGGGCAGTTGCTAAAATCGACGGGGGCATTTGGGTGCGATATTTGAAGCTATAGATAATGTCGCCCAAGTTCTTAGGGATGGCGATCCCTAAACTGCGTGCGATCCCTTCAAAATCGCTGCGACTAAATTCAACTCGCTCCATACCTTTTTGGTATGCCTGTTGAAAGATCGCCTCAATGATTTGCGCATAGCGATTAAGGTTGCTCATTCAATTCCCTCGCCACCGCAAAACGACCACTTCTTCCCGCAGTTGCTCTTTGGTGGCGGTCGCCAAGCGTGTCCTAAATAAATCAATCGTGACCACCTCATAACCGAGATCATCGGCGATCTCCGCAAGAATTTCCCCCGTGCGGATCATGACTTGCAGGTACGAGGCTTGATCCCCCACCACATAGCCCAAATAAGCATTGGGACGCAACAAGGGGCGTAACGCCGCTAAATGACGCGCCATCCCGCCAAAGTAAAGTTTGGTCGCCCGCGCGTACAATTTCTCAAACCCACTGGTCTTGCCAAGTGCGATCCGGCGATCTTCGATCGCGCTTGCCAACACTTGGATCCGGGCATAGCGACTCACCCATTGATCATCACTGTCATCTTTATAGATATTGCGCGTATTTGATCGCAGCAGGTTGTTTTTTAGGGCACGTAGGCTTGGCTTATCCACCGCGAAACCAAGCAGCACCATCTCCAGCCGCGTGATACGGGTGTAATCTTTTTCATTGGGATAGGGTGGCGAGGTGAAGACAATATCGATGGACTCTGGTGCCAACACTTCGTCAAGTAATCGGGCATCGGCATGATGCACATATGAGCGAACCTGCGCATGATCCTGAAGATGATGTAAGTCCGCCGCCATAGTGCGGATTTTATCCAACCATGGCTCGATCACCCAAGCATCATGCTTAATGCGTCCGACGCTCACTTCGGGCGCAAAGTGGAGATTGCTCGCCTCTCGCAACGCGATATCTGCCAACGCCAAGCGCTCCAATGCCCGAAAATCAGGGTGAGCATCGCGATCAATCGCTTGCCGGAGCAACAATACTTTGTGGAGTGGGACGGGGCTGATCGCATTTTTGAGCATGATCTTCCACGCTGATTCTGGCAGGTTTTGGAGATCCGCGCTTTTGCTAAACGCTTCCGCTTGTTCACTGCTTAGCAAAAAAACCTCGTTAAACCCCTCTTTGGAAAGGACTTCCTGCACCCGTGTTGCAATCTCTTCAGCGTGGTCAATCAAGCTTACGGGATCAATCTGCCAGTTTAACTTGACGGTGCTGGCAAAATGCGTCACTGGATTGGCTTCGCACCCCACACTGGCGATGCCCAATTTTTTGCTTTCCACGAGGGTCGTTCCGGTGCCACAAAACGGATCAAGCACCATCGAGCCAGCATTCGCCCCAAACTGATCCAAATAGTGCCGGACGAGATGCGGCGGAAACGACAAGACAAAACGATACCAATCGTGATAAGCGCGATCTTCAACAGTGAGGTCGTTGATTTTGCTGTTGCGCGTTTGGTTGAACATCAATCAATGCCCTCATGCGCCTGATCTGAGTCGTTTTGGGTTGGTGAAAAAAATTGTCGTCCACCAGCGGACGCGCCCTTGCGCATCCGCTAGACCAAATCGCTTTAGGTTATTTTGCTTCTAAACAGCTAGTACCCGTTGAATAGGCGCGTATTGCTGCTGGTGCTGCCCGACGCGGGTAGGGTATTGAGGAATTCTTCATTGGTGTCATACTGCCGGAAGGTATTGAGCAATTGCTCGGTCGCGCCGACCGGACCAATATCCGGGTCTTCCGCCAAGTGCGACAGCATCCGGCGCAGGGTATACACGCGCTGAATGACATCCGGTCCCAAGAGCAATTCTTCGCGACGGGTAGAAGATTGTTCGATATCGAAGGCGGGGAACAAGCGGCGTTCTTGCAAACGACGGCTCAAATGCAGCTCCATGTTGCCCGTGCCTTTGAATTCTTCATAAATGCCGTCGTCCATCTTCGAGCCGGTGTTGACGAGGCAGGTCGCCACAATCGTCAGGCTGCCGCCATTTTCGACATTGCGCGCCGCGCCGAACAGCCGCTTTGGGGGGTGGATCGCCGAGGGGTCAAGACCGCCGGTGAGTGTGCGTCCGCTGGGCGGCACGACCAAGTTATAGGCGCGCGTCAGACGGGTGATCGAATCGACCAACAGCACCACATCACGGTTGATTTCCACCAAGCGCTTGGCACGGTTGAGCGCCATTTCCGCCACGCGGACATGGTGCTGCACCGGATCATCGAAGGTCGAGGCGATCACTTCGGCATCCACCGAGCGATCCATGTCCGTCACTTCTTCTGGGCGTTCGCCGATGAGCGCGATCATCAAATGCACTTCGGGATAATTTTGGCTGATGGCGTTGGCGATATCCTTCAGCACCGAGGTCTTACCGGCTTTGGCGGGCGACACGATCAAACCGCGCTGTCCCTTGCCGATGGGGGCGATCAGGTTGAGCAAGCGGGTGGACATAATGCGCGGGTTGGTTTCCAGATCAAAACGTTCTTCTGGGAAAATCGGCGTCAGGTCTTCAAAGTTGGGGCGGTGTTTGGCTTCTTCGGGGTTCAAGCCATTGACCGACTCGACGCGCAGCAGCCCATAATATTTCTCGGACTCTTTGGGTGCCCGCACCTGCCCGACGACCATGTCGCCTGTGCGCAGGTTGAACCGTTTGATTTGGGTCTGGCTGACGTAGATGTCTTCGGGTCCGGGCAGATATTTTTCGGCACGCAAAAAGCCGATGCCATCTTCGACGATTTCGAGGACGCCGCCGCGCAGTTTGTACCCCTGCTTTTCGGCATTATCGCGCATCAGCGCCAGCATCAGGTCTTGTTTCTTCAGTCGGCTGTAGCCGACAATCCCAGAGTCGCGCGCCATTTGGCGCAGGTCATCAAGGGTCTTGGTATCGAGATAGGCAATATCAACAGTGGTCATGGGTTTTTTTCGGCGGGGAGTTGTCGTACCAAATAAAATGGAGAGAGGTCGGTCAACGACGAATGCCGCCTGCCTCCTTTCGTGTGGATAGGCTATAAAGGGCTAGGGTGTTGTGCGCGTGGATATGCAAGCGCATTGATTTCCTGTTCTAGTTGGGGTTACGGGCGTGTGGCTTCACTCCATGAAACACACCGCAGTGTGAGATGGGGTGTGTAGGTTGAGAAGCGCATGGATCATCAAGAAGAAGGGTGAGTGGGATACACTTGAAAAAGAGTATAACACGTTCTCGTGCATAGGTCAATTTTTTGCTGGATCGAGGGTGCATTTCACTTGGGTGCATCGGTATGATTTCATAACAGGTAAACGGGCGGATATTCGGCGCGGCGACTCTTGGGGTTGGGGATTTTTCCACGAGCGCCTAATCCGCCCCTACATTTACGTTGATGAGACGATAGGGGTTGG
>JBBRTY010000156.1:0-10111 GCA_038248285.1 Aggregatilineales bacterium
CAAAGCACGCGCACCGATACCAGTGGTAATTATCGTTTTTATGTGGGCGCTGGGGTGTATCGCGTTCAGGTAGAACTCGCCGGTGGCGCGACCTACGCCCCCGGCAACGATGGGAGTGTGGGCGTCACTGCCACACCCGGACATGTCAACACCCGTGCTTATACCTTGCTGCAATTGTTGGATTAGGGATTAGGAAGTTAGCAAAAGAAAAGATCGTTCCATAATGGAGCGTCGTAGGGGCGAACTGGGCGCTTGTCGTGACCTTCCAACCTCACTGTATTCGTGCGCCGTATATCCGCCCGTTTACCCCTACTATCCCCACCCACGCATCATGGGTAGCTAAGCAATTACAGACTTCGTAAATATTTATAGTACGGGAGTCCCAAATTGATCCTGTATTGGGGCACCTTCAGTGTATAATCGAGCTGACACTCGGCGGGTATACAGCGGCATAGGGTCTCATGGCGTTCACACAAGAAGTTTTTGATGAGTACGTAAAACATCGCATTGGCGGAAGCGATCCAAAAGCAGTCTTGGAGTTACTACGCCTTCGGATTCAACTATTGGAAACCCCTGAACAATCCGAATTGGTGCGCCAAGTGCGGGCGTGGGAAACAGAACGCAAAAAGCCCGCTGTCCCCATTGCCCCCCCCAAACGCCCCCAAGCGTCGCCGTTGCCGTCCGACCCGATCACCGAACGCTTGATCAACATGTCGGGCGCGTATTCAAAGACTCCAGTCACTGACGATCAGGTGCGCTGTCCTAATTGTCGGAAACCCAACAAGCCGACCGATGTTTTTTGTTACGCCTGTGGGGAATTCTTGCGGCGCGATAACAACATGATGGAAACCGCGCGCTTTGGGGATGATGCCAGTGCCCCTGCCACCGATTATTTCGGCGTCGAGTCTACCCTCATTTTGATCGTCACCGGCGCAAAAGACGCCCCCCGCTTTCGCATCCGTCCCCAAGACTTTCGCCATGAAGTTGTCATCGGACGCAGTGATGGCGGCACCATGACGCCCGACATTGATTTAACACCCCATAACGCCTCGGAACTAGGGATTTCACGCTTGCACGCTGCCTTGCAGCACAACACGCGCAACAATATTTTGAGTATCTCGGATATGAAAAGCGCCAACGGTAGTTTCGTCAACGGGCAAAAGCTCTATCCCCAAGAGGTGCGCACCTTACGCAATGGCGATGAACTGCGGTTGGGGCGGATGGTTCTGCGCGTCTTTTTTGAACACCCAGAACCCACCAAAAATTAAGCATTACTCGTCTTCGGGGTCATCCACTGCTTCATCCGGTTGGCGATCTGGACGCTGGGCGCGCAATTGGGCGACCACATCGTCCACGATGGTATCAAACAACGCCATCATCACGGCATCATCCAGTTGATAGTGACCGCCGAAGTTGCCATCGCCGAGGACATCACGGGCGGAGTTAGACGAATCGATCAGCGAGAGATTGATCGTCTCTTTCTCGCGACTGGGCGATTCGGCGACGCGGTTAAAGGGGAAGTTTTCGCCCCAATTGGCGTGATCGATCTCTAGCCCCTGTTCATCTTCAAAAGCGCGCACCGCCTCCGTGTTCCACCATTCATACCACTGCACCTCAATCACGCCATCCATGTGCAGATCATGCAAGCGCGGCGGCTCTTGGTTGCCCCCATGCCCGTTGAGGATGAAGAAATGGGTGAAGCCTTGATGCATTAGGCTTTCCACAATTTCGACCAACACCATCTCAAACGTGGCGCGGCTGATCGTGATCGTGCCGGGGAACCCGATGAACATTTCGCTGACCCCAAAATTGAGTGGGGGCGCGATGAGGACCGATTCCCGTTTGGCGGCAGCGGTGGCAATATGCGATACCATAAGCGTATCGGTCATGAGGCTAAGGTAGGCGTGCTGTTCCGTCGATCCCATGATGAGCATGATCCGGTCATCCTCATCGAGATAGCGTTCGACATCCATCCAGTTCAAATCTTGCAAACGCATATCGGGCAAGCTCCTCGTGTGGGGTTAAAACACGGCTGTGTCGTGGAGTCACCACCAACACAGCCGTCTGAGTCCATCAAAGTTAAAGTATATCCACATTTAGTGACCACGCGGCATAAAGATTTAAGGAGTCAGTCCTCGGATCGTCGCCAACGTTTCGCTCATTTGCTCAAAATATTCACGGATATGCCCATCGGAGCGCGTGGCTTGGTTGGCGATGGCGCGCAGGATCAGGGTACCAACGGGCGATCATCGGTGCTGATGACCGCCTGTTGTGGGCGGGGTTTATTGGGCGGCGGGGCGGGCGGGTGTGGATGGGATGCCGCCCGCACCTTCTTGTTCGCCCACCGGTTCACGTTCGCTGGTGATGATGCCACCTGTCTTGGAAGCAGGGATATAAAACAGCATGAGTGGTTTTTCATACCGAAAAATATTGATGATGTTTTCAAAATGAGACGTGTGATAGTGCAACGAGGGCTGTGTGCCGCTGGTCAGTTCATTGGCGGGCAGTTCCAAATTTTGTTTGTAAAAAATGATGCGCCCCGCGATTTCGTTCCCGTTGAAGCATGTCACGACGCAATCATAGGGATAGCCGGTCACATACGAAATGATATAGGAGTCAAACGGTTTGCTGATCTGATCCATGTGCATCGCTCCTTATAAGCGCGGTTCAACGAAAAACACACTCTATCCACCCTATTATAACGCCGACCCAACCGGATCGCGCAGTCGGCATCCCCTCATTTTTTTGGGTTTTATGTCCCAACCCTGCGGCTCATTGTGATATATATAAACTCACACAACCTCAATTGTCTGATCTTCGTTACAATGAGGGATATCAACTTCATTTTTGTAGGTTTTATTGATGGGACGCTCCAAGTGACGAAAACACAGCTTGGTACGCAGCAACTTATCGACAGCATGGCTCAGAGTGTCCTCGTATTTGACAACGCCGATCATTTGGTGATGGCGAATTCGGCGGCACGCGCTTTATTTGGCACGGATATCAAACTGCTTCAGTCCGAAGGTTGGAGCGCCGCCTTGATGCTTTTCAATGTGCGACTCGTCAACGCAGAACGCAAACTCGCCGACATCCGGGCGCAAGCGATCTCAAAACAGGAACCTGTCCGTTTTTATATTTATCGCGCCGGCGAGCGCTTGCCGTGTTGGGTCTCGTCTCATCGCGAAGGCGAACACGAATTCACCTTGATCAGCATTGATAAACCGGATTGGACAGCACTGAGCGATATCCTTGACAAATATTTAGAAGAAGTGCGCGAGGTGATGCACTCGACCCAAGGGCATACGGACTTGATCATCCAGTCGATCTCGCGGGCACGCCCCGGCACGACCGCCGATCAGATCGCGCCGCGTGTGACTGGTTTCGCCCGCCTGATCGATATCCATATGTTCCGGTTACAAGCGCTCACGGGGATGGTCGAGCGCTTAGAACGCATCCGCACCGGGACGCTGCGCGAGCAAATGGCAGCGGGGCGGCGGCGCATCGTTTTGGATGAATATCTCGAAGATTTGTTAGAGGCGCTCGATGAAACCCAACTCGTCGATCCCGAAAACGAATCGGGTGATTTCCGCCGTCGTATTCAAGCGACTATTCCGCCCAAACTGATGGTCGGTGCCTCTGCCAGCCATCTGACGACCATCTTGCATGACATATTGCGCAATGCTATTATGTATAGTATGCGTGCCACACCCATAAAAATCATCGCCTATGCCAATCGTGATGATACCGCCCAAATCGATATCATAGATGAGGGTTATGGGGTACGGATCGAAGATAGTGAGCGCGTTTTTGCCCCCTTTACCCGGTCCCGCCAGCCCCAGATCATGGGTGAGTTTGGCTATGGGCTAAGCCTGTATCTGTGCAAACATGAGGTCGAAGTGATGAACGGGCGGTTGTGGTTCGAAAGCGAAGAAAGCGTGGGCACCACTTTTAGCATCAAAATTCCGCTATGGCATGAATCATCGCGTGGTTCCTCGCCAGGTTAACACCGCCTATTCCTGCTCCGCGCTGAGGTTGCTTGTTGACGCCTTTCCTGACGGTTCAGGGAAGGCGTTTTATTTGCCAGATGCTCTTGTTCGTGCGTTAAAGTGCCCGGAGGCACGCAAAATTATGTTTCGTTCCTTGACACCCGAATTTTTCGATACCGCTGTGGTCGTGGTGATCATCCTCGGCGTGGCGTTCTCCGCCGTGCGCTTATACGCGGATTTCACACGCCCGTTATCGTCTCGCCGCCGCCCCGCCGCCCCGCCGTCGGCGGATGGCACCGCGCCAGAATAACCGCGCATCCGCCTAAACCCTGATCCCTAAATCCTAATCCCTGCCCTTACTTGCCCTTAAAGGAACTGACCATGCTCGATATCGCTCTGATCCGCGAAAAGCCCGAATGGGTTAAAGCCCAAATCGAAAAACTCAACGATGCCCCCGCCCGCGCGCGGATTGACGCCATCCTTGATCTGGATGTGCGCCGCCGCGCCCTGCTGAGCAACTCCGAAACCGTACAAGCCGCGCGCAATAAACTCAACAAAAATGTCGGGCGCTTGCGCGGGGATAAAACCCTAGATGACGCGACCAAAGCGGCGCGTGCCCAAGACATCGCAACCCGCATCGAAGCCGATGATTTTGATGGTGCGCTGTCCGTCCTGCTGGGCGAAAGCGCTGCCCCCCTTGTGGCGACACTGGACGCCGATAGCGCGATCAACACGATGATGGCAGCGCTAGGCACGATGGGCGCACGAGTCGAAAGCATCAACGACGAGTTGCGCACACTGGAAGCGGCACTCCACGACAATATGCTGTGGATTCCCAATATCCCGCACGAAAGCGTCCCCGTCGCGCTTAGCGAAGAAGCCAATATCGCCCATCCCACCGAAGGCGCGTTCTACAGCTATGATTTTGAGCTGAAGGCACATTGGGACTTGGGTCCGGCGCTGGACATTATCGATTTTGAACGTGGCATCAAGATCGGTGGCTCCCGCGCTTATGTCCTCAAGGGCTTGGGTGCCCGCTTGCAACGGGCGCTGATCACGCTGTTCCTCGACAACGCCCGCACGCATGGCTTCACTGAGGTCTATGTGCCGTTTATGGTACGCGAAGAAAATATGTTTGGCGCGGGACAGTTTCCGAAATTCCGCGAAAACGTCTATCAAGACCAAGAGGCAGACCTGTATATGTTGCCGACTGCCGAAGTCGCCATCACCAACCTGCACCGTGATGAAATCCTCGACGCCGACCAATTGCCGCTCTACTATGTCGCCAGCACGCCCTGTTTCCGGCGCGAAAAAACCAGCGCTGGACGCGATGTGCGCGGCATCAAGCGGGTGCATCAATTTGAAAAAGTGGAAATGTATAAGTTTGTGACGCCAGAGACGAGCTATGCCGAACTGGAATCACTGACCGAAGCCGCCGCCGATGTGTTGCGGGCGCTGAAACTGCCGTTCCGCCGCTTGGAGATCGTCACTGGCGACTTGGGCTTCAGCGCCACCAAAAAATATGACCTCGAAGTCTTTTCACCCGGCTGCAACGAATGGCTAGAAGTCAGTTCATGCAGCAACACCGAAGACTTTCAGGCACGGCGCGCCAACCTAAAATATCGGGCTGAGGGCGACAAGAAACCGCGTTTCTTGCACACCCTCAACGGCAGCGGCTTGGCGACTCCGCGCGTCATCATCGCCATCTTGGAGACGTTCCAACAAGCCGATGGCACCGTGATCATCCCCGAAGTCTTACGTCCGTATCTCGGTGTGGATGTGATCGCCCGCGCGTGATCCTCGCTTGTCGGGGCGCAATGTCTAACGTGTTATGCCCCTATGCCACCCGCCAGCGATCCGCCGCCAGCGCACTCAGCGCCGTGCGGCGGATTTTTTCGTCGTCATGCGTCACCGCTGCGTTCAGGGTTTCGAGCGCCCGCGCCCGATTCATACGGAGCAGCCCCAACGCCGCCACATAAGGCGTCTGTTCGTCGGGGTGCGGGCTAAGCGCCGTGCGGCTGAACAACTCAAAGGCGCGCTCATCGCCAATCACGCCTAAGGCATACGCCGCCCCCGCGCGCACATCCCATGTGTCATCGTTTAGCAACTCGATGAGCGGCACCACTGCGGCGTGCGAGCCGATATCCCCACACACGCCCGCCACGCGCCAACGCCGCTCCATATCAGCATCGCCCAATGCCGCGATGAGCGCGCTTTCGGCATCCGTGCCTGCCGCGCTCAGCCGATCTTCCGCCGTCAGGCGTTCTAGCAACGACTCACTGCCTAGTTGGGTGATCCATGTCCCGATCATGGTGTGTTGATGACCCCCGGAAGATACAAAATCGCCACAAAAATAACCCCCCACAACAGAATCGCAATTTGCAACGGGCGATCCCGCAGCAGCACTTCGTCCGGCGCGCTACCCTCGCCTTTGACATGGATCAGGTACATATAGCGAAACAAGGCATATAGGACAAACGGCACTGTCACCAATCCCAGTTTGGTGCCTGCCAGCAAGATCGACGGCGCTTCGATGATGTAAAACAGGTAGACCAAGAACGTCCCGGTCATCACCATCCGCAGCATTTCATCCAATAGCGGCAGATTATATTCATCCAGCGTCACGCGGATATCCCCCGCGCGCTCCGCCAGTTCGAGCAATTCTTGGCGGCGCTTGCCGATCACAAGGAACAACGCCAGCAACCCCGCCGCCGCATAGAGCCAAGGTGAAAACGCTCGCACCTGGATGACCACTACCCCCGCCGCCACACGCAGCACAAACCCCGATGCGACTGACAAAATATCCAAGATGACGACATGTTTCAGCCGGAAACTGTAGAGCAGATGGATGCACAGATACGCCACCAAGATGACCGCGAAACGCCAATCCAGCAAGGTGGCAGCGATCAACGTGAACCCGCCCAGCAGCATAGCGGACAAAATCGCCGCTGGAATCGGCAGTTGCCCCGCCGGAATCGCGCGCAACCGCTTGCGCGGATGTTTGCGGTCGCTTTCGACATCGACCACATCGTTGATGATGTAGATCGTGCTGGACGTGAGGCACAACAGCCCAAAGGCGATCAGCACCCGCACCAGCGAATCGACGAGAAACAATTGCCCATCGAACACAATGCCCGCAAACACCAAGACATTTTTCGTCCATTGGTGCGGGCGCATCGTGCGCAGCAGCCCAGTGAGCATCGTGCTTAGGGTTGGAGCTATAGTTTCAGTGTGTGGTCGCGCCATATTTTGCCTCAATTATTCCTGCTGATTCCGATCAACACGGATAGGGGCGGCACCATTGCGCGCCCCCCCCTACGGAACACGAATCACCGTCATGTTAGCGTGGATTACGGCAGATTCACAGGCTCACCGAAAAATCACATGCTGTTGTAGGAACTTGATCGTCGCCGCAAGATAATGCGCGACCGTCTCAGACTTGCGCCAGCCGTGCCCTTCCCCTTTATAGGTATGATACTCGTGGATCGTGCCCATACGCCGTAACGCCTTCACAATGCCCTCTGCCTGATCGATGAGAACCGCCTCGTCCTTCTCACCATGAAAAATAATCAGCGGATCGCGAATTTTGTCAGCATGAAACAGCGGTGAGCGCGCGCGCATCACGTCCATCGCATCGGGCAATACGCCGATGAGGGTATCGTTATAGCGCATTTCAAATTTCCAATCGGTGTTCATGCCCAAGGTAAACAAATTGCCGATGCCATACAAACACACCCCCGCCGCATAAATGCCCGGTTTGTTCGTCAGCGATTGCAAGACGGTATAGCCCCCGGCACTGCCCCCCATAATGATCAATCGGGAGCGATCTGCGCGCCCAGCTTCCGCCATCGACAAGGCACCACTGGCGGCATCTTCGACATCATAAAATCCCCACCCGCCCTGCAATTTATCTTTATAAGCTTTGCCAAAGCCCGTGCTGCCGCGATGATTGACATCCAGCCATGCGTACCCGCGCGTGACGTAATACTGAATTTCGGCGTCAAAGGCGAGTCGGGCTTGGCTGGTCGGTCCCCCGTGGACATGAACAATCAGCGGCGGCGCGCCCTGGGCTGTATAGCGTTCGCTGGTGGGCGCATAGTACCAACCATGCACCACTTCGCCATCATGCCCCGTCCAAGTCACCTGTTCGCCGTCCGCCAAAAACGGACTCAGCATTTCTGCCCGTGACCGCGTGCGGATGCGCTCTTGCTCCCCACTGATCACGACGAGCGACCCGGCACCCGTATCGGGTTCGGCAGGGGCAATATCTGGGGCGCGCAAACGATCCACTTCGAGGGTGATCAGGCGTTCTGGCAAGGTGGCGGAGGCTGCGAATACCGCCAGCGTCGGCGACGTCGGCGAAGCGCTCAACTGACGAAAATAGGTGTAGTGCGCCAGCGCCTCAATCACGCGCAGCACCTTCGTCGCCCGATCCAGCACCCACACGCTAAACTTGCCCATGACATTGCGCAAAAAATAGAGGGCGCTGCCATCATGCGACCACGCATAGGTGCGCAACCCTTGCACCCACGCGGGCACGCCGTGTTCCGCTTCCCCATCGGTGATCTGGGTATGGGTGCCGGTCGCCAGATCATACAGATACAGGTGCCACCACCCTGTTTCATCGCTCACATAGGCAAGGGTTGTGCCATCGGGCGAAAATTCTGGCTGAAAAATAGCGGTATTCGTGCCGCCCGCAATCGTTTGCTGCTGTGCAATCATCGGTAAGCCCGCCGCTTCGCCCAAGCGCGCCAAGCGCAATACCGTGCCATCAAACGGCATTTGGGGATGATTCCAAGCGATATAGGCAAACCATTCGCCATGTGGATGCCACGCGGGCTGCATATAAAATTCATCGCCCGACACCAGTTTGCGCGGGAACTGTTTGCCCTGCACATCCACCACCGCCAAACAATCATCCCCATCGACTTCATGCACAAACACGACAAAGCGCCCATCGGGGGAGACACGCGGTGCAGCGGCAGCGCCAAACGCCGGCGTCAAAGGTTGCGGCAAGCCCCCTTCTAATGCCAGTCGATAGAGTCGTTTTTCCTTGCCGATCAGAAAAACACTCCCGCGTGCGACTGTAAAATCGCCGCCCCCATACCCCACCCCACCCCGAATCGGGATATCGCCATCGGTCAAATAACGCGGGGCATCTTCTCCCGCCGAAGACGCCATCAGATACGTGCTGCCCGCCCGCGATTCCGTCCAGACCAACATCGTGCCGTCGCTATCCCATGCCACATCGCCAAGCCGCGCCTGATGCGCCACCATTTCACTGCTGACGGGGCTGCCCCAAGTGCCATACAGTTGGGTTATTTTTGACATCAAATCTGTGTCCTTTTGATGGATTGTGCGTTTTGCTGGCAAAAGTTGGTTTATGAGATTTTTGTGAATGCGTCAACTGTACCAGATCACATGGTCTTGGGGGTAAGAACACAGCAGTTTATGCCCATAGTTAGGTATTGAGGAATTTATATCATTGAGAACTGGCGGTTTTATCCCAAATTAAAGAGCGCCTCTTGGGGGAGAGGCGCTCGTTTGAGTGTGTGGCACTCATTAAAATTCTTCAAAAAGGGTTTTAGTTCGCCACACACATCACTCATTTAATTTATACTCAAAGTATAGGCGGATTTGAGACGCGAGTCAAATCCACTTACGGGGGAAATCGCAAAAAAAGGACAACCGTTTTTTACATTATCGCTAGTTCATTTTTGCACAAACGAGCCATCTTTATGCACCAAGCACTTAAAAAAACGATATCACACCCAGATTCGCTTACGATCCTTTACGGAACAACAACAAACGAAACCAGAAACCGACTTAACAGCAATTGTTATACCAATTTTAAGGTGAAAAGAAAGGCGTTAAATTCGTTCAAGTTGCACAATCACAACAGCTATATCAGCACCAGATAAGTAAATGATGAACGCCCTAGAGTATTTCATCTTTTCTTTCCATTGGTCTACTTTTGGTCTAACATTCTCGCGCTGTGCTTTTGTTGTGATTGTGCTGAGCCATCATCAAAAAAGGACCCTACCATGCTCAAAAAAGTGAACCTATCCGAAAAGCTGTCGCTCTTTACGGACCTATGGAGTCAAAAGCTGATCGGTCAAGTGAAC
>JBBRTY010000157.1:0-9961 GCA_038248285.1 Aggregatilineales bacterium
ATTTCCGCATCTTGGCTCTTGGCAGACGCGATTCCAAAATCGACCAGCTTAACAGTGCCATTGACGATGAGGATATTGGCGGGCTTAAGATCGCGATGCAGAAAACCGCGTCGATGCACATAGAGCAACGCATGAAGCGTCTGCACCAACAAGCGTAGTTTATCGATGGGGGGGAGACCATTTGCTGCTGCTAGAATGGTCTGGGGTTGATCGAGCAGCTCCATCGTTAGATACGGTTGACGGTGATCGTCAAACCCGTAATCCAGCACCCGCACAACCTGCGGATGATGCAGCGATGCCGACGCCTGAAATTCGTGCGCTAGGGTAAAACGCGATTCTTCAGATAAACGGTCACTAAAACGATCCAAACGCAAATGCAGCCGTTTTAAGGCGACATCGTTCCCTGTGAGGCGGTCATGCGCCCGAAAGACAGCGCCCATCCCTCCCGCGCCGATTTGCTCCACAATGTCGTAACGATTATCGATCCGTCCATCATGTTCCGTCGCGTTCATGACTTTTCCTCCCCACCTAGGTTTACAAACATTATAAGCATATGCGAAAGCATTGACCCTTTTTTAGTGCTTTAGACCTATTTTGAGGGTATGCGCTACTTTGAAGTTAAGGGTCGATTTCTTTTCTAAATCGTCACCCCACGCTCACGCCATCGGCACGCTTCCGCTATACTTTAGAGTATCATTTACGCGCACTAGCAGCAAATGGCAAACCAATGTCAGCGACCACAACTTCTGATGAAATACCTCTGTCTCAGCCAGTTTCGGGACTGCGTCCTGTCAATCTGCGTACTGATCTGGCGGAATTAGCGGATTTGATCGAAATGGCATTCGCCGACACGATGGATAGCAACGGGCGCGCCGCCATCCGCGAAATGCGTTCGCTCAGCCACATGGGCGGCATCGGCTTAAACTTGCTGATCGGCATGAATGACCTGTCGCAGGGGGTCGGTTTAGGCTACGTCTGGGTCGAAGATGGGCATGTCATCGGCAACACCTCGATTTATCCTGCCCAACTTCCTCATGGCGCGCCCAAGACATGGATCATCGCCAATGTCGCGGTGCATCCCACCTATCGCGGACGGGGCATTGCCCGTGCGCTGGTGCAAACCAGTATGGACACCATCCGCACGCAAAGCCGAATACACCCCCGCGCTATCTTACAAGTGGAACAACCCAATATCGTCGCCCGCACGCTCTACGAAAAATTGGGCTTTGTCGAGGATGGCACCTGGACCTCATGGCGACGCAGCGGCGCTGCCCGCATCCCGCCCCCATTGGCGAATCAAAGCGTCTACATCACCCAACGCACGGGGCGCGAATGGCACGCCGAGTTAGAGCTTGCCAGCCATGTGCGCCCGCCCGAACGCGGCGGCATCGGTTGGTTACGCCCGTTGACGCTCAGCTTATTTCGCCGCCCGTGGTGGACGATGCTGGGGGACATGTTCAATATGCGCTCTATGGAACGGTTAATCATCCGAAGCGATGACGGTTTGCGCGCCGCCATGTGGATTGAATCCGGCTTTGGTACCAGCAGCACCCAAGTCACGCTCTTGTGCCCACCCGATGACATTGCCGAATCTGGGGAAGCACTTTTGCACCTTGCCCTGCGTCGCTACAGCGGGCGTGCGCCGCTCCATATCGAACACCCTGCCGATGATGAAGCGATGACCAGCCTCCTCCAAAAATATCACTTTATTCCCGTTCGCAAACTGGTGCATATGCGCTGGGAAGGATAATCACGCGATGAACGACACGATCATGATCGTCGATGACGAACAACACATCATTGACCTTGCCAAACTCTATTTGGAGCAAGAAGGCTACAGCATCACCAGCGCCACCAATGGCAAAATCGCCCTCGCCCGCATTTTAGCCGAAGCGCCCAGCCTCGTCGTCCTCGACTTGATGCTGCCAGAAATGGATGGTTGGGAAGTGTGCCGCCGTGTCCGCGCGGAGTCAGAAGTGCCGATCATCATGTTGACGGCGCGCAGTGAAGATATTGACCGCATCGTCGGCTTGGAACTGGGCGCGGATGATTACCTGACCAAGCCCTTCAACCCGCGTGAACTGGTGGCACGGGTGCGCGCCATCTTACGACGGGCAGGTCGTCCGGTCATCCCCGCCAACAGCGAGAGTACGCTCAGCTTGCAGAACCTCATGATCTATCCAGAGCGCCGCTCAGTCACGGTGGATGGCAAGCAAGTCGATCTGCGGATGAAGGAATTCGACCTGCTCTACAGCCTCGCCAGCAACAAGGGCATGGTCTTCACGCGCGAAAAACTACTTGATGTCGTGTGGGGCTACGACTTTGCGGGCGAAACGCGCACGGTTGATGTGCATATCGCCCACCTGCGCAACAAGCTTAAGGGGATGCGCCCAACCATTGAGACGGTGTGGGGCGTGGGCTATCGCCTTGACTCCAACTAAATGACACCGCGAATCATGTTCCAAAATTTGCGTATCCGCCTATTCTTGTCGTATATCTTGGTGCTGTTCGTCACCCTCACGGTGATCAGTGCCGCGCTAGTGTTGATCTTCAATACCCGCGCCGCCCCCATCGAACCCACATTACAGCGTTTGGTCACACAAGCGCTGAGCGTCAATTTGCGCGAGATCATCCAACAGTCGGGGTATCACCTGCTGTCGCCCACCGAAGACGACTTCAATAATCTGACCACCATCCTCAAAACCGTTGCCGATACACGACAGGTACGCTTGCTCATGGTCAGCTTGCGGGATCAGCATGTGCAATACGACAGTGATGGCGTCTATCAACGTAATGAACCGATCAATGGGCAAATCGCCGCCTACCGCATCCCCACAGCGGTCGCCCGCACGATCTTCACCAATATCGAAGCGATTCAAGGCACCTTCACCGATGCGCGCGGCGGGGCGTGGTTGTTCATCGGCGTCGAAGGGGTGCGCTATCGTGCGCCCAACACCGCCACCGATACCATCGCCCTGATCTTTGCCGAAGAACGCCCCACCCAAACGTTGCAAGATGCCCTCAACGACTTCGGCGCAGAACTCTTCCCGCTCTTGGCACAGGGCGCGCTCGTCGGGGTGATCGTGGCGCTCGTGATGGGCGGATTGATAGCCCGCAGCATCGCCCAACCTTTGCAAACCGTCGCCGATGCCGCCAGCGAAGTCGCGGCGGGGCGTTTTGCCCAACAAGTCCCCGTGCGCGGACCGCGTGAGGTGCAAGCCGTCGCCGAAGCCTTTAACCAGATGAGCGCCAATGTGCAGACCGCGCAACAGGTTCAAAAAGATTTTTTGGCGAATGTCTCACATGATCTCAAAACACCACTCACGTCGATTCAGGGGTATTCGCAAGCGATCATTGATGGTGCCGCCAGCGATCCGGTCAAAGCGGCGCACATCATCCATGACGAAGCGGAACGCCTCAATCGGATGGTGGTGGAACTCACAGATTTAGCGCGCTTACAAGCAGGGCGCTTATCGATGAAATGGACGGCGATTGACTTGGGGCAATTGACCGAAGCAGTCGCACAACGCTTGAGCGTCGTCGCCAGCGAAAAACAGATCGCGCTCACCGTCAACACGCCGCAAATGCCCGAAATCGCCGGCGATGGCGACCGCTTGGTGCAAGTGGTCACCAACTTGATCGGCAACGCTATCAAATATACGCCTCACGGGGGGCGAGTCTGGATCACCGCCGCCATTGTCAAGAACGGTGTGCAACTGACCATTCAAGACAATGGGCAAGGGATTCCCCAGTCGGAACTGGCGCGCATCTTTGAGCGCTTCTATCAAATCGACAAAGCGCGGGGACCGCAACGGGGTACGGGGTTGGGCTTAGCGATTGTGCAAGAGATCATCGCCGCGCATGGCGGCACGATCACCGCCTTGAGCGAAGGGGAGCAGCGCGGTTCGACTTTCACGGTGTGGCTGCCTTCCCCTCAATTGAGTACCGTTATCCGCCGCCGTTAGCTTTTTCCGGCAGCGCGCTATCGGTGGTCTTTTTCTTGCGGTGCTTTAAGGCTAGGTTCTTGCCCGCTTCGGTGGGATACAAAAACATGATCATGATGTAATTTTGAGAGGCTTCATTGGCTTCGGCATCGTCATCTTGACAAGCGAATTCGTCGATCAGTTCATCCATCCGCGCATAAAAACGATCCGCATCTTCGGGCTGTAAGCGCCCAATGGCACGCCAAATCCGCAATTGACGGTTCTTGGTAGCGACATCATCGCGGGTATCGATCAAGCCACTGACGATACTTTTGCGGATATCCACCCGCATCGGCTCGATGATGGCGTCAATCGTGGTATCCAAGCCGTCGTCCGAGTCGTTCTGACCGGGTGCCAACAGCGAGCGCTTGATACGGTAGTAGGATGCCGCCGCGTCATATTGTTTTTCGATGATGCCCGACACAATGCGGGTATCAACAACACGAATCAAGCCGTGTTCCTCTAATAAATTAATGTGGTAGTACAGTTTGGTGGGGGCGATATCCAATTCAGCGGCGATCTGCTTGACGGTTTTTTGCCCATCAAACAAAGTCTCGATCACGCGCTGGCGGAGGGGGTCAGAAAAAACTTTCAATGCCTCAAGGGTATTGATGAGATAGGTTTCTGGGAGGGCGCGATGGGCTTCCGTTGTTTCGGCGGGCAGGGTGGATTCTGGTTGTACCATAGAATTTCTCTGTACTCAGACGGGCTATTCAAATCTATTTCAATATTTGATCAAAATTTACCGCATGACAAGCCCTGCGTCAACAGTATGCTCGAAAAGGAACTGGACGCTGATGCTTTTTTTCTGCGCCCGTTTGCGTTACCCTTTGGGCACGTTCACACCATCCAGCCCAAAGGAACACGCTTATGTTGATCGCAATCCAAGAGTCTTTGCTCGGCGCGCCCACCCCCGCCGACATGTTTGAACGTGCCGCCGCGCTCGGCATTGATGGCATTGAGGTCGATGGTGCCGATCTCGAAGCGCGCGTGCCTGATATTGATGCCGCTGCTGCCCAAACCGGTATCCGCGTCGCGGCTGTCCATTTCGGCTGGCAAGGGGCAATCCTGTCGCCTGACGTTGCCGAACGCGAACGTGCCCTCAAACTCCTGCGCTCCAATATCGCCTGTGCTGTCGATCTCAATGCCCTCGGCGTGGTGTGGGTGCCTCATTATGGCGCAAATATCATGCCCGATCTCTCGCCTTGGATGTCGCCGGGGCAAATGCAGGCAGAGATGCTGCATCAGCATTTGCGCACCCTGTCCGATTTTTCGCACGCGCTCGGCGTCAAGCTTTTCATCCAAAATGCCCCCGCCGACGAAACCGCCTTCATCACGGATCTCGATCAAGCGGGCGCGGTCGTCAAACGCATCAAACATCCCGATGTCTTGATCGCCCTCAACCTCGGTGCCGGGGCAGACAACGGCACATTGCCCACCCTAGCGCCCCAGATCGGCTATGTTTCGCTGCCCATGGACGCCGAAGCGACGGCGCTATCAGCACTGCGCGCCACCGATTACAACGGGTGGATCACCTTGTCCGGCGCTGCCCCCCTGCCCGATGCGCCCATCCGCACTACTCTCGCGGCGGTACGACAAGCATTCGGGGCATAAGGACGCGCTTACCCCTATGGCGCATCCATCAAGGCGATCTTGGCGCGAATATCCTCAATATGCTCCTCGGCATGGCTGAGAACCGCCTTAAACAATTCGCGGACGGTCTCTTCTTCTCCCCAAGGCATCATCAATTCATCGTCAAAAGCCTCCGCAGACACGGCACTGAGATGAATTTTGAGCCAGCGCCGCGTGGCATCCCAATCGGCTAACGTATCCGCCAACGGGACAAACTGCTTGGCGCTGGCAGCAAAAGCATTGTAATCGTCAACGCTCTCATAATTCTCGATTTGGTATGCCCCCCCGCGCCGATAGGCATGAAGCGACCGCAGCAGTTCCGTCTCCCACACGGCGACATGGGCGATGACATCCTTCACGCGCCATTGCCCATCCTCGTAAATCATCACCGCGTCATCAATCTGGCTCAGCAGTGCCAACGCCGCTTGCTGCGACTCATCCAGTTGTCGTAAAAATTCGCCTTTTTCGTCCATATCGCCTCCCGCATGAGAACCGCTTGCCTTACGATCATGCCTCATTATAACCCTATGGAGTACCCCGCAAAATCCGTCCTATCCGCCCGATTCGCTCTTGACCCTCTGCCTTTCGACGCCTATAGTTGATACAACGTATCATTAAATCATAGAATGGCAAGCACTTGTTCAAAAAATATACGGGTTGGATCGTTCTCGTTTTCGCGCTGGCATTCGGCTTTCAAGGCATCACCTTTGCCCAAGACCCCCGCCTCACTATCGTCGCCTCCTATTCGATTCTGGCGGATGTGGTCGCCAACGTCGCGGGGGATGCCGCCGAAGTCACGACGCTCATGCCCGTCGGCACCGACCCGCACACCTTCACCCTCGTCCCCGCCGATTTGGCACGCCTCGCCCAAGCCGATATCGTTTTCGTCAATGGTGCCTTCTTTGAAGAATCCCTGCTCGAAGCGATTGAAAACGCCGCGCCCGATCTGAACATTGTCGAAGCCTCGGCGTGTGTGGCTATTTTGCCCTTCGGCGGGCATGACCACGATCATGAAAGCGAAGCCCAAGCAACCCCGGAAGCGGCTCCCACCGAATCCACCCTACCCGATGTCCTGTTGCCTATCGCCGAACAGTGCGCCACCCACAGCGCGGAGATAGGCGCGATTCACGCCGATGCTCAAGACCCCGAAGCCGAAAGCGATCATGACCATGAGCAAGGCGCGCACGATGCCGAGTCACTAGGGACCTTATATGCGCTCGATTGCACCACACCGCATGAAGATGAAACTACCGCCGCCAGCGCTGGTGTGCATGATCACGCCGAGAGTGGCTGTGACCCGCATGTGTGGTGGCAACCGCACAACGTCATCTATTGGACGATGACCATCCGCGATACGCTGAGCGACCTCGATCCAGCCAATGCCAGCATCTATGCTGCCAACGCCGCCGCCTATATCGCCCAAGTGGATGCGCTGACGCATGATGAAATTCGCCCCTTGATCGAAACACTCCCCCTAGAGCGCCGTATTTTCGTCACCGATCACGACACCCTGACGTACTTCGCCCATGCCTACGACTTCGAGATCGTCGGCGTGGTCGTGCCGGGGGGCAGCACACTGGGCGAAGCCAGCGCCTCCGAGATCGCGTCCTTGATCGACACCATCCGCGCCGAGGGCGTCTCGGCAATTTTCGTCGGTTCCACGGTTAATCCGCAACTTGCCGAGCAAATCGCCAACGAAACGGGCGTGCGCGTCATCGCCCTGTTCACCGATTCGCTCAGCGAAGCCGACGGTGCCGCCCCCACCTACCTCGATTTCATGCGCTATAATGTGCAGACAATAGTGGATGCCCTAAGCGAATGACCTTAACCTCAACCTCTGTTTTGACGACCCAGACACCCTCGCATCAGCACACCAGCGCAGGCGCAAATGCGCCCGTGCTGGTGGTCCATAATGTCTCAACGGGGTATTCCAGCGCCCCGCGCGCCATTGAGCAGATCAGCTTCTCGGTCAACAAGGGGGAGCGGGTCGCCGTTTTGGGACCCAACGGCGCGGGCAAAAGCACGCTCTTCAAGGCGATTGTCGGGCTGCTCAGCTTCAATGAGGGCGATATTTCGATCAATGATCGCGACTGTCGCACGAGCCATGCGATGGTAGGCTATGTGCCCCAACAAAACCAAATCAATTGGGACTTCCCGGCGACAGTGCGCGATGTCGTGATGATGGGGCGCATCCGCAAGATCGGTTGGTTGCGCCAAGCCCGCCGTCATGACCGTGAGGTCGTGAACGAGGCTTTGGCGCGCGTGGGCATGGGTGATAAGGGCGACCGCCATATCTCCGATCTCAGCGGCGGGCAACGACAGCGTGTGTTCATCGCCCGCGCGCTCGCCCAAGAAGCCGATGTCCTGCTTTTGGATGAACCCTTCAGCGCAGTGGACGCCAACGCCGAAGCCGAAATTTTGGATGTGCTGGATCGGCTGCGGGAGGCGCAAGCGACCGTCTTGATCGCCACCCACGACCTCAACCTAGCGGCGACCCGCTTCGACCGGGTGCTGCTCATCAAAACCTCGGTGATCGCCTATGGCACGGCTGACGAGGTGTTCACGGCAGAACACTTTGGCGCAGCTTACGGCAAACAGGTCGGCGTCTTTAAGGGCGGTGACTTTTTCGTCGTCGATGATCATTAAAGAAAGCAAAAACGCATGGATTTCAACGCGCTCTTTATCGAACCCATGACTTATCAATTCATGCAGCGCGGGTTGATGGCGGCGCTCTTGGTGGGCGGCATCAGCGGTGTGATCGGCTGTTTTGTGGTGGTGCGCGGCTTATCCTTCTTTGGGGATGCTTTGGCACACTCGATCTTGCCGGGGGTGGCGCTCGCCTATATTGCCGGGGCGGATTTGTTCTTCGGCGGCTTGATCGCGGGGGTTGGCTCAGCGCTTGGCATCGGCTGGTTGACGAATCGCGGGCGCTTAAGCGAGGACACCGCCATCGGTGTGGTGTTCGCGGGGATGTACGCGCTCGGCATTTTGGTGATCAGCACCGTGCGCAGCTACAGTGTCGATCTCACCCATATCTTGTTCGGCAACATGCTGGGCGTGAGTCCGGGGGATATCCTCACCATGATCGTCTGCGGCGTGATCGTGCTGGGGGCGATCTTTCTATTTTACAAGGAACTCGTCGCTCAAAGTTTTGATCCGGGCTTATTGCGCGTATTAAGAATGCCGGGCGAAGGCTTACGCCTGTTGCTGCTGGTCTTGATCGCGCTCACCATCATCGCTAGTTTGCAGACGGTCGGCATCGCCTTAATGTTGGCAATGCTGACCACCCCCGCCGCTACCGCCCGTATTCTCACCCGTCGTATGCCGTCCATGATCATGGTGTCGGCGCTTATTGGCATGAGCGCCGGCGTGATCGGCTTATATCTCTCATGGCACCTCAACGTCGCGTCGGGCGCAGCGATTGTGCTGACGGCGACGGCGGTGTTCATCCTCGTCTTCATCGGGGATCGCCTACGCACCCTGTTCAGCGGCGCGGGCAGTTAATCATAGCTTGGCTTTGATCGTCTCGTTCAAAGCTTTGATGGCTTCCGTCAATTGTTCCTCGGCGGTCGGTGCTGCGGGTGCCGCCGGGGCGACCACTTTCGGTCTTTCTAGCCGACGCTGCATTTCATTGACGGATTTGACGAGCAAGAACACCGAGAAAGCCACGATCAAGAAGGTGATCAAGGCATTGATGAAGACCCCAATCCGGATCGCAACTTCCGTTACCGTGCCATCGGCGGCGGTGGTCGAACTGAGGATGATTTTGATAGCGGAAAAATCCACGCCCCCCAAGATAAAGCCAATCGGCGGCATGATCAGGTCATTGACCAAAGATGTCACGATGGCACCAAACGCCCCGCCGATGATAATCCCGACGGCGAGGTCAAGGACATTGCCCCGCATGATAAATTCGCGAAATTCTTTAATCATCGTGTTTTCTCCCGTGACTCGTCCACAATGACGATGATAGGGTGATTCATAAAATTGAGCAAATCACCCCGCTTTACGATTTTTTTACAGAAGTAGGGCTTTAGCCCGCGAAAGCTACGCCGCTTCAGCGGCTGTAGATGAAGCGCCTTACGGCTTTAGCCGCCGTCTCAGCGTCTCAGCGTCTCAGCGGGGTGCATTTCAAGTTAGTGTAAATTCTCCGGGAATTTCCGAGTTGAGTTCAAAAGGGTGCATTTCACTTTGGTGCAAAATATGCTCGTCATGGTACCGGGGGAAATGTGGGGTTTCAAAGGGCGGATATTCGGCGCGGGGACAATGTGAGTTGATAACATTTGACAAGCGCCTAATCCGCCCCTACAACGATCTCCGTTGCGGGCACCTAACCACAATAGGGC
>JBBRTY010000158.1:0-9926 GCA_038248285.1 Aggregatilineales bacterium
AGTAGTCACCACAATTTTAAGTATAATCGTAACTGCTCAGGCTGAAAAACGGTCGGTAATAAAGGGAGAAATGACCGTTGGCGGCAAATGGGCGGATATTCGGCGCGCGAACTTTCATGTTAACGAACGATTGACAAGCGCCTAATCCGCCCCTACATTTACGTTTCGAGGGGTATTTTCCTTTTTTTCTTCACGTCTTCATGCCTCTCTGTTTATTTTATTCTGTTTCTATACCTGAGTAGTCACGTATAATCAATTTATAGGCGTGCAACCAGAGAGAGCGTGCGCATAAAAGAGCAACTTTGCCGCACGCCACTTATACTTACACAGTCGCAACATAGCACGCCGATTATGGATACGAAAGGTTTTATGCCCATGACCACACCCACCACCACCCGCGCCGTCATCGTCCCGCGTTATACCGACGGTTTCGCTCATTTGACCCTCGAAGACCGCGCTATCGCCCTGTTGAACGCCGGTGAGGTCTTGGTGAAAATCGCCGCCTCGCCGCTGAACCCGTCCGACTTGTGGTTTGTGCAGGGGCATTACGGCTTTCGCAAACCGACCCCCTGCATCCCCGGCTTTGAGGGCAGCGGGACGATCCTCGCGGTGGGCGACGGCGTGCCCGAAGCCCGCATCGGGCAGCGGGTGGCGTTCTTCTCGGCAGACGAGGACGGGGCATGGATGGAATATGCCCGCCTCCACGCCGCCGTCTGCTTCCCCGTGCCCGCCAGCGTGACCGATGAGCAAGCGTCGATGATGCTCGTCAATCCCTTGACCGCGTGGGCGCTCTTGGAAACATCCGCCGACTCGCCCGCGATCATTCAGACGGCGGCGGCATCGGCATTGGGGCAGATGATCACGCGGCTGTGTTTGGAGCGCGCCCTGCCCGCCATTCACATCGTCCGCCGCGACGAACAAGCGGCGACTTTGCGGGCACTGGGCGCAGAACATATCCTCAATAGCGCGGACGCCGGTTTCGATCACGACCTCAAAACGTTGGCGCGCACGCTCAACGCGCGCGTGTGCTTGGATGCCGTCGGCGGCGGCTTGGGGACGAAAATTCTCCACCTCATGCCCTCGCGCTCCCGGTTGATCGTGTATGGCGGCTTGGATGGCGGGGATGTCTCGGTACCGATTGGGGAACTCATCTTCCGAGATAAGCACATCGAGGGCTTTTGGCTGAGCCACTGGTTGCGCGATGTCGGCGCGACGGGGCGGGCATGGGCGGCGGTCTGTGCCGATATTGGCAACACGTACAAATCGGAGGTGCGCGCCCGCTACCCGTTGGAAGCCATCCAAGACGCCATCGCCGATTACAGCGCGCACATGTCCAGCGGCAAGGTGTTGGTGATCCCCTAAATTGCTGATTTTGGGTTCAACCAATGGCGCGGTTCGTGCTATAATCGCCTCCGTATGCGAAACCAATTCATAAACCTCACCCCTGTGATCCTGATCACGCTGTTGGCACTGATGCTGACAGCGTGTGATCCGTTTGCGCCTGTGACCACCCCGACGGCGCAGACGATCATCGTCACGCCCGCCGACAGCGCCACCCCGCGCCCCTCGGTGACGCCAACGATCACCGCCACCCTCCCGCCGACCGCCACCCGTCCCGCCACTGCCACCGCGACGCCGCCCGCGTGCCTCAGCCAAAATGGGCAGGTCGTCCCTTACGACACCTTCCGCAGCGCTTCGGCGGGCGAAAATCTGCGCTATCGCGTCTATATCCCATCGTGCTATCTCGACTCGCAAAAGCGCTTCCCGGTCGTGTACCTGTTGCCCGGCTTGGGCGAAAACGAAACCCAATGGACGGAACTGGGGCTGATCGACGCGCTCGATCTCGGCATTCAACGGGGGGCGCTGGCACCGCTGATCGTCGTTATGCCCGCGCTGGGCACGATTGGCACGCGCGATGCGTTCCCACCCGCTGCGTCTTACGAGACGTTCTTGATCGACGAACTGCGTCCGGCGGTCGAGCGTGATTTTTGCACGATCCAATCCCGCGATCAACGGGCACTCGGTGGTATTTCACGCGGGGGCTTTTGGGCGTTCAGCACCGCCATGCAGCACCCCGATATCTATGGCATCGTGGGGGGGCACGCCGCCGCCTTTGACGCGGACAATGCCCCGTCGTTTGCCAACCCGCTGGAACTGGCGCTCAATGCCCCCTTCTTGCAAGAGGCGAATCTGCGGATGTACCTTGATAACGGTTTAGAAGACCCGGCGGGCGAAGACCTCAGCTTGTTCTCCAGCCGCTTGAGCGCGCGCGGCATCGCCCACGAATACGTGATCACGCCCGGGGCGGGGCACGACGACGCCTATTGGTCATCGCAAGTGGACGAATACCTGACCTTCTACGCCCGTGACTGGTCGCGCGATATCGCCGCCCTGCCTTCGTGCTTGCAGCCTAGCCCCTGACGCCAACGCCCCTATGCCAACCCCGTTTACCCATCTGCACTATGCCCAACGGGCGCTCGTCGATCCCGCTGTCGATGCGCCCCTGCGCGCCTTGCTGGAACACGACGCGGGTGCCTATTTGCTGGGCAGTGTGGTGGCGGATGGGCATTTTTTAGCGAGTTTGAAGCGCGAAGATACCCATTTTTACACCTATGACCGCCCGATTGAGCCGCCCCCTTGGGAGATCATGCTGGCGCGTTATCCGGCACTCGCCCGCCCCACCGAGTCGGCACAGCGGGCGTTTGTGGCGGCATATGTCTTTCATCTGGCGATGGACGCCTATTGGTCCAAGGAATTCACCGCGCCCCAATTTGGGCTGGCGGAGTGGGCGACGCGCGAACAGCGTTTTGTGATGCTGCACATTTTGCTGATCCATATGGACACGCGCGACCTTGCCGCGCTCGATCCGGCACGCAACGCCCAACTTGCCGCCTGTGCGCCGGGGGACTGGTTGCCGTTTTTGCCTCAACAAGCGCTCATCGGGTGGCGTGATTTGATCCACCGTCAAATCATGACGGGGGGTGTCAGCGAGACCTTTGACATTTTCGCGCCGCGTGTGGGGATGACGCCGGAGCAGTTGCGGCTGGTGAATGCCGATGAAGCCATGATCGCGCGGAAATTGTGGGCGCATGTGTCGCGCGCGGTGCTGGCAGACCGCGAGGCGGGGATGTATGGCTTCGCGCGGGCGCAGTTGGTGGCGTTTTTGGGCGGGTAGGGCGGCATAGGGGTGACGTTGGCGGCGTTCGCCCATTATAATAGCCCTTTCTGTAGATCTAACGAGCCAGTGAGCGTATGGTTGTCGCCGTCCTAATTTTGATCGTCGCCCTTGTGGGCTGTTCTGGAACGCCCCCCCCCGCCTCGGAAGTAGTCGCCTTGCAAACGATACCAGCGGTGACGCCCCGCGCCACCGCCTCCCCGACCGTTGCCTCCCTACTCGAACCTACCCCCCTCCCGCCCATCATGCTCTCGGTCTGGCTACCAGAACGATTCGCGCCGCTGGACAACACCGACGCCGCTGCTTTACGGGCGGCGTGGGGGCGCAATTTTGCGGCGTTTGCGGATAATGTCACGCTGGAATTTCGCCTCAAGCAAGCCGCTGATGTCGGCGGGATCATCCAAACCTTGCGCACGGGGGCATTGGTCGCCCCCAGTGCCATGCCCGATATCGTCTTGCTGCGGCGTATGGATTTGGTGACGGCGGCAAACATCGGGCTGATTCAGCCGCTTGATGCCACGCGCGTCCGTTCGATCACCGAGGATTTTCACTCGTCGGTGTTGGGGCTAGGGATGATCGAGGAGCAGTTGTACGGCTTGCCCTATACGGTGGATGTCGAGCATCTGGCGTTGTCGCCCACCGCTGCCGAGGATACCGACTGGACTTTCGACGCTTTCTTAGCGCGCGGCGAACCACTCTTGTTCCCCGGCACCGATGCCAACACGCTCAACAAAATGTTTTTGGCGGAATATCGAGCGGCAGCCACCCCCGACGGCACCCCGCTCCCGCTTGACCAAGCCGCTTTGGAGCAAGTGTTGTCGTTTTATGAGCGCGCCCTCGCCCTCAATGTGATCTCCGCCGAGGTGCTGGAATACACGACCTCGGCGGATTATATGCCCTTGCTATTGGGGCAAACGCCCCTCTCTGGGGTGATCAACTCCTCCGAGTATTTGCAACTCAGCCCACAAGCCATCGCCCCCATCCGCTATGCGCCGATGCCCACAGCAGCGGGGAATGCGGTCACGCTCTTGGATGGCTGGGTATGGGTGATCACCACCCCCGACGCGGGGCGGCAGGGGGCAGCCATCCGCTTTCTCAATTGGCTGTTTGATGTCGAACGGCACCATCTGTATACCGAAGCTATCGCCGCGATCCCGTCTGGGCGCACGACGTTGCGACAGATCGCTGATCCGGCTTATGGGTTGTTCGTAGACAGCCTTGTGATCAATGCGACGGCACCGTTAAATGACGCGGCGGGCGGGGTGATCGGACGGGCGATGCAAGCGGCGTTGGTGTCGGTGCTGCTCGGCGAAAAAAGCGCGGCGGCAGCAGCACAAGGGGTCATCGATCAATTGAGCGCGGGCTAGGCACGCAGGAAATTCCTTTGGGGGGGGACACGCAACCGCGCATCTGCTGGCGGCACCCGACGCGGGACTAGCCCGCATCGGCTTCGCGCCCGGCGGCTAACCCGCGGGAAATCCCAACTTTGCCAAGCGCCTCGCGCAGACTTTGCAAGCTGACGGGCTTCACCAAATAGGCATCGGCTCCGGCGGCATCCGCTTCTTTTTTCATCGGCGGCGCATGAGCGCTAATGATGATGATGGGCACCCCCGCAGTCCGCTGGTCGGCGCGCAAGTCGCGACACAAATCTAAGCCATTCGCATCCGGCAACATGATGTCCAGTAGGATCGCATCGGGTGCGATATAGTGCAACTTGCTCCACATGTCGTGACCGTTATAGGCGTCGGTCGCTTGATGACCGATGATGCTGCAAAATGTCGAGAGCATCTCGGTTGTCAAGAATTCATCATCAACGATTAGGATATGAGACATGAATCAATCACCTGAAAACTTTCTAGGGCTAGAGTTTTTGCTCGTAGTAACGATAGGTCTTGTGAATCTTCGTACCAAAGTTGTGCGCCACGCTGATCATGGCGGTGTTGGTCGATAAAATCCAACCGAAGTCGCCATGTTTGTACCCCCCCGCCAACATCGCTTCTAACGCCGCGTAATAGAGGAGGATATCCACGCCTTTTTCGCGAAATTCGGCTTTGACCCCTAACAGCGGTACGCGCGCCCACTCAATCGCCGGGCGTAGCTTCCAGTGGTAGAGCGCCTTCATCATCGTGATCGGTTCCGGCTCGTTGGGGCGGGGATAGGCGAGGCGCAACACGGTGTTAAAGTCGGGCACACCGAGGATGAAACCGGCAGGTTCACCCTCGACATAGGCGAAGAACGCCAAGCGCGGGTCGAAGAACGCCCCCAAAGACTCCACCAGCGCGTCCAACTCGCGGTCAGTCATCGGCACAAAGCCCCAATGGTCATCCCACGCGGCGTTGTACAATTCTTTGAACAGCATAAAATCCTGTTTGAGGTTCTTGCGGTCAATGCCGCGAATCGTGATTTTGCCGCGCTTTTGAACAGAAGCAGTGAGCCGTTCCAAGCGTCCCTCCATGCGGATTTTAGCTTCCTCAGCAGTGATGGTGAAACTATAGGTGTCCAGAATCGGCTGCCACTGGGCACCCAAAATGAGGCGTTCATAGTAGGGTTTGTTGTACGGCATCAACAAAATTGGGGGCGTGAAGCCATCCACCAACAGCCCTGTTTCCTCATGCGTGGTGAAGGTTTGCGGTCCGCGAATGCTGGGGTAGCCCTGCCCGCGTACCCAATCGGCGGCAGCCGTCAATAGCGCGGTCGCGGCTTCTTGATCGTCAAGGACTTCAAAAGCGCCAAACCAGCCGGTGCGTTCTTTGCGAAACTCGTTATGCCGATGGTTGATCACCGCGCCGATGGTGCCGACCACCTGCCCATCGCGCAACGCCAGAAAATATTCCCCGTCCATGTAGTCCCATGCCGGATTTTTCTTCTTGTCAAATTGGGCGCGCCGAATCGACAACAAATTTGGCACCCAATTTAGATCACCCTTGTAGACAATCCACGGAAACTCGATGAATTGTTTCAAGTCAGCCGCCGATACCACCTTTCGGATTTCAAGCCCCATGATGCCCGCCCCACCTGTAACAGAGGATATAGCAAATATTCTACCGCAATAAAACAAATCCCGTAACCGATGGTTATATGACGCAAGGGTGATTCGACCCTATTTAGGATAAAATCACCCCTGACCTTTGTACTATATAATATTAATGGAGACTTAAAGGGGGCGGGACTATGCCGATTTACGCAGAGCAGCAATATCATTGAGGTAGCCATTGTCTTGGAACCAGCGTACTGTGTCGGCGACGGTGGTGGCGAACGGGCGCGTATGGAACCCCAATTCACGGGTCGCTTTGGCGGACGACAACCGTGCCGCTGCGATCAAAGTGCGCATCGCGGCGTTTGAGGGGCGTCATGCCGGTTTCCAAACGTTGTTCATGAATACCGGATTGTCGCAGCAGGTGGCACAAGCGACGGCGGCATTGCACGAAACCGTCGTCGCACAGGTCGAGACGGTCATGGCATTGCATTATCCGACGCTTTCGGACGACCAGCGCCACTTGTGCGCCCTCGTCAGCATCGCCCTCGTCAAAGGCTTGATGGCGTTGCCGGGGCGACCAGATTTTGTGGCATTGCCGCTGGCGCTGCACGAGGTCAAAGCGGCATTGTTAGCATACATCCGCGATTTTATGGTGCGGGCAGGGGTGGCTAGCCATATTTAAAAGCGGGCTATAATGAAGGCGGTACGGGATTATTAAAATATAGGATTAGGACGACTTATGCCAGATATTGTCATTGTCCACGCCATGCGCACGCCGATTGGTCGGCGCGGCGGCTGGCTGCGCGACCATCATCCAGTGCAGTTGGGATCGTTGACGCTCAACGCGCTGCTAGAGCGGGTGCCTATCGACCCCGCCTTGATCGATCATGTGATCATGGGCTGCGTCAGCCAAGTGGCGGAGCAAACATTTAACTTGGCGCGCAATGTCGTGTTGGATGCCGGTCTGCCGGTCGAGACCGCCGCCACGACGATTGATTTTCAATGTGGCAGCAGCCAGCAAGCGCTTCATTTGGCGGCGGGCATGATCGCCAGCGGGCAAGCGGAGGTCGTGATCGCGGGGGGGGTCGAAAGCATGACTCGCACGCCGCTCGGCAGTAGTTTGCCCACTGATGGACGGTCGCCCTTCACCGACCGCATCATGACCGATCACAACATCATTGGGCAGGGAGCCGCCGCTGATGAGATCGCGCAACGCTGGCAGGTGACGCGCGCAGTGGTCGATCAGATCGGCTATGACAGCCACCGCAAAGCCGCCCAAGCCGCCGCTCAGGGCGTCTTTCAGCGGGAATTTTTCCCAATCACGGGGGTTGATGACAAGGGCGAGGCGATCTCCGTCACGAGCGATGAAGGCGTTCGCCCCAATGCCAATTTAGAAAAAATGGCGGCGCTCCAGTCTGCCTTCACCCCCAAAGGCGTGACGACAGCGGGCAACAGCAGCCAAATCAGCGATGGCGCGGCGGCGCTTTTGGTGATGAGCGCCGAAAAAGCCGAAGCCCTGCACTTGTCCCCCCGCGCCCGCCTCGTGAGCATGGTCACGGTGGGTAGTGATCCCCATTTGATGCTGACGGGTCCGGTCGCGGCGACGCGCAAGGTCTTGGCGCGTGCCGGCTTGACGATGGACGACATCGACCTTTTTGAGGTCAACGAAGCGTTTGCCGCGGTGATCGCCATGTGGCACCGCGACATGAAAGCGCCGATGGAGAAAATCAATGTGTATGGCGGCGCGATTGCGCTCGGTCATCCCTTGGGGGCAAGCGGGGCGCGCCTGATGACGACGCTCATCAACGCCCTAGAACTGGGCAACAAGCGTTATGGTTTGCAGACGATGTGTTGTGGCGGTGGCATGGCGACCGCGACGATCATCGAGCGATTGTGATGAGCATGGGGCATGGTTGATCATGCCCCATCCTACCCTAGTTTATGTTTCTTTCCACACTTGCTCAAACACACGCAGGAAGTTGCCACCCAAAATCTTGAGGATCATATCATCGGCGTAACCGCGCGTAACCAACATCTCGGTGATGCGCCCCAGTTTCGAGATATCCTCTAAGCCCGTCGGCGCGAAGGCGAGACCATAATAATCTGATCCCAAGCCGACATGATCCGCGCCCGCAACTTCGACAGCAATCTCGATATCGGCGATCACGCCTTCGAGCGTCGCCTTGCCAAACGAGATGATGCCGATCACGCCGCCGTTGTCGCGGATCGCCTCCAACTTGGCGCGGTCACGGGGCAGCACCAACGCCGAATACGGATTCATGCCGCCGGACGCCGGCGCACGACGCGGATCGTCAAACATGGTCGGGGTGCTATGCGACAGGACGAGGGGCGCTTTCGCCAAGCTGAGAATTTCCCAAAAACCTTCGTCACTGATATGCGCCAAATCAACCACAATGCCGAGTTCGTTCATGCGCTGGATCGCGGCGCGCCCTTGTGTGGTCAGTCCGCCCGTGCGCACGCCATGATGTGCCCCATCCCCAAACAGGTTGCGGCGCATATGCGTGAGGCTTGCCATACGCAACCCCAATTGGTAATACAGATCGAGAAAGCGTAAATCTTGACCGAGCGCCTCGAAGCCTTCAAACGACAGCAGCAGCCCGACTTTGCCTTCGCGTTTAGCGCGGTGAATATCGCTGACAGTGCGAATCATGAGCAAGGCGGGGTTATTTTGTACAGCTTGATGGAGCGCCCATGTCATCTCCAGAACCACGCTGTAAGGCGCGATCCAACTGATGATCCTCCAGATAGATCGCGCAGGTCTGCACTGTGACGCCGCCCGCTTGCCATCGTGGGATATCGTAGTGCCCCGTCGTCCCGAAATAGGCGGCATGAGCGGGAAAGCCCAAGTCTCTGGCGAGGCTGGAGAGGGCACTGCCGACGGGTGGCTCCCACCCATCGGGCGACGGGAGATCAAAGCGCACCGCCAGATCGAGACGTTGATCCGCCATCGGCATCAAAATATCGCTGTGACCATCGATGATGATCGCGGAGTCGTGGAGCGTGCGGGCGTGTTGGGCATGAGTCATGGGGTTAGCCTGTGAGGTTGTTATTGCCAGTCTATAGAGTGTAGCGCGAATTCAGAAGTATCGCCCAAGAATTGCAAAGATGATGGTTTTCTCAAGGTGAAAGAACCTCTAAAGCGGAAAAATACAACTCAAAGTTAAACGGGGATGATGAGGACGTTTTCGTGGAGGGTACGGGCGTGTTAGGCATGAGTCATGGGGTGCATTTCACTTTAGTGCAAAATATACTCGTCATGGTACCGGGGGAAATGTGGGGTTTCAACGGGCGGATATTCGGCGCGGGGACAATGTGAGTTGATAACATTTGACAAGCGCCTAATCCGCCCCACCAACGATCTCCGTTGCGGGCACCTAACCACAATAGGGCGGGTTTGTTTTTTGTTGTCAACGCCTATCGTCTCATCAACGTAAATGTAGGGGCGGATTAGGCGCTCGTGGAAAAATCCCCAACCCCAAGCGTCGCCGCGCCGAATATCCGCCCGTTTACCTGTTATGAAATCATAGCGATGCACCAAAGTGAAATGCACCCTCGGCACTTGTGCCGCGCTCCACAAACCGCGCAGGTTTGGGACGTCTAGGCTACGGAATTCAACAGTTCGGTAGCTCATATTTTCGAGTATGCAGTCTTTTAAGTTTTTTGTCGGTGTTCATCTTTTGAACTCAACTCGGAAATTCCCGGAGAATTTACACTCACTTGAAATGCACCCCGCTGAGACGCTGAGACGGCGGC
>JBBRTY010000159.1:0-9812 GCA_038248285.1 Aggregatilineales bacterium
TGGCTCAAACGGACTACGGGTTCACGGGCGAACAGTTCGACACGGCAACGGGGTTACTCTATCTACGCGTGCGGCACTACCGTCCGGGGATCGGCTCGTTCGTCAGCCGCGATCCGTTTGAGGGGTTGATGGGGCGTCCCATGAGTTTGAATGGGTACAGTTGGGTCGAGGGGAATGTTGTCAACTTGATGGATCCGAGTGGAATGCAAGCAAACTGTCCAGAGAGTCGATGCGGCAAATTTCAAGGCAAAAGTTGTCTTGATTTTGAGAATGAAATTTTCAACATGATTGAAGGTGTTCATAATCTAGCTGATAGAGTTTATGCTATGCTCAATGACAATTGTTTTATGTTTGAAATAGCTACGGGAAGGGATATTCCAGAAGGTCCCCTTCCATCCAGATGCTCTGGAAACTGGAGTGGACATATAGACCAAGCTCAACAACGTTTATGCTCACTAGCTGAGCTCGTTGAATGTTGGTCGAACAGGGGAAGAGATCGCTTAGTGGGAAGCGGTAGGGGAGATCACCTATGTCCCGATAACCCGCGTTTATTAGGTTATGCAAGGCAGTGGTTAGCGGTTAATGTGGCTGATTTAAGACCGAGTCGGCACAGCCCAAACCAAGCAGTTCCTGCGCGCCAACAACGGAACGCATTATCAATTCTTAATATCCCCCCAGTGGCTGCCCCTGAACCACCTAGTCCTTATGGAAGAGGAAGTAATATTTCGACAGGAAGTTCCGAAGGATCACGAATATTGTCGGAGTTATTCTTTTTGTGTTTGGGGATACCATTGATTGTAGTAGCTGGAGGGGCTGTCGTGTATGCGCCGCAAATAGTTTTCCCATCCGCAGCAACTTGCATTAGCAACCCACAATTATGCACAGTACCATAAATAAAAAATAATTTTGTATAATGAATGGTGTCAGTTATTTATAGTGTAATGAATAGGTTGCCGACAGCAATCAGAATTGTAGTCGGCAACTTTCTTAGCGATTTAATCAAAAGGAGATAGCCCAGATGTCCGAACATGATTATTGGTTTTATTTGGAACTTGCAGACCAAAACTGGCGCCAAGGTAATTATGAGTCTGCTCTTGAAAATTTCGACAAAGCTGTTGCTCTGCGCCCTGAAGAACCTTACATTTTTTTGAGACGAGGAGATTTTTTTTGTGATCGATTAGATTACCCACAAGCAATATTGGAATACGGACGGGCGATAAATCTCTATCCTGACGATTCTAACTTCTACTCCTATCGAGGTCTAGCATTTGAAGAAATGGGCAATATAGAAAATGCAATTGCCGATTTTACGTCGGCAATTAGATTGATGCCAGACTACGAAGGTTATTACTATACAAGAGGCAGGCTGCATATAAATATAAATAATTATATAAATGCCGAAAATGATTTTACGTCGGCAATTTCTCTTACTGCTAGGGACGAGATAATTATATTTGCTAGGGCAATCTACGCTAGAGCAAAAGTAAGGCTCCTATTGGAAAAATTTGACGGAGCGATTAACGATTTCACATGGATTATTGACAAGAATGCAGAACATCATGAACGAATTGGGGCTTTTAGACTCCGAGGGATGGCGTATTTCAAAAACAGGAATTACGAGAAGTCAATTCTTGACTTTAATGAATACTTGTCAAATAGCAACGGATATTTAAATTCAGACATAGCGGATGCTTATTATTATCGGGGCTCTGCATATAGAAAGTTGAATGATAGAACGAATGCTATCTTGGATTATCAGCGTGTACTTAAAATGAATACCCACTATTCCGAATTTGATGAGATTCAGGCTTATATTGAGGAAATAGCGAGTAGCTAATACGCAAAATAAGGATTGTAAACGGCGTACACTTTAACCACAAGATAAGGCAAGTTTACGCACTACCCCGCTTTATGTAACTGGGATCGGAGTTGCGCCCGACGAGTACATTATTAATACCTGACGGGTTTTCAATCCTTCCGATTTTAGGAAGCACGGCAACTAGACACTACCCTTCTCGATTCGCATAATTCCAGACCGTCCCGACGCTCAAGCTCATGGCTTGTGCAATGTCGGGATAACTCATCCCCATCGCACGGTAGACTTGTACCTGTTCTCGAGCGTGAGCCTTACGGGGTTCTTCGTTCCGAACACGCGGCGGAGTAGCCACCCGATCAATGCGAAACTCAGTGATGAAATATCTAGGCAACGGCAGGTGCCCCGTTGGGGGCAACGCTCCAACCCTAGAACAATGTGAAAGCGGGAACGTGTTCTTCACTTCACGTTGCGCAATATCAACAGACGCGCCGTTGTCTGTCCCTATTTCGTGTGCGCCATTTGACTGTGATCTGAAATTTATTTCAGCTGGTATAGACCACTTGACAACCAGTTGACTTTATAATATTCTCTATACATGATCAACAAAACTAGCTTTACCCCTATCTACATCCAGATCGCACAGGCGATTGTCCAAACTGTGCGGGAGGGTATGCTGGCTTATAACGAACAGTTGCCCTCGGAGCGTGATTTAGCCGAGCGTTATCAAGTGAGCCGCCTGACGGCGCGGCAAGCGATTGATGAACTGGTGAAACGAGGGGTTGCCTATCGCTTGCAAGGCAAGGGCACGTTTTTGGCGCGTCCGCAAATTCGGCGTGCTTCCGGCTTGATGAGTTTTTCGGATGAGTTGTTGCAACGCGGTTTGGAACCGACCTCCAAGGTGATCCAGCAAGCCGTTGTCGAAGCGCCGCAAGCTATCGCCGAGACGTTCCAGATCGCCGTCGGCACCCTCATCTTTCAGTTAAACCGAGTCCGGCTTGGCAACGGGCTGCCGTTCGTGATTGAGTATGCCTATCTCAATCCCACGCTATTCCCCAATATCGAGCAGGAAAACTTTGAAACCCAGTCGTTATTCACGGTCATACGCACGCGCTATGGCATCTATCCGGCATGGGCAGAGGCAGAACTAGAAGCGCGCATCGTCACCGATGAGGAGCGCAAGTGGCTCACGATGCAGGCAAATCAAGCCGTTCTTGTGGCACACCGCCTCACCTTTACTGAGTCTTTTGATTTGATCGAAACTGTGGATTCTGTTTATCCGGGGGATAGGTTCCCGATTTATGTTGGACGCCAGCGCATCCTCACGGAATTGGATCAAAAACCATGAATGGCTTCATCGCCGAAATTTACAGTCAACCAGATGTGATTCTGGAGACCCTACAGGCAGTCCAGACGCAATTGCACGACTTAAAGCCGCTCCTCACTCAGATCGCTGAGGGTAGGTTCCAAAAAATCGTCTTTACCGGTATGGGCAGTTCTTGCTCCGCCGTTTACCCGTCCCAGCTCCGCTTGTTGATGCACGACATGGATGCGCGGGTCGTCGAAGCCTCAGAACTATTGCATTATCAGTCCCGCCTCGTGACTTCTTCGACGCTTTTGGTGGCGATCTCGCAATCGGGGCGCTCGGCAGAACTCATGCCCCTGCTCGATCTCGCCCAAGATCGCCATGCTACGGTCCTCGGCATCACCAATACACCCGACAGCATCCTCGATCAGCGTAGTGATTTTACGCTCCTTATGAAGGCTGGCGCGGAAGCCACCGTTTCGACCAAAACCTATACTTGCACGGTGGCACTCCTCCATCTCTTGACGAGCGCGATCATTGGCACTTCGTTGGCGGCAGATGTGGACGCCATCACCCCGGTCGCCGAGGGTATTCGCCAGCGGCTTGGCGGGTGGCAGCAGCAGATGGCGAGCTTGGCAGACCAGTGGGGCAGCAGCGGCTTTATCGAGTATCTGGCGCGCGGGCATTCGATGGCGTCCGCCAATACCGCAGCGCTGATCTCGAAAGAATCGATCAAGATGCCCACCGAAAGCATGAACGCCGGGCAATTCCGTCATGGTCCGCTGGAACTCGTCGATGAACAGTTTACAGGGATGCTGTTCATGGGCGGCAACAGCACCGAGCAAGTGAATCTAAGGCTGGCGAAGGATATCCTTGATCACGGTGGGCAGTTGACGGTCATCAGCCAAAAGGCGATCCCGCTCACCGTAGCCCTATGGGTCGAAATCCCCACTTGCTCCCCGGAACTGCTGCCGCTTGCCGAGATCGTCCCAGTGCAATTATTTTGCGCCGAACTTTCGGTTAGGCGGGGGTATGAAGCCGGCGCGTTTCGTTATATCAGCAAGGTCACGGTTCAGGAATAGGCGACAACGCCGCTGGCGCGACCACGGCGTTGGTACGCAGTTTCAAATTTTGTTCAGTCAAGTTTCCAAAAGGCAGGATTACCCCATGAAACTCAGACTCATCATCGCCCTTGCATCAATTCTGATGCTCTTCAGTGGAGCCGTCGTTTCGGCACAAGATGACGTTGTCCTCAATGTGCTGGCAATGGATCAAGCAGGGATGACCCCAGAAGATTTGGCTGAAATTGCCGCTCGCTTCGAGGAAGCGAATCCCGGCGTGCAGGTCGAATTGCAATTCGTCCTTTACGATGGTTTGTATGACACCATTGTCACTTCTGTGTCTAGCAATCCGCCCGCTTTTGACATCATCCTCGTCGATGATATTTGGTATGCGGCGTTTGCCGATGCCGGCTGGGTGTTGGATATCTCGGAGCGGATTACGCCAGAGATGCGCGCGGGTATTTTTGAAGCCGCGTGGGATATCACCACCGTCAACGATGTCGTGTATGGGTTGCCCTACCTGCTCGATCAAAAGTATTTCTTCTACAACACCGAGATTTTAGCCGCCGCCGGTTTTGATGCGCCCCCGCGCACCTGGGAAGAACTCGCGGACATGGCGCGCGTCATCAAGGCGAACGGCGTCGAATACCCCATGATTTGGTCATGGGCGCAAGTGGAAGCGGTCGTGCCTGATTTTGTCACCCTGCTGTATGGCAATGGGGGACGGTTCTTGGATGAAAATAACCAGCCCGCGTTTAATGATGCGGCGGGGGTCGCCACCCTACAATGGATGGTCGATATGATCAATGAAGGCTTAGTCAACCCCGCCTCGATCACCTCTGCCGAAGAAGATGTCCGCAATGTGTTTTCGGCGGGCAATGCCGCTTTTGCCACCAATTGGCTGTATATGTATAACCTCGCGCAGGACCCTGCCGAGTCACAAGTGGCGGGCAACGTCGCCATGAGCCTGATGCCGGTCTTTGCGTCCGCCTTAGATGCTGGGACCGAAAGTTCCACCAACAACGGCTCCATGGGTTTTGCTGTGACCGCAGGTTCCCCCAGTCAGGATGCGGCATGGGGCTTCCTCAGCTTCTTGACCAGCGAAGAAATTCAAATCGAATTTTCAGCGCTGCAACTGCCGACATGGGCAACCGCCTTTGCTAACCCCGCGCTGGTGGAAGCCAACCCGGTGACGGTGCCGATGTTCGCGGAACAGTTCCCCTATTCCAACGTCCGTCCCAAGGTGCCGTACTATCCCGAAGCTTCGCGCATTTTGCAGTTGGCTATTCAAGAAGCTTTGACCGGCGCGAAACCCCCCCAACAAGCCCTTGATGATGCCGCTGCTCAAATTATTGAGGTCGCTCAGGACTACGAATAACAGTCTCTAAGCACGTCCACGCCGCGTTCCTTGTTTTCGGGACGCGGCGTGCCCCCTCCCCGTGTTTGCCATCGCCAAAAAGGGATAAACTGTGAGCGCAAATCAAGGACTGAGCCAGAATATAGAGGGGGAATCGCCTCGCAAACGGGTGAGCGGATTGGAAGCCAGTGAACGACGGTTGGCATTCTTCCTCATCGTCCCCGCGCTGATCCTCACCGTTGGCTTAATCTTTGTCCCGTTGGTGACCACCATCGTCTACAGTTTTTATGACGCTAATCTGGCGCGGCTGAATCGTGCTAATTTTGTCGGGCTAGAGCATTACGTCGATTTTCTGGGCAATAATGCGTTTTGGGCTTCGATTGGGCGCACCAGCTATTTTACGTTCGTCTCGGTCGGCATCGAACTGATCCTCGGCATTGCGATTGCGCTCTTGATCGAACAAAAGCGTAAATTATTTGGGTGGCGCTTTTTGCGCGTGGCAATTCTCATCCCATGGGCGGTGCCTACGATTGTGACGGGTGCCATGTGGCGCTGGATTTATGCGGCGGATTACGGGGCGCTCAATGGGCTGCTTTTTCAATTCGGCTTGATCGAGCGCTACATCCCGTGGTTGGCGGATTCGACACGGGCGATGAACCTCGTCATCATTGCCGATGTTTGGCACAGTGTGCCCTTCGTCGTCCTGCTGATTTCGGCAGCGTTGGCGACTCTGCCGTCCGATTTATACGAAGCCTCGTCCATTGATGGTGCCAGCGCGTGGCAACAGTTCACGCGCATCACCGTGCCGCTGTTGCGTCCGGCGATTTTGGTCGTTCTCGTGATCCGCTCGGTCGAAGCCTTCCGCGTCTTTGACCTGATCTACATCATGACGCGCGGCGGACCGGTCAATGGCACGATGGTGATTTCTTACCTGACGTATCAAAAAACCTTTAGCGATCTCAAGGTAGGAGAAGGGTCAGCACTGTCATTTTTAGTATCCGCCTTCACCTTAGTTTTAGCGTGGGTGTACGTGCGTCTGTTGTATTCCAAGAATGACTAGCCGGAGTTTTAGAGGATCGACCATGCTATCACAATTGCGCTACCGAATCGGGCGGGCATTTTTATACCTGTGCATGATCGTTTTGCTGTTCGCCATTTTTGCGCCGTTGTATTGGTTGTTTGTGTCCAGTATTTCGACGCGCAGCGAACTTTTGAACGTACCGCCACATTGGTTTCCACGCGCGCCCACGCTCCAAAATTATCTGGACATCCTCGCCCCTACGGACGAAGCCTCGCGCGCGTCCACCAACTTTCGATTCGCGCTCGGCAATAGCGTCTTTGTCTCTAGTGTGGTCACGGTCATCAGCCTATTTTTCGGGTCGCTTGCCGCTTATGCCTTTGCGCGGCTGACCTTCCCCTTTCGCAAAGCGGGGTTATATCTCTACCTCAGCGTGCGGATGCTGCCCGCCATTTCGCTGGTCATCCCTTTATATATCATCTTGCGGGATGCGTCGCTGCTCAACAGCACGACCGCGCTCATCCTCGTCTATCTGAGCTTTACTTTGCCCTTCGTCATTTACATTATGGTGACGTTCTTCGAGTCGATTCCGCGTGAACTAGAAGACGCCGCGCGGGTCGATGGCTGTTCGCGCGTGGGGTTGTTATGGCGCATCATCCTGCCGATTTCCGCGCCCGGTTTGGTAGCGTCGGGGGTATTTGCGTTTTTGTTGTCGTGGGACGAGTTTTTCTATGCGCTCTTGTTCACCAGCACGCCGGTCGCCAAGACCGTCCCCATCGCGCTGGCGGAATTCACCGGACGCAACGCCACCGATTATCCGGCACAATCCGCCGCCGCCATGCTCGCCTTGATTCCCCCGGTGTTACTGGTACTGCTGTTTCAGCGCTTCATCGTCAGCGGCTTGACCTCTGGCGCGGTGAAAGGCTAACTCATGGCTAGCGATTTTCCACAATTTGCCATTGGCATTGATATTGGCGGTACGAACATGAGCGCCGCTATTGTGAATGGCATCACGGGTGCGGTGGTCGCCAAAGAAACCATCGAAACGCTCTCGATGCGCGGTGCCGAGGACGGGATGCGCCGTTTGCAAGCCTTGATTGAGCGCGTCGTCGCCCAAGCAGCGGTCCCTTGGGAAGCCATCCTTGGGATTGGCATGGGTTGTACGGGCCCGCTGGATATTGAACGCGGACTCGTGCAAAACCCATTCACCTTACCCAACTGGGACAATTTGCCCATCGTTCAGGTATTGACTGACGCCTTTCAGAAACCGGTGCTGCTGCTCAACGATGCCCAAGCCGCCGCACTGGGAGAATTTCACGGTGGCGCAGGGCGGGGCACCCACCATATGGTCTATGTGACCGTCAGCACGGGGATCGGCGGCGGGTTGATCCTTGACGGGCGGTTGTATCGGGGACGGCAATTTTTGGCGGGCGAGGTCGGGCATCAGTCCATTCATTATGATGGGTTGCCGTGCTATTGTGGTCGGCGTGGCTGTTGGGAGATGTACGCTTCTGGTCCGGCAATCGCCCAATTCGCCCAAGCGCGCGTCACGCCCGATAGTCTCTTATGGCAACTGGCAGAAGGGCATGTCGAGACGATCACCGCGCGCATGGTGGGTCAAGCCGCACAGCAGGGCGATCCGATGGCTCTGACGGTGCTACGCGAAGCGGGTCTAAGGTTGGGCGCGGGGATCGCCAACTTGATCAATATTTTATCGCCGGAACTCTTCGTCATGGGCGGCGGGGTCATGCAAAGCCATGCGTTCATTTTGCCCGCTGTGCGGGAAGTGCTGCAACAGCAACAGTACACCGAAGGCGGAGCGCAAATCCAGGTCGTCCTCGCCCAATTGGGCTTGAATGCCGGGGTCATTGGCGCGGCTTACGGGTTGCTGCACTCGTTCGATCAAGCACTCTTATAAACACTTTCATGAAAAGGATAACATACGATGCGCGTGGTGATAATTGGCGGTAGTGGGCATGTCGGGACGTATCTGGTGCCGCGTTTGGTCGAAGCCGGACACGAGGTTGTGAACATTACACGGGGCAAGAGCAAGCCCTATCTGCCCAATGCCGCATGGGGCGCAGTGCAATCGGTTCACATGGATCGCACCCCAGCCGAGCAAGACGGGACGTTTGGCGCGCAAATCGCCGCGCTTAAGCCCGATGTCGTCATCGATATGGTGTGCTTTACACTGGCAAGCGCCCAACAGATCGTGGCAGCTTTAGCCGGACACGTTCAGCATTTTCTGCACTGTGGCACCATTTGGGTGCATGGCTACCCCGTGCAACAACCCACCACCGAAGACATGCCGCGCAAGCCTTTTCCCAAGTATCAACTCACCGTCACCGATATCGACCCCTATTTATTGGACGATTATGGCGGACAAAAAGCAGCGATTGAAGCCTATTTGCTGGATCAAGCACGGCGCAATGGTTTCCCCGTCACCGTGTTACATCCGGGGCACATTGTCGGCCCGGGGCATCATCCCGTGAATCCGCAAGGGAATGGCAACCCTAACGTGTTTCAGCAATTGGCGCGGGGCGAAGAACTTTTGTTGCCCAATATCGGCATGGAAACAGTGCATCATGTGCATGGGGATGATGTGGCGCAAGCCTTCATGCGCGCCCTGCAATGCTGGAGCCTCAGTGTGGGCGAAGCGTTCCATGTCGTTTCGCCCGCTGCCCTCACCTTGCGGGGCTATGCCGACTCCGTCGCGGGCTGGTTTGGCAAAGAGGCGAATTTGAGTTTTCTCAGTTGGGAAGCGTTTTGCCAGCAGGTTCCAGAGCGTGATTGGTCGATGACGTGGGATCACATCGCGCATAGCCCTAACGCCAGCATCGCCAAAGCCCAACGGTTGCTGGGGTACCAACCGCGCTATACGTCCCTGCAAGCGGTTCAGGAATCGGTGCAATGGCTGATCGAACAGGGCGTGATTACCGTGTGAGCCGGAAGCCCTCACCCCAACAGCGCCTTCACGGTGATTTCAAAGCCCGGCAACATCTCATCGTCCCCGATCAGCAATCGCCGCTCGCTCGGCGTTAGCCACTTGACGATGCCTTTGTCGGGATCAATGATCCACATCATCCGCCCGCCGTGTGCCAAGAAGTGTGTCGCCTTTTCGATCAGCGTTTTTTCGGACTGTTCCGGCGCTTGAATCTCGATACACAAGTCTGGCACAAACGGCAGCGGACGTTTTCAATCAATCAACGTGACTACTCAAGTATAGAAACAGAATAAAATAAATAGGGAGGCATGAA
>JBBRTY010000160.1:0-9750 GCA_038248285.1 Aggregatilineales bacterium
AGTGGCGGGGTATTGGTTCCTTGATCCAGCGACGGATTGGGTGCCGCCTGTGGATGTAGTGGACTTTTTGCGGGCGGGTGCGCCCCCGGTATATATCGGTTTTGGCAACATGTCGAACCGCAATCCTGAAGAGACCACCCAATTGGTGTTGAAGGCGTTGGCACTGTCTGGACAAAGGGGGGTGTTGGCGTCGGGGTGGGGGGGCATGAGCCAAGCCGATCTCCCCGAAACCGTGCACATGATCGCGTCAATCCCGCATAGTTGGCTGTTTCCGCAGCTGGGGGCAGTGGTGCATCATGGCGGAGCGGGGACGACGGCTGCCGGGTTGCGGGCGGGGGTGCCGTCGATCATCACTCCGTTTTTTGGCGATCAACCGTTTTGGGGGCAGCGAGTGCTGATGTTAGGGGTGGGGCCCGCGCCGATCCCCAAAAAGAAATTGACTACCGAACGACTTGCAGCGGCGATCACGCAAGCCATGAACGACAATGCGATGCGTGGGCGGGCGGTGGCGTTGGTTCGCCAGTTTGCGGGATAGGCGGCTAGAGTTGCACCCTGTGTTATAATCGCTCCTCACGTTTGGAGGGGCGATTTTGATTCTTGTCACCGGCGCGACCGGATTTATTGGCAGGCATTTGGTCACACGGTTGCTGTCAGAAGGACGCCGTGTGCGTTGTTTGCTGGATGAACGCCGCAGCCATCATTTGCCATGGGCGCAAGACGCCATGCCCGAAATAAGGATCGGTAGTTTGTTCGACGAGCAGACGGTGTTTCAGGCGGTCACGGGGGTGGACGTGATTTTTCATTTAGAGAGCGCGCAATGGTGGGGACACCCGCGTGATCTGGAACGCATCGACTTAAATGGCACCCGCGCCTTGGTGATTGCGGCGCGGGCGGCGCGCGTGGGGCGCATCATCACCATGAGTCATTTAGGGGCGTCGCCGTCGGCAGCATACCCACTGTTGCGGGTGAAAGGCTTGGTCGAAGAAGTCATCCGCACGAGCGGGCTGGCGTATACGATTTTGCGTTCGGCGATGGTCTTTGGCGAAGATGATACTTTTGTGAATTACATCGCCATGCAACTGCGTGCGACGCCTCTCATCTATTTGATGCCGGGGCAGGGTGAGGTCTCGTTACAACCCCTCTATATTGAAGATTTGGTCTCGGCATTGGTGGCAATTTTGTCCAGCTTGAATTCGGTGGACAACATGATTGAGATCGGCGGTCCTGAATACATCACGCTGGAAGATTTGATTCGGACGGTGATGCGGGTATCGGGCACACCGAGGACGATTGTGCCGATTCCACCTTATGCACTGCGCTGGTTGACGACGGTTTACAGCCGTGTGCTGCCCCGTTCTTTGGTGACTGGGCAATGGTTCGATTTGTTGGCGACCAACAAAACGGCGCACATCGGCAATTTGTATCGCCACTTTGGGATTCATCCGCGCCGGTTTGAAGACACGTTATTGACGTACATGCACGCGCGTCGCTACGGTTTGGAAGTGTTGCGCACAACGTTGCGTCGCCCTGTGAAGATTTGAGGACAACCGGAAAGGGAATTTATCGGATGAGTACAGAACGCGATCCCGCTATTCAGATTCGACCCGTGCGCACGATGGACGAGATGCGACCGGTTGTCGAGCTGCAAAAAACCTATTGGGGGGCAACCGCCGAAGCAATTATTCCGGCACATATGTTGTTTTCGCTGGCGAATTTTGGCGGGCATGTCTTGGTGGCATATGATGGCGAAAAAGCCATCGGCGTGCTGGTCGGCTTTTTGGGGACAACGATGGAAGACAGCCGCCGTCCGGCGATGGCGAATTTACAAATCTTGTCTAAGCGGATGGTGGTTTTGCCGGAATATCGCGGGTCGGGCATCGCCTATCGCCTAAAACTGGCACAACGCGAAATCTCGATCACGCAAGGGATTCGACTGATCGTCTGGACATTTGACCCCCTGCTCTCCCAAAATGCCCACCTCAATTTGCGAAAACTGGGTGCTATTGGCGCATCGTTTCGTGCCGATTATTATGGCACGCGCGGGGATACCGGCTTGGCGCGGTCAGGATCGTCGGATCGCCTCCTTGTGGAGTGGTGGGTGACGAATCGCCGCGTCGAGGAACGCTTATTTGGCACGCGCGCCGCCTTGACGTTGGAGAATTATTTGGCGGCGGATACCGTGATCATCAACCCAGCGATGGTGAATGAAGCAGGACTGTTGCTGCCCAATGACAATGGCGCGATGCCCGCGACTTCGCTCGGATTGCTAGAAATCCCGATGAATCACCCCGCGCTCGAACGGGATCACGCTGACTTGGCGCAGGCATGGCGGATGCACATTCGCACATGGTTTGAACGCTTGTATGCGCGCGGCTATATGGTCACGGATTTTTTGCGGGCGCATCATGACGGGCGGGATCGGGCTTTTTATTTGTTGACTTATAACGGTCCGCAAGTGGATGCGGCAGCGTTAAATTAAAGCGATTGGTGATGGAAATTCCGGGCATTCGGCGTCTGCCTGTTTTTGATGTGCGCCGCCTCGTTTAACAAAGGTCATCTATGAACAGCATACACATTGAACAAATACAGATTCACGAAATTGCCATGCCGCTTGCCGAGACCCTCAAAACCAGTTTTGGCGAAGAACCCTTCAAGACCGCCATTTTGATCGAAGTGGTTACAGGTCAAGGGGTGGTGGGTTGGGGCGAAGCTTCTGTTGAGATTGACCCCGGTTATAGCAGCGAGACAATGGGCACCGCGCTGCATGTGATTCGCGAATTTATGATCCCGCGCTTGCTGCATAAGACTATCAGCGACCCCACGGAAGTGAAGCCGATCCTCGCGCCCGTGCGTGGGCACCCATTGGCGAAGCATGGCGTCGAAGCGGCGGTTTGGGATGCCTTTGCGAAGGCAAACGATATGAGCTTAGCGGAATTGTTCGCAGCGCATTTGCCCGCAGGCAACGATCCGCGTGGGTATGCCGTTGTCGGCGTCAGCATTGGCATTAAACCGTCGATAGAGGATACCATCGCGACTATCGACAAGCGGGTGCAACAGGGGTATGGACGCATCAAATTGAAGATCGCTCCCGGTTGGGATGTGGCGTTGGCGCGGGCAGTGCGGGAACGCTTCCCCGCTATTTTGCTGATGCTGGACGCCAACAGCGCCTACACGCTCGCGGATGCCGAACACCTCAAGCAGTTGGATGATCTGGATTTGCTGATGTTGGAGCAACCATTGGGGTATAACGACATCTACGAACACAGCAAATTGCAACCCCAATTGAAGACGCCCATTTGCTTGGACGAGAGCATCTTGACGGCGAACGCGGCGCGTATGGCGCTGGAACTGGGCGCATGTAAGATCATCAATTTGAAGCCCGGGCGTGTGGGTGGGTTTACCGAAAGCCTCGAAATTTACCGTGTTTGTGTCGAAGCGGGTGCGCCCTTGTGGGTGGGCGGCATGTTGGAAACCGGCGTTGGGCGTGCGGCAAATACCGCATTTGCTTCTTTACCGGGCGTGACTTTGCCGTGTGACATCAGCGCGACCGACCGTTATTTTGCGCAAGATATCAGCGAACCAGCGTTCGTGCTGGCGGAGGGCAGTCGGTTGCCTGTCGCAAAGGGAGCGGGGATTGGGGTCGAAGTCCAACGGGATCGGTTGGCGACTGCCAGAGCGTCGTGGCAGGTGGAATATCCCTATGCGCGCTAGTTGTGGGTTTGTTTGTACTGAGCAGGGGCAGAAAGAGGCGGAATGATGATGTTTCAGGATAAACAAGTCGCTTTCATCGGTAGTGGGGTGATGGCGGAAGCGATGATCAAAGGCTTGATCGACCGTGATTTGCTGCAACCTGCGCAGATTGTCGCTGCTGACCCGCGCGACGAGCGCGGTGCGGAATTACAGCAACGCTATGCCATTCAGGTGACGCACGACAACGCCGCCGCCGCGCAGGGGGCAGATATCTTGGTGGTTTCGACCAAGCCGCAAGTGATCGGGCATGTGTTTGAGTCATTGGCTGGCGTGGGCAGCAAACCATTGCTGGTGGTCAGTATTTTGGCGGGGGTGCGCATCAAAACATTGAGCAATGGCTTGGGCAACCCCAATATTGTGCGCGCTATGCCCAACACCCCGGCACAGATCGGCGCGGGGATCACCGTGTGGACGGCGACCAAAGTTGTCTCGGAAACCGAACGGGGTCAAGCACAGGCGTTGTTGGGCGCGCTGGGCGAAGAAATCTATATGGATGATGAGAAATACCTTGATATGGCGACGGCGCTCAGCGGGACCGGTCCCGCTTACGTGTTTCTGTTCATGGAAGCGCTGATCGATGCCGGGGTGCATATGGGCTTTTCGCGCCGTGATGCCGAAAAACTGGTCTTGCAGACGGTGCGCGGATCGGTGGATTATGCCAAGCAATCCGGCAATCACCAAGCCGTTTTACGCAATCAAGTGACCAGCCCCGGCGGTACCTCTGCCGAAGCTATCTATGAACTGGAAAAAGGCGGGTTGCGCACCGTTATTTCGGACGCCGTTCATGCCGCCTATCGGCGGTCGGTGGAATTGGGCAACGAGCAGGAATAGGAAGAAAACAGACTTGTGGAAGTTTTCACAAATTTTGGTACACTATAGAGATAAAAGTGGACTTAGCAGAATTCATCGGTTAAAATTCGCGTGAAGTATTTTTTTTACGTGAGTTGGTTATGTGGTCTCGTTGTGTTTCACAGCTTGGCAGTGGTCGGCTGTGGTGCAGCGCCCGTAGCAGTGATTGAGTGCTTTTAGTTCGGTCTTATGGTGTCGTTTTGTGATGACACTTTGGGTTCACCCTGTAGACTTTTGTGCAGCTTTTTGAGGAGACGCAGGATGGCGGAAATCTCCAACAACATGTTTGAGTCGCTGTTGAAGCAGGTTCAAGACTTCAATCCGACGGTTGAGTCGGTTGAAGTCGGGTATGTCGAAGAAGTGGGCGATGGTATCGCGCGCGTCTCCGGTCTATATAACATCCGCTTCAGCGAATTGGTACGCTTTTCCAACGGGGAAGCGGGTATCGCCTTTAACCTAGAAAAAGATAACGTCGGCGTTATCATTCTGGGTCAATACGACAGCATTCAAGAGCAAGACGAAGTACGTCCTACCGGTCGTATCGCGTCGGTTCCGGTCGGCATGGGCATGGTCGGGCGCGTCGTGAACGCCCTCGGCGAGCCTATTGACGGGCGCGGACCGATTGCTTCGACGGAGTTTTATAATATCGAGCGGATCGCCCCCGGCGTGATGCAGCGTCAAAATGTTGGTCGTCCGGTGCAAACCGGCATCATCGGTATTGACGCGATGACCCCCGTCGGTCGTGGTCAACGTCAGTTGATCATCGGCGACCGTCAAACGGGCAAGACCGCGTTGGCAATTGATGCGATCCTGAACCAAAAAGGCAAGGATCTGTTTTGCATCTATGTCGCGATTGGCAAGCGTCGTGGTGAAATCGCCCGTTTGGTGGCGACGTTGGAACAATACGGCGCGATGGATTACACCGTGATCGTGACTGCGACGGCATCGGACGCGGCGGCGTTGCAATATATCGCCCCGTACTCCGGTTGTGCTATCGGCGAATGGTTCATGGAAAACGGCAAAGACGCGCTAGTGGTGTATGACGACTTGTCCAAGCACGCTTGGGCGTATCGTCAGGTGTCGCTGTTGCTGCGCCGTCCGCCGGGTCGCGAAGCCTACCCGGGCGACGTGTTCTATCTGCACAGCCGCTTGCTGGAACGCGCCGCGCAATTGAGCGAGGCGCGCGGTGGTGGCAGCTTGACCGCCTTACCGATCATCGAAACCTTGTTGGGCGACGTGTCGGCATATATCCCGACCAACGTTATCAGCATCACTGATGGTCAAATCTTCCTTGAAGGTGAATTGTTCAACGCCGGTACCCGCCCCGCTATCAACGTCGGTGTGAGCGTGAGCCGAGTCGGTGGTGACGCCCAAACGAAAGCGATGAAGAAGGTTGCGGGCGGTCTCCGTCTCGATCTGGCGCAGTTCCGTTCGCTGGCGGCGTTCGCCCAATTCGGTTCTGACCTCGACAAATCAACCCAACGTCAGTTGGATCGCGGTTTGCGTTTGACTGAACTGTTGAAGCAACCTCAATTCCAACCGCTGTCGTTGTCGGAGCAAGTCGCGTTGCTGTATGCCGGTACGCGCGGTCTCTTGGATGTGGTGACAGTGGATCGTATCCGTGAATGGCAGACGGGTTTCCTGCGCGCCTATCAGGGGCAGTATGCCGCCGTCGCCGATGTCATCGAAACGACGAAAATCGTGAGTGACGACACCGAAAAAGCGTTGCGCGCGGCGATTGTCGAATATAACGCGGCTTGGGTCTAAGACACCTATAGCGAAGGAGTGTCCGCTAGATGCCATCAGCACGCGAAGTAAAGAATCGCATTCGCAGCGTCAAGAATATCGGTCAAATCACGCGCGCGTTGGAGGCGGTTTCCGCCTCCCGCGTGCGCAAGGCACAGGCGTATGTGCTTGCCAGCCGGGCATTTGCGGAAAAGGCGTGGGAGATTTTGCTCAACGTCCAAAGTTCTGCTGCCAGAGGCACACCGCTGCACCCGTTGTTGACGCCCCGCCCGGAAGTCAAGCGTATCCTGATCGTGTTGGTCACGTCGGATCGCGGTCTCGCCGGTGCTTTTAACACCAATATCACCCGTGTGGCACGCCGTTTCCAACAGCGTATCGGGTTGCCCACAAAATATATCACCATCGGACGCAAGGGACGCGATTCACTTTTGCGCTTACGCGCAGATGTGACGGCGGAATTTCCCAGCCCGTCCGAGCCAACGATTGCCTTTGTTTCACCCATTGTGCGCTTGGTGACCGAAGCGTTTTTGAGCGGTGAAGTCGATGAAGTGTTTATCGCCTATACCGATTTCGTGAATACGCTGACTCAACAACCGCGTGTTTCGCGCTTGTTGCCCTTGATGCCCTACGAAACTGAGGATCAGGCGATGGCGGAGTTCATCAAAGATGTTCCGCCAATGAGTGCGACCGTCGCAGATTACGAATTTGAGCCGAGTGCGACCGCGATTTTGGATGAGATCGTGCCGCGCTTCACGCTGTTGCAGTTGTATCAGGCAATCCTAGAGAGCCAAGCGTCGGAGCATTCCGCCCGTATGGTCTCGATGCGTAATGCTTCGGAAAACGCCAGTGAACTGGTGGAAGACCTAACGCTCGTCTATAACAAGGCGCGGCAGACGGGTATCACGTCCGAAATCCTCGATATCGTGGGTGGTGCCGAGGCGCTGCAAGCGACGTTGGACAAGGCAGTGGCAGCCATTTTGCAAGCAGCGCGGATGGAAAAATTAATCATTCAGCCGACGGGCGTGGTGCCGGCTCGTAACGGCAACGGCGCGACGGCAAAACCGGCAACCGTAGCCCCATCGGCGGTTGTCCCGAAGTCGGCAGGCTTGCAAATCATCGAAGGCATTGGTCCCAAGATGGAAAAAGCCCTGATTGCTGCGGGTATTGACACCTTCGCGAAGCTGTCCACAGCCACCGAAGGCGAATTGCGCGCAGCGATTGAAACCGCCGGCATGAGACTTTCGCCGACGTTGACGACATGGAGTCAGCAAGCGGCGTTTATGCTGCGCGGCGACATGGACGGTCTGAAGCGCTTCCAAGATGAACTCGGATCTGGACGGCAGGCGTAATGCCGCGCCCGTTAATGTGTACCCATTTGTTATAGGAGATGAATCAGCATGGCTGAATTTCAGGGGCGTATCTCCCAAATTCTCGGCGCGGTGGTCGATGTCGAGTTCAACAGCGGTGAGCTACCCAATATTTATGATGCTGTCCGTGTTCCGCGTGAGGGTCAGGACGACCTGATCCTCGAAGTCGAAGTGCTACTCGGTGGAAGTTCTGTTCGTACCGTTGCGATGGATACGACGGATGGGTTGCAACGTGGCGTCGCCGCGTTCGCCACAGGCTCGCCGATCACGGTGCCGGTCGGTGAAGCGTCGTTAGGTCGTATCTTCAATGTGTTGGGTCGTCCTGTCGATTTCGGCGCGCCCATCACCGCAGAAACGCCACGCCGCCCGATCCACGCCACTGCCCCGACCTTTGAAGAGCAGACGACGCGCGTTGAAGTCTTTGAAACGGGTTTGAAAGTGATCGACTTGATCGCCCCGATGACCAAGGGCGGCAAAACGGGCATTTTCGGTGGTGCTGGTGTCGGCAAGACCATCACCATCATGGAATTGATCAACTCCATCGCGACCGAACACTCCGGTTTGTCGGTGTTTGCGGGCGTGGGGGAGCGTACCCGCGAGGGCACGCAGTTGTATTATGAGATGGAAGAAGCGGGCGTGTTGCCGAAATTGGCGATGGTGTTCGGTCAAATGAACGAACCGCCGGGTGTGCGTTTGCGCGTGGCGTTGTCGGGCTTGGCGATGGCGGAATACTTCCGTGATGAGGGGCGCGACGTGTTGCTCTTCATCGACAACATTTTCCGTTATTCGCTGGCAGGTGCCGAGGTATCGGCGTTGTTGGGTCGTATGCCTTCGGCGGTCGGTTATCAGCCGACGCTGGCGGATGAGATGGGTCAACTTCAGGAACGCATCACCTCGACCCAGACCGGTTCGATCACCTCAATGCAAGCCGTATATGTCCCCGCCGACGATTATTCTGACCCTGCGCCGGTTGCGGTGTTCACGCACCTTGACGGGACGATTGCGTTGGAACGTTCGATTGCCGCGCGCGGTATCTTCCCAGCCGTCGATCCGTTGGCTTCGACGAGCAAGATTCTTGACCCGCTGATCGTCGGTGAAGAGCATTACAACACCGCCCGTCAGGTGCAAGAAGTGTTGCAACGGTATAAGAACCTGCAAGACATCATCGCCATTCTCGGTATCGACGAATTGAGCGACGACGACAAGCTACTGGTGTCGCGCGCGCGTAAGATCGAACAGTTCCTCAGCCAGCCTATGAAGGTGGCGGAACAGTTTACCGGTCGTGAAGGGCGTTATGTGAAGGTCAAGGACACCATTCGTGGCTTCCGGATGATCCTTGATGGCGAACTAGACATGATCCCAGAGCAATTGTTCACGCTGGCGGGCGCGATTGAAGATGTCCTCGCCCGGTATGAAGAATCCGATAAATAAGCGGGGCGTCCACGTCAAGAACGTGTCGGGGTGGCGTCTGTGCGCCACCTCGTGAAAAGCACAAAGGAAAACGTCATGCCCATTGCAATTGATATTGTCACCCAAGAAAAAATTGTGTTCAGCGAACCTGAAGCCGATATGATCCTCATCCCCGCTACTGATGGGATAATGGGCGTGTTGCCGAATCATGCGCCCGTGTTGACGACGCTCACCTTTGGCGAATTGATCGTCCGTAAAGGGCGTGGTCAAGAGAGCTTCGCGATTTATGGGGGTGTCGTTGATGTGCGCCCCGATAAGGTCGTGGTGTTGGCGGATTTGGCGGACTCGTCGTTTGAAATTGACGAAGCCGCGATGGAAGCTGCCCGCGATAACGCTGCCAAGATGATGCGCGAAGGCGTCCCGCCGGAGCAAAATCGGGCGGCACAGCTTGATTTGCGGCGCGCGGAATTGGCGCTCAAGATCAGTCGCCGTGTGCGTACCCAGTCGGCGTCTATTTTACGTATCGTTGAGGACAAAAGCGGCGACTAAGCCCCTTGTGATCCGCCGAGAGCAAACTCAGTGAATCACGAAAGTACATCCCCACCCCGTCCGACCGCAGGTCGGTATC
>JBBRTY010000161.1:0-9741 GCA_038248285.1 Aggregatilineales bacterium
AGCGCGGGCGGCACGCCCAACTTCCGACTCTTTTACGTCAACCCGGGCGCAAACCTGACGCTCAACCAAGTGCGGCTGACCAACGGCTTCGCTGAGCTTGGCGGCGGCATTTATAACAACGGAACGCTGCGTCTGACTGAGGTTTCGGTCGAGTCGAACACGGCGACCAGGGGCGGTGGCGGTATCTACAGCGTGAACACCGTCACGCTGCACCAGAGCGCGGTGATCAACAACACGGCGAACGACTATGGCGGCGGCATCGCCAACGCCGGCGGCACGCTGCATGTGATCAACAGCACGATTTCCGGCAACAGCGCGCTTGGCACGGGGAGCAGCGGCGGCGGCGGCGCGATCGACAGCTACGACACGGCACCCAACATGCTCTTTATCCAAACGACCATCACCAACAACACCGCCGTCGCCCCGAACGCGGAACGTAGCGGTATCTGGCAGGAAGCCGGCACACTGACGATCCGCAACAGCATCATTGCCAAGAACATCGGTGGAAACTGCTTGTTCAGCGGCGGCACGCGGAGTATCAACGCATACAACATGGAAGACGCTAGTACCTGTGGATTTACCGGTACCTACGGGATATTTGCTGACCCGCGGTTGTTACCGCTCGCCAGCAACGGTGGACTGACGCAGACTCATGCGCTCCTGCCCAATAGTCCGGCGATCAATGGCGGGTTCAACGCTGACGCATTGGATCAAACAGGGGCGGCGCTGACAACGGACCAGCGCGGCGCAGGCTTCCCGCGCATCAACGGCGGTACGGTCGATATCGGCGCGGTTGAGGCGGCACTCAGTTCGCTGCAAGTGGCGCTGACGCTGCAAGGACGCGCGAACCCGACGCCGCACGCATCGTGGGTGATCACGGCGCAGGTGTCGGTGCTGCCGGCGGGCGGCGGCACGCCCCTCTTGACGCAGAATTTCGTGACCGATCAGAATGGATCGCTCACCATCCCCAACCTGCCGACGGGGACGTATCAGTTCAGGATCAAGGGGACGCACGCGCTGGCGCGGGTGTTCACGCTGGAGCTTCTGCCAGGGGCAAACAGCACCCAAACGAACACGCTGTGGGAAGGCGATGCCGATGGCAACAACCTCGTGAGTGTCACGGATTTCTCGTTGCTGGCAACGGCATTCAGCAAATCGACCGGACAGCAGGGCTTTAATGCCTTGACCGATTTTAACAATGACGGGCTGGTCAACATCCTTGATTTCTCGTTGCTGGCGACCAACTTCGGCAAATCCGGCGATAGTTAAAGCGCGTCCCTGCGAAAGCAAAAAGGGTGGGCGCATCACACGATGCGCCCACCCTTTTTTGCGCTGTGGCATGGTTTACAGGTGAAGTCACGCACCGCCCCCCCACCTGATCCCTAGCCAGCCACCTCTGCCTGTTGCGCCAACACGGGGCGCAAGAATTGTCCGGTATAGCTGGCATCGACCGCCGCCACTTCTTCAGGCGTGCCCACCGCCACCACCTCCCCGCCCGCGTCGCCGCCTTCGGGACCCATATCGATCAAGTGATCCGAGACTTTGATAATGTCGAGGTTGTGTTCGATCACCAGTACCGTGTTGCCGTTATCGACCAACGTCTGCAACACCTCGATCAAGCGCTTCACATCGGCGGCGTGCAGCCCCGTCGAAGGCTCGTCAAGGATGTAGAGCGTCTGTCCGGTGGCGCGCTTACTCAGTTCGCGGCTCAGCTTGATACGCTGTGCCTCGCCGCCGCTGAGCGTGGTCGCCGGTTGCCCGATGCGAATGTAGCCCAAGCCGACCTGCTCCAACGTCTGCAACTTGTTGATATGCGACGGCAAATTGGCGAAAAACTGTACGCCCTCCGTCACCGTCATGCTCAACACTTCGGCGATATTCTTGCCCTTGTAACGCACTTGCAACGTCTCGCGATTGTAGCGCGCCCCATTGCAAACATCACAGGTCACATAAATATCGGGCAAAAACTGCATTTCGATTTTGAGCTGCCCCTGCCCTTCGCATTTTTCACAGCGCCCGCCCTTGACGTTGAAGCTGAAGCGTCCGGCGGTATAGCCGCGCATCTTGCTTTCGGGCATATCCGCGAACAATTGGCGAATCTGATCAAACAGCTTGGTATAGGTCGCGGGATTGCTGCGCGGTGTGCGCCCGATGGGCGATTGATCGATATTGATGATCTTGTCGATTTGCTCGATACCGTCGATGGTGTCATGCGCGCCGGGGCGTTCTTTGCTGCCGTTGATCACCTGCCCCAAGCGATGATTGAGGATATCGACCATCAGCGTACTTTTGCCGCTACCGCTCACCCCCGTGATGCACACCAGTTTGCCGAGTGGGAACTCGACGGTGATATTCTTGAGGTTGTTTTCCCGCGCCCCGCGCACCACAATCGATTTGCCGTTGCCGGCGCGGCGCGTCGTAGGCACCTCAATCCGCAACCGACCGGACAAGTACGCCCCCGTGATGCTGTTCTCGTTGCGCATCACTTCTTCGGGGGTGCCAGCCGCAATCACATAGCCACCAAACTCGCCCGCGCCGGGCCCCATATCGATCAGGTAATCGGCGGAGCGCATGGTCTCTTCGTCATGTTCGACCACCAGCAAGGTATTGCCCAAGTCGCGCAGTTCCATCAAGGTGCGGATCAGTTTGGCATTGTCGCGCTGATGTAAGCCGATACTCGGTTCATCCAAGACGTATAAGACGCCCGTTAAACGGCTACCGATTTGGGTGGCAAGGCGGATACGCTGTGCCTCGCCCCCGCTGAGCGATCCCGACGAGCGCGACAGACTCAGATAGCTTAAGCCGACATCGTTGAGGAAGTTCACCCGCGCCTCGATCTCGTTCAAAATTTGATGGGCGATCTGGTTATCGCGGTCGCTCAACAAGGCGGGGTTGCCGTTCTTGCCGCGCAACGCATCCACCCAATCGACCAGTTTGACGACCGGCAGCAACGTCACCGCTTGGATCGACTGATCCGCCACCGTGACCGCCAGCGCTTCGGGGCGTAAGCGCTTGCCGTGACAGGTCAAGCACGGCACTTGTGCCATCACTTCTTCGATCTTCTCGCGCATGTAATCGCTGGTGGTCTCGCGGTAACGGCGTTCCAAGTTGGGGATGATGCCCTCGTAGGTGGTCATGTACTCGCGCGCGTCGCCGCTGGAATTATGGTAACGCACCTTGATCTTTTCTTTGCCGATGCCATACAAAAACACATCCCGCTGCGCTGGCGTCAAGTCGCGCCAGGGCACATCAAACGGTATCTCTTTGAGATCGGCGACCGTGCGCATGATGCCGCCCGACCACGAATTCGAGTCTTCGGTATTCCAGCCATTGCCGGCAATCGCGCCGCCACCCAAGCTCAGATCTGGGTTGGGGACCACCAACGTCGGGTCGATCTGCAAACGAAAGCCCAAGCCCTGACAATCGGGACACGCGCCGCTGGGCGTGTTAAAGCTAAACGTGCGCGGGGTGATCTCCGGCAAGCTGCCGTGCCCGTTCACACACGCCAACAGTTCGCTATAGACGGTATCGACCGGCGGATCGAGCGTGATATTGTTGATGGTGAGGACGCCGCCGCCCATCTCCAGCGCCGTCTCCATCGAGTCGGTCAAGCGCGTCTCGGCGTTCTTAGCCTCTTCGGACGTTGGATCGTCATAATGGCGCACGATCAGCCGATCCACCACAATTTCGATGGTGTGAATCTTATAGCGATCCAGCTTGATCTCTTCATCCAGTTCGCGCACGTCACCGTTGACGCGCACACGCCCAAAACCGGCTTTGCGGGCATCCTCAAAAACTTTTTCGTGGGTGCCTTTGCGCCCCTTGATCATCGGTGCGAGCAACTGAATGCGCGTGCCGTCGGGCAAGCGCTTGACCTCATCCACGATCTGTTGGGCGGTCTGGGCTTCTACGCGCAGTCCGCACACGGGGCAATGGGGGATGCCAATACGCGCCCACAACAGGCGCATATAGTCGTACACTTCGGTGACCGTGCCGACGGTGGAGCGCGGATTTTGGCTGACGCCTTTTTGATCAATCGAGACGGCGGGGCTTAAGCCTTCGATCTGATCGACATCCGGTTTTTCCAATTGACCGAGAAACTGGCGCGCATAGGCGCTTAGACTTTCAACGTAGCGCCGCTGTCCCTCAGCGAAAATCGTATCGAATGCCAACGACGATTTGCCAGAACCCGACAAACCGGTGATGACGACCAATTGATTGCGAGGGATTTCGACGTCGATGTTCTTCAGGTTATGTTCGCGCGCGCCGCGCACAACGATCTTATCCTGAGCCATAGACGGTCACTCTTCCTAGTTGAGCTTTTGTTAAGGACAGATGTTCGATTATAGAAGATATGACGATGGGAGTCAATCGGTGTAGGTGATAGGGTGATGAGGGGTTATCCGCCCGTCACCCCACCCGCGCCAAATTCAATGCCAGCAAGCGCCCCAACAACAGATCATCCCCAGCGGGCGTGCGCAACTGCCCCATCAAATCGTCCCAGCCATACGCCGCCAACACTGCCAGATCGAGGGCATCATGCAACTGGGCAAGGCGGGGGGCAAACTGCGCGGCGGCGGATTCCTTGCTGCCGCCATTGCCCGCGCGCACCCGTTCTAGGGCATTATATAAATGGGTGAGCGTGCGATCCTTTAAGGCGCGGTCTGTCCCCCCCATCGCCATCAGATCGGGCGGGGTCAACCACGCTTGCCGTTCCTCGTGGAGCGCCTGTGCCGCCGCGCTGATCGCCCTCACGCGCGGATCGGTGAAATCTTCGGTGCGCGGCGGGAAGGGGAGCGGGAAGGTTTCAAAGGTGGTGGTGGGCGTATAGCGGGGGCGATCTTCAAGGGAAGTCCCTTGACGCAGCGACCACAACTCATGGAGGGTGCTGTGCAGGACGCCGAAGAAATAATCGTCATCGCGGGCGAAGGCGACGGTAGCGCTATCAGGAAACACATTCTTTTCCACCCACACAAGCACCCGATGCTTTGCGACTCTCGGTGTGAAAATCTGACGGGTTAAATTCAGGGTGGCTTGGCGGTAATCGTCCCCGCTACGCCCTAAACGCCACCAATTGCGCTTCCGTTGAGCGTCATTATTTTTCATGCGAATCGGCTTGACGTGTTGCTCTAAATATGCGAAAGGTGCTGCGTAAAGCCTAGCATCTTCTTCAGAGTAGCTGTTAAAATCAATGATCCAATAATTGCGACTACGTTGCACGATGTCGTTGCCGTTGAGATAAGGCTTGATCACGTCGCGATTGTCTCGTCCTGAAGTGTTTACGGCGGTGAGCATAGTTTGGGCGAGGCTGTCGGGAATATCCAACGGTCCATCTTTTTGCGGTCCGATAAAGCTCATTTGCTCATTTTCGGGCAAGCGAACAGCCGTCACCACATCAGTGGCGGTGGTGAGATCGCTATTGATGGTAGGAACCGTGACGCCATCTAAACTGCGCTCTGTCTCTTGACGGGCATCAAAGCCCACCATCGACACGCGCACCGCCGCGCCTTCTAGCACCCATTCGCGATCTGCCCATGCCCAAAAAATATCGCCGCTCTGCTTGATCCGTTTCAGCACCTCACGATTAGCACCGCCCCGAATCGAATTGGTGGACAACAAGCCCGCCCGCTTGACCTTGCCGATCTCAAGTTGATGGCGCGCTTTTTCAAACCAATAGCAGACGAGATCGGACGACGCCGTGACCCGTTCGCTATACAACGCGGTGAGGCTATCCAAATAGGTGCCGCCCAACTCTTGCCGCTGTTTATAACTTCCCAAAAAGGGCGGATTGCCCACGATCACATCGACCGCTTGCCAGTCCGGTTCATAGGGCGTGCCGTCGTCACGATAGCGCAAAATCGCATCGGCGCACAAAATGTGTTCCGGCTCATCCGCGCTCAGCCGATCGCGAATGATCGGCACGTCGAGATCATCGGGGCGCGGGGCTTGCTTGGGGTGCCGCACCGTCAATTTGCCTTCATTGTCGAAGCGCCATTGCAAATACCCGATCCACACCACCACCCGCGCCAACGTCGCCGCAAATTCGTCTTTTTCAATGCCATACAACTGGCGCGGCGTGACCACATCGCGAAACGGCAGTTCTAAAGGTTTGAAAAAGGCGCGCACCCGCCCTTCTAAATCTTTCATCAGCCGCAAGCAGACATACAAAAAGTTGCCCGACCCACACGCCGGATCAAGCACAGTGGTGCCCCCCAAGCGCGTCATCATCCGGTCGTGCAAGGCGACCAACCGTTCACGCGCAGCATTTTTTGCCCGTGCGGTGGCATCGTCGCTCACGAACAACTGCATGTCGGTTTCGGCTTCGGCTTGGATGGCGTGCCACTCCCGATTGAGCGGTGCCATCAACACGGGCGTGACCAGCAAAATAATATCGCTCTCACTGGTGTAATGGGCACCCAATTGGGCGCGCTTGGCGGGGTCAAGGGCGCGCTCAAACATCGTGCCAAAGATGGTGGGGTTGATCTGCCGCCAATTGGCATCGCTGGATTTTTTCAGTAAATCAATCGAACCGGGTAGCACTGTGATATCGAGGACTTCGGGGCGTCCGTTTTCGTCGGGCTGGCTGGCAAATAAGCCGCCATTAAAGAACGGGATCAAGCGCGACATAAAGCGTTGCCGTTGCCCGTCCATCGCCACAAACAACCCTTGCAGATCCTCGACAAAGCTCACCGGATCATGGGCGGCGGTATCGACGATATAGCGAAAAACACTGCTCTTCTCGACAAGGGGCAGCAAGCGCACATCTTCGGCAAATAAGCTGAACAAAATCCGCGTCAAAAAGCGCGCCACCTGCATCGGTCGCCATTGGGTTTCGCCCTTGCCATCCCCGTATTTACGCATCAGGTCGGCGAGACTGGCAAATTCACGGGCGAGGTCGGCGGTCAAGCGTTCGCGCTGTTCGCGTTCCTCAATGAGGTACTGCTTAAATTTATCAGGGCTGACGAGCAGCCACTCGATAAAGCGGCGGCTGTCGTAGTTCAACAAGTCGGCATTGTGAAAAATAATCGGCTTGCCGCTCATATTTTCAAACTGGGGATAAATGCGATATTCTTCAAAATCGCACACCACCAACAGGGGTGGGTTGTTCAAATCACTTTTATACGCCAACAGTTGTTGATAGGCGGCATCAAGGTTCTTGTGCTTGCCTTTGTATTCCCATGCAAAATGCCCGCGATACCACACATCCGCCCGCCCCCGCCGCCCATCTTCTTTGGCGACATGCCGTTCAAAAGTGAAATAGTCGCCTTTCGGATCGGCTTGGGTCGGGGTTTGGTGCCCGACCATTTGGCACAATTCATTAAAATGACTCTGCGCGGCGGCTTGCTCGCGTAAAGTGCTAGAAGACCACGTTTCAACGAACTGTTCAATCGTCATACAGGCACTTCACCGTGTGTTTGGGCGGGTTGAAGGATGAACCATCTGTTCTGAATGATACCATGAAATGAGGGTAAAAAACGCACCCGCGCCTACGCCATAACCCCCAGTAGCGCCGCCCCCGCCACCACCACGAAACAAAACAAAATGACCAGCATCAGGCTATCGATGCGATCCAGCACGCCGCCATGCCCCGGCAGCACATTGAAACCCTGAACGTGCGAGTCTTTGACATTGAAGCGACGCTTCACCCACGATTCCAGCAAGTCACCGAGGAGCGCCGCCACCGGCGCGCCCACCGTGATGAACACCGATACCGGCGACACCACGCGAAACCATGCCATAAACAAGACCGAAATGACCACCGCACCGACCACCCCCGTGATCGCGCCTTCCACCGTCTTGTGGGGCGATAATTGCGGCGCTAACGGACGTTTGCCATAAGCGCGTCCCCCCACATACGAAAAAATATCCATGCCCCAAGTCGTCGTCAGCATGAGCAACCACCACAGCAAGCCGGCATCGTCCCGCCGCAGCAAAATGGCGCACCCGCCCATCACGCCCATGTATAGGGTCAGCAACCACAGCGTGCCAAACCGAGTCGCCACCGACCGCATGGCATCGGGTGGTGAGGCGACCACCCCCGCGCCCAACAGCAAAGTACCCACCACCAAGGCACCCACCGCAATCGGGGCGGATTGCATACTTATGCCCACGCACACCCCCAACGCCATCCCGATACTGATCCCCACTGTTGCATTCCAGTGATGGTGCGCCGTCATCATGGCGTATTCCAGCGTCCCAATGAGGACGACGGCATAACACAGCAAGGCAAACCAGAGACCTCCAACCAGCAAAAGAACCAAAACAATCGGCATCGCGATCAAGCTGGTGACGAGGCGGATGAGCAAATTTTGGGACATGGGTGACGACTGGTCCTCACTGGCAACATTGGGTACGGTTTCTAAAATCAGCGCAACGCACATTGTGGGGCATGATAACTCATGCCTTCACAATTCTCACCCGTGAGATATTTCAAAAAAACATCCAATGTTGTATACTCTTCGACCATTGAATAAATATCAACTGACAAGAGGGAACCTATGCGCATTGTGGCAATTGGCGGGACACGGTTCATCGGGCGGGCGACTGTGCGGCGCTTGCTGGCATTGGGGCACGAGGTGATGTTGGTCAACCGAGGACAAACCTCTGATGACTTGCCGGAGGGTGTGACCGTGATTACCGGCGACAAATCGGCACTGGCAGAGCATCGGGCGGCGTTTACGGCATTCATGCCCGATGTCGTGCTGCACAATATGGTGATCACCGATGCCGATGTGCGTGTGATCCACGACACCTTCACCGATATCGCGCGGCGCTTCGTCATGATCAGCAGTATCGATGTCTATCTGCCCTTCAACCAATTGTATCGCACTGAGGGCGGCGACTTGATCGACTATCCGATCACCGAAGAGTCCCCCTTGCGATCCGTCTGGTATCCCTACCGCGCCTTTTTGAAAGATGAGACCGATCCCCGTTGGTTTTACGACAAAATTCCGGCAGAACAATTGACCCTCGCCTCGGTAGCCTTGCCCGGCACAGTGTTGCGTCTGCCGATGGTATACGGCGAGCGCGATTATGCCCGCCGCTTGACGCCCTATCTCAAGCCGATGATCGACGGGCGTCCCGCGATGGTGATGAGCAGCGATGCGGCGGCGTGGCGTTCCACCTACGGCTATATCGACAATGTGGCGGAGGGGATCACGCGGGCGATCTTGGATGATCGGGCAAGCGGGCGCGTCTACAACCTCGGCGAGTCCACGCCGCCGTTGCTAGAGTGGGTGACGAGGGTCAAAGCAACACTCGGCTGGCAAGGCGAGATCGTGACCGCCCCCAATGCCGACCTGCCCGAAGCATTGCGCGACGACCAAGATCTGCGCGTCCACTTAGCGGCGAGCGATGCCCGTATCCGTGCCGAATTGGATTATGTGCCCTTGGTGACGACCGACGAAGCGATCCGCCGGACGGTGGCGTGGGAGCGCGAGACGCTCAATCCCGACACCGATTATGCCGCCCAATTGGCATATGCCGCCCAAGATACATTTTTGGCGGAACGGACTTAACGTACCTCATCGATCAAGTGGGCGCGTTCTTAAGCAGGGTGCGCCCCTAAAAAACCAATCCTCAACAGGGCTGTTGCAAAGTCGAAAGAGGACAAATTCAATGAATAGCAGATTTGATAATCCCCACCCCGTCTGACCTTCGGTCAGCGCCCCCTCCCCATTGGTCGCTTCGCTTGTATTTATTCACCTACCCGTGCAGACCACCATGAAATGGTACTCGATA